>JAOAPO010000286.1 GCA_025462945.1 Bryobacterales bacterium
GATCCGCTACCTGCAGAACAAAGACCTCGATAAGGACTCGCAGCGTCGCCAACTCGACTTGATCCAGTCCATGAATCAAAGCCACGAACAACAGTTCGGCCAGGACGAGTACTTGGAGGGTCGAATCCGGTCAATGGAGACTGCCTACAGCATGCAGTTCGAAGCCACTGACGTCTTCGACATCAGAAAAGAGCCGGAGTCTGTCCGCCAGGAGTACGGCGACACTCCGTTTGCCCATGGCTGTCTGCTCGCTCGCCGGTTGGTGGAACGAGGCGTCCGCACCGTCCACGTCTACTATGGCCCGGGCCAGCCCTGGGACGACCATTCGAAGATCAACAAGAACCTGTCTGAGCGCTGCCCCGACATGGACAAAGCATCGGCAGCGCTGATCAAAGATCTTAAGCAGCGCGGCCTCCTCGGCGAGACGCTGGTCGTGTGGGGCGGCGAGTTCGGACGCACGCCGGTCTCGGAAAGTGGAGACGGCCGCGATCACAATCCCTACGGCTTCACCATGTGGATGGCAGGCGGGGGTGTCAAGGGTGGCCTTTCTTATGGCGAGACCGACGAATTTGGCTTCCGCGCCGTCGAGAAGAGTGTCTCAATCCACGACCTCCATGCAACCATGCTCAATCAGATGGGTATCGACCATACCAAACTGACCTATCGCTATGCCGGCAGAGATTTCCGGCTAACCGATGTGTTCGGAGAAGTAGTTCGCGATATCCTCGTTTAGCATTTCGTTCCCCGCCTGATCTCGACTTGACCGGAGACTATGACTTACATTTCGTGGAAACTACCGTTGTGCCTGGTGATCGTCGCCGGTGGGGCCTGGAGCTTTGCAGAGAGCGACTACTTCCCGCCGGCTGACAAGGACGGAGGCTGGCGCACGCTGACCGATGCGACAAAAATTCGTAAGCTCGCAGGGATGGATCTGGCGCGGCTCGACCAGGCGTTCGAATTCCAGAAAACGGAGACTAGCCAGCACGGCGGACTCATCGTGGTTCGCCACGGCTATTTGGTATACGAAAAGTACTTCGGGAGGGGTAACCGCGAAGCGCATCCCGATATGGCGTCGATCGGCAAAGCCTTCACCAGTGTCTCGGTCGGCATCATGCTTGCCGAGAAGAAGGCGCAGATTCCGGAAGGCCTCGACACCAAAGTGTTCAACGCGAAGTATCTGCCAGAAGCCATGCCCCTGGATGATCCCGCGAAAGCGGACATTACCCTGGGCCAGCTGCTCTCGATGTCCAGCGGACTGCACGGCGAGGGGACAAATCCTGGATTCGTGAATAACCTTCCGTCAGTGAAACTCGCTCCGCTGGAACGCCCGGCTACGCCTCTTGGTCAGGACCTGTCCGCTTTACGCACGCCGCTCTGGACCAAGCCCGGTCAAGGGTATTCGTATGCCTCCGCTTCTCCGCACATCGCGTCCATAGTGCTGCGAAACGTGGTGGGGATGGAGCTCCAGCAGTACATTCAGGAAAAGCTCGCGGGACCCCTCGGTTTCGGTGCCTGGGGGTACGCTATTCATCGCAATGGCAGCACCCTGGCGCATACCCCGGGGGGCGGCAGTATCGCCCTTCGCGCGACTGACGCAGTGCGTATGCCCTATCTTCTGCTGCACAAAGGCAAGTGGGGCAATAAGCAGATCATCCCTGCTGAGTACGTCGCGATGGTAGGAAAACCTTCGCCCTACAACGCGCATTCACCGATGGGACTCATGTTCGAACAAAACGCCGATGGTCACGTCTTTGGCGCGCCCCGAGACGCTTACTTCAAGTCCGGTGCCGGCGGTTCCGGCATTTATGTGGTTCCCTCGCTGGACCTCGTGATGTACAAAATGGCGGCTGGCGACCAGCAACTCAATCCGGAACTGACGGGGCTGCCACTCGGCTACGAGCCTGACCATTCCCGAGACAGCTGGAAAGCGCCGGCCCACACTCAGTTCACGGACGGACTAATCGGCGGTGATGACAGCGTTCGCCGCCTTCTCGAGATGGTTGTTGCCGCGGTGGTTCAGTGACCAGAAGGCAGGTTGTGACAGCCGCGATGGCCGCTGGCGTCTTACGCGCACAGCGCACCATGTGGAAGCCGAAAGTGGGCATCCTGGTGAACTACTCCGAAGGCAACGTCGCGTTCGCCCGGCAGGAAGGCTTCACTAGTATCGGGTTCTGGGCACAATCCAACGGCAACCTCGCGAAACCCACTGACGCGTTCATATCCCAAATGCGCCAGGTTGTACAGAAATCCGGAGTCGTGTGTTCCGTGCTCGGCGTAACGGCCAACCACACAGATCCTGACCCCATCAAGCGGAAAGCAGTCAATGATCATACGCGGAATGTAATCGCCATGGCCGGCGCTCTTGGCGTTCCCCACCTCGGCACTATGTCTGGCAAAGACCCGGCGAAGGACCTCGCAGCTAACGTCGATGAGATCCGCCGCGTCTACGAGGAGCAATACTTCGCCCTGTGTGAGAAACACAAGGTTCGCATCGTATGGGAGCCCTGGCCCGAAGGGCCCAACGTTGCTACTGGGCCGATGGGCTATGAGGCTCTCTTTAAGGCCTTCGGAAGTTCGCCCCACGTCGGAATTCAGTTCGACCCGTCCCACTTCCTCCGGCAGTTTATGGACCCTTACCAGATCGCGCGCGACTGGATCGATCGCATTCACGACGTCCATCTGAAAGACACCGAAATTAGATATCACGTTCTTCAGCGGAGCGGTATCAACCCTCCCTCGCCTGCTGCCTGGTGGCGCTATAGAATTCCCGGCCAAGGGCAGATCGACTGGCCCAAGTTCTTCACGGTTTTGATGGACAAGGGCTACACCGGCGCCATGAACATTGAACATGAGGATGACGAATACCGCGTTGGGTACGACGGTACCGAGATGAACGAAGGCTATCGAACCGGCTTCCGACTCGGACTCCGCTACGTGCGCCAGTTTGTTGCCGTCTAAAAGAAGAAAGGCTGGCGCTCCCTTGTGCGAAGCAGCCAGCCTCAAAAAGCTATTGATCCCCAACTACATTGGAGGCCCGGGCGCAAACCCGGGCCCCACGCTTTTAACTTCTAGAACCTTATGCGGAGGCTCAAAACACCCTCCCGCGGGCTCAGCGCCGTGGTCCCGTTGTTGATTCGCCCGAAACCGGATAGCGTCGTTCCATTCGCGTTTCTCTGTAGCGTAGCTTTCGCATTGGTCGAGTCGGGATTGTTCAGATAGGTCCGGTTCAGGACATTGAAGAACATGGCTTGAACCTCAACCGCCATGATCTCCTTAACACGGAAGTTTCTGCCCAGTGAGAGCTGTTCACTAGGGCGGCGGAAGCCTCTGTAGTCGTTGTAGTAAGCCGCTGAAGTACCCCATTGACCGGCGGCGGGATCCGCCCACGCAGCGGGGTTCAGTACGAACTCGTTGTTGGGGTCGTAGCAGTGGCAATTGAGGTCCTTCAGGAACAGCGGCTGGCCGGGTACACGATTGGCGATCGTGCCACGGCCCAGCTGTGCTGCAAGGTTGTTCTGGGCGCCGGGGACCGCGATCGGATTCGCGCTCTGGTAGCGAAGAATCGTTCCCACAGTCCAGCCACCCGTCGCGAGCCGCAGCCCACGATTCGCCGTGAACGCGGGCGTTTGATAGCTCAGCGCGACGACGAGGATGTACGGAGTCGATTCCGGCGAGATGGTCTTCTGATTACGGCGGTTGAAAACATCGTTGATCGTTCCGCCGTCCGCGCCAAGTGACAGTTCCTTCTGCCAAACGAAACCGACCGAGGCGTCCAGCCCATGGGAATAGCGCTTTGTGACTTTGGTCTGCAGCGAGTCGTACCAGCTGCTGGCAAGAGGAGACCAGCGAACCGGGATGTTGGAGAACTGAGGGAACGGCTTCAGGCTCTGTAGCAGGGTGTTGGTCAGTGGGAAGCCGACATAAGGAGCCTTAAAGCCACGCGCCTGCACCTGTGCTGAACTGAGGGGCAGCGTCAACAAGTTTCGATCACCGGCACTGGCGAAATCGATACCTTTCGCCTGCAGGCCTTCAGGAGTGACTGCATTCAGGTCGATCAACGAGGTTGATTGCAGCCATACACCGCGGTTGCCAACGTAGCTTGCCTCTACAACCAGGTTCCGGTTGATCTCGCGCTGCACGCCGAAGCTCCACTGGTTGATACGCGGGGGACGCCCGCCGTTCGGATCCAGCCAATAGGGCGGCGGGTCGAGAGTGCCGGGGTTGGGGCGGACGCCCGGATTGAGTGTAGTTGGGTATAGATCTGACGCCTTGTAAGGCATCCCGCCCTTGAGGGTAAACGCTGGCTCGGCGCTGGAGGGGGAGACGAAGGACAGCTGATTGTAGTTGCCAACACCGCCGATGATTGGCACGTTGCTGATGTAGCCGTAGTTCGCCGTCTGCCCGTAGCTGATGCCCCAGCCGCCGCGTATTACCGTCTTCTCGCCAAGTCGATAGGCAAAGCCGAGGCGGGGCTGAATGCCGGCCGCATACGCCTTGCTGAACTGGCAATTGCAGCGCCCCGGCCCTTTGCCGGCATAGGCGATGCCACCCTTGAGGCCGCCTGCTGTCGGGTTGCTGACGTTGGGGTCGAATGCCGCGATACGATCCCACAGTTCGGTGAGCGCCTGTTGATAGTCGTACCGCAAGCCGATCTCGAGGGTTAGGCGGCGCGATACTTTCCAGCTGTCCTGAGCGAACGTTCCCCAGGACACCTTGCGGAACTGCGGTTCCTGCGGCGTTGATACTGTCCCGCTGTTGACCATCCCCAGCAGGAAGCTTGCGTAGGCGAAACCGAGCGTGCCGCCTGTGGGATTCACATTTGGCAACGAGGTCTGTGCGTTGCTGAAGGTCATGATCCCCTGGCTCCCGCGCACATTTGGATCGCTGTGGGCGTCCTTCCTCCATTCTCCGCCGAACTTGAACGTGTGATTATTCTTCACCCACGTAAGGCTGCTTACCGCGCTTGGCTTCTGCGAATTATAGAGGTTCGCGTTCACGGGTCCGATGTTCGGTCCGCCTCCAAGGTTGCCGCTGATGCCGCTGATTCGCGGAAACCCTGTCGCGTAGACGCCGCTGAAGTTCGTCGGCGCCCCGCCGTAAAAGCCCAGCTCTTTAACGGCATCGTATTCGAGGACGCTTGAGAGAGCAACGTCGGCGTTGTAGTTGCGAATGAAACCGACACCCAGATTGAACATCATCGTCGGCGTGAAGTTCTGATAGTAGTTCAGGCGAGCCGTCGGCTGATTGCCCCTGCCTCGACGCACTGCCGTGAGCGGACTCGGCAAGTCGTCAGGTCCGGTCCAGCCATTGCTAATCTTGTGCGAATAGTAGAAGGCCAGCTTG
>JAOAPO010000309.1 GCA_025462945.1 Bryobacterales bacterium
CGCAGAGTTCCGCGAGCGCGCCGCCGAGGCTGTGACCGGTAATCCAGACAGACTTGTTGCCGAGGTTTTGTAGCCTTTCGGGCAAAACACCGATAGTTCCCCAGACAGCACCGAGCGCCTTGGCAAAACCGTCGTGTACCTTAGCGCCACTTGTACCCCACGCCGAATGACGGATCTGTGCGTCGCTCAACCAATCAACAAGCTGCTTCGGCTCAGTACCGCGAAAAGCGACGATCACAGCAAGATCGGTCTCTGCGATGAAGCCTTGTGTATCGCAAAGCGCGACTGGATTCTGATTGCCCTGAGAGAAGCATTGCAGGGACTCGGCTCCGAAACCGTTTGCGTTTGCCCACGATTTAATTGTGGCCTCGTCACGATATGCTACTGTTGCGGCTTGTCCGAGTACGCGCGCGTTATTCACAGAGTATTGAGTTGCGTTGGGTTCGAAGATCGGAACCATATTCGATAGGGCCATACCCGGAAAAGTATATTCGATTCCCAGTCTGACTTTTCTGGTCGCTCGCGAAGGCACCTCTGCACGGGGTTCGTCACTGTCGGGACAAGCTGCCCTGCCATGCTCTTGGCGGAAGCAGACGGTAGGACGGCCGCAGAGTGTCTGGCCGATCTGCGTTCGGACATCCGGTTAAGATCCGCAGGTGATGTTTGCGGACGAGGACGTGGACGGGGCGATCCACGCTGTTCATTCGGAAGCCTTGCCTCGAAGGCATCTCACTTTGGCTGCCGATATCACGACTTAACGTGCGGATTGTAGAGATGGATGGGCCAACTGTCAATGGATCAGCAGGTTGCCGCAAAGAGCGACGCGTTCGAGGAATGGACCTCGTTTGGCATCGATCAAGGCGCGCCCTCCGGCTTTGAGGCCGTGAACCATATGATCAGAGTGCCAATCACACGGGTGCCGTAGCTAGGGCGCGAACACTAAACGGCTTTGCGATGCCGAACATCTATAATGAAGGACTTGTCCGCGCCTGGCCCTCCAGGAGGCTACGATTCTCAATGAAGATCCCAATGTTGTCTCGAATCATTCCTGGTCTGGTGGCCGTGGGATACGTCATAATCACTCAGGCGGCAGCGGCTCAGGTCACCCCGCCGGACGACCACGACCGCACCCTCATCCGCGCCATGATGGAGCGGATTGATCAACTGGAGAAGCGGGTCAACGAACTCGAGACTGAGAAGGGTCCGCGGTTGAATCCCCTGCCCGCTCCATCCCCGACCACCGCTGCGATGATCGAATCGCCTGCACCTGCCGCTACCGGCACTCAGAGACCTGCCGCCCCGCACGATCACGACGCAGTGCCTTTATCGGACGCCACCAGCACCTACCCCGCGCTCCACCTGTCCGGCTTCAGCGATATCAATTTTGCGGCAACGGACCGAAAAGGCGATCGCAGCGGCTTCAGCGAAGGGCAGTTTATTCTGCACATGACCTCCGCGCTTTCTCAGCGAGTGAACTTCTTCGGCGAGATCAGCTTCACAGCCCGTGCTGACGGAGGCCAAGGCTCTCCCGCAGCTCCGGGCTTCAACGTCGAAGTAGAGCGAAGCATCATCCGTTTTGACCAGAGCGACAAGCTCAAGGTCTCGTTCGGCCGATACCATACGCCGATCAACTACTGGAATACTGCATTCCACCACGGCTCATGGCTGCAAACCACGATCAGCCGGCCCGAGATGGCACAGTTCGGCGGCAGTCTGCTTCCGGTCCACTTCTTGGGTGCCTTGGCGGAGGGGACCTTTCCGGCAGCCGGCCTGAATCTGCACTACAGCACGGGCCTGGGGAATGGACGAGGTACTGTGATCAGCCGTGGCGGCGACTTCGGGGATAACAACAATAACCGCGCTCTGATCATGAGCCTGTTCGCGAAGCCGGATTTCGCCTACGGCCTGCAGGTGGGTGCCTCATTTTATCGGGACAAGATCACCCCGGTTACGTCACCGGCCGCACGTGAGTGGATTCAGACGGCGCATGTTGTGTGGCAAAAGGAGAACCCAGAGTTTATCGCTGAGTTCGCGAATGTCACGCACACACTCGTCGGCAGTCAACGGGAGTTCCGAAGCCAGGCATGGTACATGCAGGCGGCTTACCGCCTTCCAGTCGGGGAGCGCCTGTTCAAGCCCTACTACAGATTTGAGTACATCCATGTTCCTCGGAGTGATGTGATCTTCGCCCTGGTGCAGAACCTGGCTGGATCCACTGTCGGCCTACGCTACGATATATCCAGTTTCGCCGCTCTGAAGCTGGAATATCGGAACCAAAAGAGAGTCGGTCTCCCGCGTATCAACGGGATCTACGCCCAAACAAGTTTCACCTTCTAACGTGATCACTATCAAACAACTCGTGCTCGGTTTCAGCCTGCTTCTGGCAAGTTGCGGAGCCGCATCGGCGGCCGATGTCGCTATTGTGGTCAGGCCCGATCTGCCTATTGAGAACCTAACCTTTGCCGAGGTGCGCAAGCTCTTTCTCGGGGAGCGGCAGTTCTGGTCGAGTAATTTGCGGGTTACACTGCTGATCCGCGCTCCCGCAGTTCGTGAGCGCGACATCGTCCTCCGCGATATCTATCAGATGACGGAAGCCCAGTATCGCCAGTACTGGATTTCCAAAGTATTTCGTGCCGAACTCTCGGCCGGACCCAAGATTGTCTATTCGAGCGAGATGGCAACTGAACTGGTCTCCGCAATCCCGGGGTCTGTGGCGTTTATGGAAGCAACCAAGGTACCGAAAGAGTTGAAGATCCTTAAGATCGATGGCCGTCTGCCCGGCGAAAAGGGATATCCGTTACGCTAGGCTCACGCAAGCTCACCGGATGGCTCCGGAACGGCGGCCAGTTGACGATTCGGGACCGGCTTGTCCTTTCATTTATGGTCATCCTGGGCTTGTTCGCCCTAAACCTGGGCGTCTACGCCATCAGCAATCAAAAGCGTAAGACGTCGGTCGAGGCCCTGCGTCGCGCTATTTCCAGCCAGATCCTAATTGCGGACGTTAACCTGCGGCTGAACGATAAGCAGAAACAGATCGCGATGCTGAACCAGGCCATCACGGAATCTGGGGCTGGCGCAAGCTCAGCCGACGTTGCTAACTTCGTCTCGCAGATGGACGAAATCCGGAGCAAGGTGAAGGCTCTTGAGGCGCTTTCGGGTCCCGAGATCCGCGCGGCCGTCAGTGCGTTCGGGACAGAGTTCGACTCGCTTGCAAATTCGTGGGTCGCTTTCTATCGCAACTTCGGAGTGAATTACTCAGTCGCCATTACGGAACTGGCGCTGCGCGGAGATCCAATTAGCCAGCACCTGCTGCAACAGACCGTGCCACAGTTGCTCGAATCCGAGAAGAAGCGCGTGGATGAAACCAGCGCCACTTACTACGCCGTGGGTTCAGTGGCGGATCGCCTGGCCATTTTCATTTTCCTCGCCTCGGGCGTGACGTCGATCTTTGTTGCGGTCCGGCTTTCGAAGCATGTCGCTCGTGGACTGAAGGATCTCCACGTCGGGGCCGCAATGGTGGGTAGCGGAAACTACGAGTACCAGATTCCGATCGCCTCCGCGGATGAACTGGCCCAGGTCGCAGTGACTTTCAATCACATGAGCACGCAATTGCGTGTGGCTCGGGACGAACTGACCCGGGCCAGCGTCGAATTGGAAAAGCGCCATGTGGAAATGGAAAAGCAGAAGGCCGTCTCTGACTCCCTGCTCCTGAACATTCTCCCGTCGCAAATTGCGGATGAGTTACGGGCCAAAGATTTCGTCGATCCGAAGTACTTCGAGGACGTCACGATTCTCTTTACCGACTTTGTAGGCTTCAGTAATTCGACTCGGAATCTGTCCGCAGAAGATCTGGTGTATCTGCTACATGATTACTTCACTGCATTTGATAACATCTCCACTCGGTATGGGTTGGAGAAGCTCAAGACCATAGGTGACAGCTATATGTGCGTTGGGGGCATGCCCGCACGCACATCGTCTCATCCTGTGGATACGGTAATGGCAGCTTTCGAGATGGTGGAAGCGGTGAAGGCACGTAGGGACAAGGGACCAGGGTGGGGCGTGAGGGTTGGCGTGCACACCGGTCCAGTGATCGCCGGAGTTGTAGGAATCCGGAAGTTCGCGTTTGACGTCTGGGGCGAGTCGGTGAACCTGAGTTCCCGGATGGAGTCGAGCGGCTCGGAGAACTGCATCAACATCTCTCAGCAGACATATCTGCGGGTTAAGGACTTTTTCGCGTGCGAGTCGCGGGGGCATATCCTTACCAAGGACGACATCGCGCACGAGATGTATTTTGTGCGCGACATACTTCCCTCTCTGGCCGGGCAGGGTGTGCCGCCTGAACTGTTTTCGAAGAGGTACGGCATCTACTTCCAGAGACAACCACCGGCATTCCCGGCCGCCTTAGCTAACGCACCGGCAGCCTGCTGAAAAGCTTGCAATGAGTACCCATAGGCGACAAAACGCGCCGGGGCAGTGTACGTGCGGCAGATATCGATGAACGCACCGTTCAGCTATGCCACACCTTCGTGTCCGTAAGCGTTGGGATGAAGCACGCGCGTACCCGCACGATAAGGTCCGCTTCGGATCAAGTTCGAATAGAGATTGCTGCCGATATTACCGAATATCGCTAGCTATTTGGGCGCCGCCCACACGTATCCGGCGCAGGCCAATCGTGAACGTCGTACGGCAACGATGCTGCGAGAGAAAGTGCAGTTGCGGTGGCCTCAAGGGTGCGTCGAACGCGCGCTCGGATCCCCCTGATGAGCATGCGGGCGGAGGATCACCCACAGCGCCCAGCCGCCCAGGCAGGCAAGAAAAAGTAGCGCGATCACCGATCGTCCCGCATACCACGAATGCAGAGAAATCGGCAGCACTAAAAGCATCATCTGCGTGCCGAGAGCCGCCCAGACCGCAAGGTAGCCGAACCGTCGCAGCACTACCAGCAGGCTGTACACCGCGATGCAGTTGTAGCCTACCGCGAGCGGATGTGCGTTGAGCCAGGGAGTGACCATCGCGCCGCCCAGCAGCCCCGCTCCGATCACGTCGGCAAGCCACAGCTTTCGAACCAGGAAGCGCAGCAGAACAATCGAGATTAGAAACTCCACCAACTCAGCGCTGCAGCGTCCGGGAACTTCGAACATTGCGGCAGCAAACCTCGCGTCGTCAATCAGGGAATCGATGCTGGGGGTCATGAACACAGCACGGCCTCTGGAAAGCGCTGTGATCAACGCGAAGCCCGCAAAGAAAACGGTGACCTGTGCGAGCACCCCAACCAGGATGTGCGATGCGACGAGGGGATCGAGCAGGCGGCCCGTGTGCACGCGAGTCCATGAAATCAGGCAGTCGGGCCACCGGCGTCGCATATACGGTTCCGCAGCTACATAGAACACCCAAACCATCACGGTAAGAGCGCCCGTAACGAGCAGCGCCATGGAGAAAAGATTGAATTCCCAGAAGGAATCGTCGATGTGCGTTGCCTTCAGAGCCCATGAGCAGATGTAAAGGACCAGCGGAGCAGCTGCCAATGCCGCGCCTCGTTTATCAGAGCGGCCCTGCCGCAGGTTGCGCCGGGCCAGCAGAACTGCACCGATCACCCACGCCAGAAGTTGCACGCACATGAAGATTACAATCGGCGTGGCGGAACTGTCCAGCGGTCTTGCGACCGTCGCGCCCAGACCCGCATCATCTCCAAAACCGGAAGCGTCGCCCTGCTGCCATGAGCCTGCCACACTGAAGAAGACTGGCCTCCCGCGAAAGAACGCGACTTCCACCCGCACGGGCTCCCGCAGCCCCTCCGCATAACTTCCGTTCCACGCCATTCGAAGGTCAAAAGGTAGTTGCGGCACAGCTGTCGGAGTTACGGCGTTGAACCGGTCGGGCGCTAGTCCTGCCATCCTGAATAAAGGAGCCCAATCCGGAGCGGCCGCGGAGTCCTCCGTCGCAGATGTCGCTCTGGCTTCCAAGGCGTTGAGCCTTCCTTTTGCGTCGAGCACGACGCGAACCATCCCCCCTTGGTTGTTGGCCGGTGAATCCCACGTTACTACTCCGTTGCTGTCGATCGAAAGAGGAACTGCGCGGAAGCGGTCCCGGTGCTGCCGATACCAAAAACGGATCACGGGCGGCTGATGAGTGGCGAGGATGTTGTCGCGGTCGGCGGCGTGCAGCCGCTCCAGGAAATCGAACACCCTGAGGTCACAGCACGCAAACCCGTAAGCCATCCCTCTTGGTTCCTCGCGATAACCGAGCTCACGCAGTAGTTCCTGAGCGCGGAAGGCGAGCGCGGGTGCCGGGATCCCGAGCGGAGCCTTGCTCAGCAGACTGAACCTGCTCATGCCCACCGCAAGGCCCGCCAGCACGAGGATCAGTGCGGCAAAGCAAACGCAGGCAGTTGCAGGCTGCAGCCCCTCCTTCCCCCGCGAGGCCGCCACCATCTCTGGAGAAGGAGTTTCGCCTGCAGCAATGGCGTTAAGGATGGGGTCGCCCCCCGGCAGCGACATCGCGACCGCCAGCGCGCTCCCCGGCCGACGGCGCGGGTCATCTTCCAGGCACCAGAGAATCACGCGCTCGATCTCCGGGTTCAACCCCTCGATAAGGGCGTTCGGAGCGAAGTCAGCGCTGGTACGACTCCTGCCTGTGAAGATTTCAAACAGTACGAGGCCCAGCGAATAAATATCGCTCCGTATCGTTACTTCCCGCCCCTCGCGCTGCTCAGGAGCCATGTACGCAGGAGTACCGCTGCGCAGATCGCGCGCTGGGATCTGCGAGGCGAACGCCGCCAGACCAAAGTCCGTAATGCGAACCCGCCCCCGACTGTCAACCATGATGTTGGCCGGCTTCAGGTCCCGATGCAGAACTCCGCGCTCATGCGCTGCGGCAAGTCCGGCGCAAATTCTGCGCGCGAACTCCATACCCTTGTCTTCGGAGAGGCGACCGACCCTTCGCAGCAGCGTCCGAAGATCCTCGCCATCAATGTACTCCATCGAGATGAAGTGATGGCCTTCAGCCAGAACAATGTCGTAAACGCGGCAGACGTTCGGGTGCGTGACCGTGCGCGCCATGCGCACCTCATTGCGGTATCGCTCCACCGCGTCATCGGCTCTGTTATCAAAGAATACTTTGATCGCCACGGTCTGACGCAGGAGAGTGTCGTACGCTCGATAGACTTCACCCATCCCGCCTCGCCCCAGCAAGGACGCGATCCGATAACGCTCGGCCAGCAGAGCCCCCTCCGGGAAACCGCCTTCATCCACAGTCGGGGGCGCCAGCTCAGGCTCCGGGGCGGTCCGCGTAGAGAGACTGACAGTCAGCGGAGCTGAACAGAAGGGACAGACTGGCGCCGCGGCAGGTACCGTTTGTGAGCACTTGTGGCAACGCCGCACAGGACCCGAAGACATTTCGTCAGATCATAACAGTTCAGCCGGACAGGCACTATCCAGAACGTCTCACATCGGTCCTTATACTCTCAAAGGAGGCCGACCAGACCTTGACGCCCTCGTCATAACCCTTCAGCTGCAGCAGTTGTTCGTTCAGGTCTGGCATACCGGGTAAGCCGCCGAGCAATTCCACAGTGCCCCTGCCGATGGCTACGTCTGTGCCGGTTTGGCGCGTGCTCGCCTGAATCCGAAACGCTGCGTTGACCACTTCTCCGAAACCCGTGAAATCGTCCTGACTGCGAGGCCCCAGGTAATGGATGGTCGCCTGCTGGGAGGTAAAGCATGAGACTGAAGTTGAGGGTCGAACGTGCGGTCGTGGGGCGGATGGAGGAGGGGTGCCACCTTTGCCGAAGAGTCGGTCGATGGCTCTTCTTGGCCCTCTTAGTCGGTGTCGGCTCGGGCAACGCCTTCGGACGCCCTCCTGGGTGGCTCGGATTACCCGACGGCACCCTGGACCCGCGGTTCGGAGTTTCGGGAATCGCTCTGACACAGGGCGCGAGTTCGAAGTCCGTCCTGCTGCCAGACGGCAAGATTATCGTCGTGGGTCAAACGCTGGCGCGGCACAACGTCGATGGGTCCCTTGATGCAACCTTCGGAGACAACGGGGTCGTCCGGGGCGTCTCCGGTGACAAGGTCCTTCTTCAGCGGGACGGAAAGCTCCTTATCGTTTTCGTCCAACGTGCTGGCGCGCTACAACGCCGACGGCTCACCCGACGCGACCTTCGGCGGTGGAGGTTCGGTGGTCACTCCCCTCGGGACCAGCGATGTGGCGCTGCAGGCTGATGGCCGCATCTTGTTAGTGGGGTCGGTGCGCGTGAGGGACATCGACTTCGAGGTCGTGCGCTACAACGCGGACGGCAGCCTCGACTCCACGTTCGGCAACGCAGGGGTAGTTGTGACCAACATCCGGGGTGACGAGGCGGCGAACGCAGTGGTGGCTGAACCCGGGGGGAAGATCATCGTGGCCGGTCAGGGGTTCGGCCCCACGTCGCTCCGACCTGACTTCATGCTCGTCCGGTACCAGCCCGACGGAACCCTCGACTTCAGCTTTGGAAGTGGTGGCGTGGTGTACACCGACTTCGGGGGCCGCAGAGACAGCGTGGTCGACCTGCTCATCCAGCCGGACGGGAAGATCGTCGCCGGCGGCCTCGGGGGAGCAAACCGGCTCAACGTCCCCGATGATTTCGTCCTCGCCCGCTACTTGCCAAGCGGGTCCCTCGACGCCTCCTTCAACAACGGGGGCATGGTCAGAACGACTATCCATGAGTGGTCCTCGATGACCGCGCTGGACCTGCAGGTCGACGGCAAAATTGTCGCAGTGGGGCGATCATTCAACCTGGCGTTCCCGATGACCGTCGACGACGCGGTGGTGGTCCAATACAGAGCCGACGGCACGGTGGACCGCAACTTCGGAGTCGACGGTGTCGTGTACATGCGGAGCCCTGACGGCGTGCTGACAGTCCCGTCCGACGTGGATGTTCAGCCGGATGGCCAGATCCTGGTCACGTGGGGAAGGTCCCTGGCTCGATACCGCTACGATTCGGTCCGTGGCGCCTTCGGCGGTACCCCGCATCCCCTGCCCGGTCGCATCGAGGCCGAGCACTACGACCTGGGTGGTCAGAGCACCGGATACTTCGACACGACGCCGGGCAACGAGCAAGACGTCTTCGTGTTCCGCACCGACGATGTGGACATAAAGGTGTCCCGGGAAGGCGGACACACCATCGGCTGGCTCGCCGGGGGCGAGTGGTTGGCGTACACGTCGAACCTTGCGCGGCCAGGCATCTACGTTGTCGAGGCCCGGGTCGGGTCCGTGTTTCCTGGACGCACGTTCCACGTCGAGGTGGACGGTCGCGACGTGACCGGGCCCATTGCAGTGCCTCAGGTGCCGGAATGGGATACGTACGAGACCGTGCGCGTTGGGGGTATCGAACTTGCGGCCGGAATCCAGGTGCTGCGCGTGGTGATGGGCTCCGAGGACTTCATGGATTTCAAGTGGTTGGCGGTGATCGACGGACGCACGTGGGCTTATGGCGGTGTCCCGCACCCGATCCCCGGTGCGATCGAGGCCGAGGAGTACGACCTGGGTGGCCAGGGCGTCGGATACTTCGACACCACGCCGGGCAACGAGCAAGGCCATGCCGTCTTCAGAGGAGACGACGTCGACATCAAGGAGTCTCGAGAGGGCGGCTACACCATCCGGTGGCTGGCCGCTGGCGAGTGGCTCGCCTACACCGCGGACGTTCAGCGCTCCGGCCTTTACGCCATCGAGGCCCGGGTCGGCTCCGTCTTTCCGGGACGCACCTTCCACGTAGAGGTGGACGGCCGCGAGGCCACCGGACCCATTGCCGTGCCACAGGTGGCGGAATGGGACACGTACCAAACCGTGCGCGTGGAGGGCATCGAGCTGGGTGCCGGAATCCAGGTGCTGCGCGTGGTGATGGGTCCGCAGGACTTCATGGACTTCCAATGGCTCCAGCTCGTCCGCATCGCGGGACCCGACTGAAAAGGACCCTGGCTGCGATCGGCAGGCTTGCGAGATCCGGGCAAGCCCATTGCTTTGCTACTTTAGGCGCCATCAGCCTCGCTGAGTCTTACTCGCCGGTCCAGGGTTTGCTGAAATTTCCAGCCATGAGCCGAATCGCTGTACTGTGTAGGTGTCCGGCAGCGGGTTGAGCAATGCGCGCGGTTCGCCACGAGATGTCGCGTCCATTCAATCTGAACTTCTTTTGCCATGCTTTGGACCCTTGCGATTCTGTCTCCCTGGAAAGGTGGAGCGATACCTGAAGCAGCATTATGACCGTTGGAAGATCAATATCGAGACGATACCGGAAGCCCGCTTGCGATTGCCGTTTGACGAGGAGATGTGTGCCGTTGTGGAGGAACTCGCACCTGAAGTGGTGAGCTTTCATTTTGGGCTGCCCGCATCCAGTCTTGTCGATCGTTTGAAGAGACGCGGGACCAGGATCGTGTCGTCGGCGACAAGTGTGATCGAGGCCGAATGGCTGGAAGCACGCGGCTGCGATGCCATCATCGCTCAGGGCTACGAGGCAGGCGGCCATCGCGCCATGTTTCTTGAGAACGATATCGCGAGTCAAGCCGGCCTGTTCGCTCTGCTGCCTCAAATCAGTGATGCGGTGTCGGTTCCGGTTATCGCGGCGGGCGGCATTGCGGACGCTCGGGGCGTTGTTGTGGCGTTTGCAGTTGGCGCGTCCGGTGTGCAGCTCGGCACTGCGTACCTGCTTTGCCCGGAGGCTAACGTGTCTCCGCTCTACGGTCAGGCTCTCTCGATGGCAACGGAGAACAAGCCAGCATTGACAAACCTGTTCAGTGGCCGCCCCGCAAGAGGAATCCTAAATCGCTTCCTTCAAGAAGCCAGGCCGATGTCTGGTTACGTACCGGCATTCCCGTACGCGGCCACGCTGGTTGCACCTTTGCGGGCCGCTTCGCAGCGCGCGGAGTCTCTCGATACATGCAAATGTGGGCGGAACAGGCGGCACGACTGGCGAAGCCCCTTCCAGCTGCCGAGTTCACTCGCAACCTTGCGGCAGATGCACTTCGCTATTGCGACGAGAGATTCGGTCGGTGACTGGCCCTGGGTGTGCCGCGACAAAAGCAGTGTGTTGGTGGTCAACACACCCGTGGCAGGGGCTATTCGTGCAACGCACTGCTAACTTCTCGGCTCGCGCAGTGCCTCATCCAGGTCGGCCCACAGGTCATCCACGTCTTCGATTCCAATACTCAGCCGGAGCAGCGCAGGAGGCAGATGCTCCTGCCCAGGTATCGCGGCGCGGCGCTCAATTGTAGATTCGACGGCACCAAGACTCGTAGCATGTTGAATCAGGCGCAGTGCGGCACAAACAGCGTCGGCATCGCTGGCATCGCGGCGCACATGGAACGAGATGACTGTCCCAAAGTTCCTGAGTTGCCGGCGCGCCGCCGCGTACGTGGGGTGACTCTTT
Source organism: Bryobacterales bacterium (assembly GCA_025462945.1). GTDB lineage: Bacteria > Acidobacteriota > Terriglobia > Bryobacterales > Bryobacteraceae > BOG-234. The sequence goes on from JAOAPO010000309.1 coordinate 11,396, forward strand.
AGCCCTGGGTAGCGCGTCAGTGCAACATGCGGATGCTGTTCCAGTCGGTCCGCCAGTAGTGCGGCGTTGCGCTGTGCCCGCTCGAGTCGAACTGCCAAGGTTCTGGCCCCGCGCACCGCAAGAAAGGTTTCCAGGGAGCCCGGCGTGGCGCCGACGAGTTCGCGCGCATGTCGCAGCGGTCAGGAGCCGCTGATCTCGCGTTGTGACGACGCCACCCAGCAAATCTGAGTGACCACCGATGAACTTGGTAACGGACTCCACGACGACGTCGGCCGCCGAGCGCAAGCGGCTGCTGGTTCAAAGGCATTGCGAATGTAGTGTCAACCGCCAGGAGCGCACCGGGCTTTCGGGGTGCTGCACAAATTACGTCCTAATCCGCAACAGTCAGCAGCGGGTTCGACGGCGACTCCAGCCACACGAGGTCGGCTGACCCGCATATCTCCATCAGGCGTGCTGTGTCAGTGACGGCTACGTGCTGCACGGCCCAGCGCCCTTTGCTTTCGCCCGCGCGGGCGATCCAGCTTTGCGCCATACTTGGCGATGACCAACCCGTAAACCGGCATCTCGACGGTTTCGAAATGTACCTTCAGCTTGAATCGATCAGCCAGCAGCGATTGCTCCATCAAGGCCACCTGCTCTCGCTGTTGAGAAGGGGTCATCAGTTTGCATTGCAGCGAACAAAACAATCGTCGATCTTGCCGCGATTTCGTACTGCTCGGTGTCCTGCCTCAGCCAGTTGAGCTCTAATACGTCCGTTCTCAGAACCAACTGGCAGGTTATAGGCGGAAGCAATAAGTAACGCCATCGGAATAATTATGTGGACCCGGCTCGTCGTTGCTCCTGCCCCGCTGCCGACGGAGCAACCTTAGCGACCTTGACGGGAGCGGATGTGCCCTCGGACGGTGCGGGTGCGCTCGGCGGCCGTACCCAAGGTTTCACCGTCGTCACCTCGAAGGAAGGGCGTTCCCCGATGGCGTGCAGAATCTGACCTTGCGCCCTCCCATTCCATGCGACGAATCCAGCCAGCAACAAGAGCACGGGTGACAGATTAAATCTGCCACGGTGTATACGGACGCTCTTACCTTCAGTAAAGCAGGTTTGGCTCCGTTAACTATCAACGTCTTAAGCTAGTTCAGAGCGTTTTCACAATCCGGCATTGCTCAGCACCGCTCGGGCGGCGCGGGTGCTCGGTCCGCTGTTGAGGTGAACACGCGGACCCTGGAGATTGGGAACGGAGAACGGCGATACCGGATAATGAGCGGATCACTTCTGCCCGATCGTACTCACGCCACCGATATTTCGTCATAACGTCCTGCACGTAAGACTGTGCCAGCGACTCATCCGCGGCCGCACTCCTCTGTAGTACGATGCCGCAATAAGAGTAGCGAGTGGCAAAATAGCCGTCGTGGCGGTCCATATCGGAACATCAGGCTGGAGTTACACGCACTGGGCGCACGTCCTCTACCCGGAGGGCCTGCCGGCCCAGCGCCGCCTTGACTACTACGCCCGGCCATTTCGGACCGTGGAGTTGAACGCGAGCTATTACCGCTGGCCGTCCGATTCCGCGTTCGCGGGTTGGCAGCGGCGGCTGCCGGACGATTTTGTGGTCACGGTCAAGGCCCCAGGAGCGTTGACGCACACCAAGCGCCTCTACGGACCGGAAGCCTGGCTGGCGCGCATCGGTCGCGGGCTTGATCGTCTTGGCCCTCACCGCGGGGTGCTACTGGTACAACTTCCGCCGTCTGCGGCCTTCGACCATCCAAGGCTCGCCTATTTCCTTGAGCACCTGCCATGCGGGCTCCGCATCTGCGTCGAGTTCCGCAACCCGACCTGGCTGCGAGACAGTACGTTCGCATTGCTCGAGGAGCACGGGGCGGCGTACTGCGTGGTGAGCGGAACTGGCCTCCCCTGTGTTCTGCGGGTAACGGCGCCGTTCGTCTACGCCCGGCTTCACGGGCCGGACCACCACCATCTGTACGCGGGCTCGTACAGCGATGATGATCTGCGCTGGTGGGCGGACCGCGTCCGGGAGTGGCAGGGCATGGGCAGGGACGTGTTCGTGTATTTTAACAACGACGGCGGTGGGAATGCGGTGCGGAATGCGCTGACCTTGAAAGGAATGGTGGGCGCTTGACTGCGGCGGAGAATCTGCTCGATGTAGCAAGCCTGTGCCGAGCAAAGCACAGGTGGGGGTCCTCGCGGAGAAGGCGTTTTTACCAGAATCGCCCATTCCCAACGGGTGTATACTTTCAGGCACCGAAGCCCAAATCGCCGAGGATACCCATGAATTACAGCAAGCGCAACCGTAGGGGATTTCTAAAGAATACCGCCGCCTTGGCCAGTCTCGCGGCAGGCGGAGCAGAGCTCACCAAAGCCCAGACTCCGGGCACGCCCGCCAAAAGAGTAGACGAGCTCATCGCTTATGGCGAGCGCTCTCGCTATGTCAATTCCATACGCGTGCCCGTGTCCGAAAGGCACTCCCCCGATGAGTTCGGGCTCACCTTCCATGTCCTCACGCCGCTTCAGGACTCCGTCGGCATCATCACCCCCTCCTCCCTGCACTACACCGCCACACACCGCGGTGCCATCGTTCCCGATATCGACCCCCGCGAGCATCGCCTCATGATCCACGGCATGGTCGACCGCCCTCTGGTTTTCACGATGGACGAACTCAGGCGCCTCCCGTACGTCTCGCGCATCCACTTCATTGAGTGCCTTGGCAATCGCGCCCGCCCGATGCACAAGACCGTTCAGGAAACGCACGGCCTCACCAGCTGCGCCGAATGGACCGGCGTGCCTCTCTCCCTGTTGCTTAAAGAGGCCGGCGTGCAGGCAGAGGCGTCCTGGATCGTCGCCGAAGGCGCTGAAGAAGTGAAGGGCGCGTCCAGCATCCCGCTGGCGAAAGCGATGGACGACTGCATCGTCTGCTACGCACAAAACGGCGAGCCTATCCGCCCGCAGCAAGGCTTTCCTCTGCGGCTGATGGTGCCTGGCTTCGAAGGCATTTATCAGATCAAGTACCTGCGCCGTATCAAGGTTGTCGACCGCTACTACATGACCTATGACGATTACGGCCATATCAATCCTGACGCTAAAGTGGCGGCATTGACCCACCAGATTGGTCCCAAGTCCGTTATCACGTTTCCGTCCGGCGGACAGCAGTTATCGGGTGCCGGCTTTTACGAAATCTCCGGCCTCGCCTGGTCGGGGGCCGCTGCCGTCGGTGGTGTCGAAGTTTCGACGGACGGGGGTGCGAACTGGCAAAAAGCGGAACTTCGGTCTCCTGCCTTGTCGATGGCGCATGCCCGATTCGGCTTCCACTGGAACTGGGATGGAAAAGAGTGCGTGCTCATGTCGCGCTGCACGGACGAGCTTGGCACCGTTCAGCCCACGCGCGCCGAGATCGCGAAATACTGGAACGAGCCAGTCGAAAAAGTTCGTGTCCGTGGCGCCGATAACAGCGTTCAACCCTGGCGGATCGCAAGTGACGGGAGTGTTCACAATGGTCTTTCCTAAAGTTCTCGCCGTCGCCGTCCTCGCGCTCTGCCCGCCTGCCTGGACACAGTCGCCGACCTATAAATTGGGAAGGAGCCCCACGGCAGAAGAGATCCGCAGCCAGGATATCGCGATCAGTCCAACTGGAAAGGAACTGCCGGCCGGGCAGGGGACTGCCAAAGAAGGCGCCACGCTTTACGTCCGCAAAGGCTGCGCGGGATGCCATGGCGCAACCGGATCGGGCGCTCACGCGCCCACACTGATCAGCCGAAAAGGTCCGCAGACCGCTACCGCTGTACCGTGCCTCGCCCCCTGTGTAAACGATTCGAACACCATGGGCGTTCATTCTCCCTTTGCGACCACAATTTGGGATTACATAAATCGCGGCATGCCTCTTGGCAAGGAAGGGTCGCTGACCCCCAACGAGGTCTACGCCCTCACCGCCTTTCTGCTATACAAGAACGACATCATCAAAAAAGACGAGCTGATGGACGCCCGCTCTCTGCCGAAGGTGAAGATGCCGAATCGCGATGGAGCCGCTCTACCGCCTGAGTGGAAGCACGGAACACCGCGGCTTCAGGGCTATCCCTGAAACGGCGAACTCAAATCATTCAATGCTCCGCCGGGGACCGCATTGATCGTTCTCCTCGCGTTTTATGCCATGACGCAGGAGAAAAATCGCTTTCACGCCAGGCACCGAAACCCCGCTGGTGCGGCTCGGTGCACAGTGGGGTATGAACACATCAGCTATCCTAACCCCGCAGCTTTCCGGCCGTCCCAACCGTCCTAAACCGGTCGTTGTTGATCCACAAAAGTGCAAGCTGGCGCTGGTTTCTGTAGTGGTTTGTGGTTGTGCGGTCGAAGATCAATCCGCCGATTCCCCCTATTGCTGCGCCGATCGCTGCGCCTTTGCCGCCACCCGCCATTGCACCGACTGCGGCTCTCGCAGCCGCAGTTCCACCAATGATTGCCGCGGATTGGCCTGCTGACCGCTCTCTCCGGTAATAGCCGTAATCGTCGCCTCGATAGCCATTGTCGCGGTAGCGATTGCTGTCATTCCTGCCGTTCCAATTGCCGCTGCCGCGATACTCCTGGTCCCTGTACTCCCGGTAAGTTCCACGCGGGTTGTCATAGCCGTAAGGTTGATCGGCGCCACGATAGTTGCTCTGCCCGCCCGAGTTGTAGTGGCTCTCCTGCCGTTCGTAGCGATCAGCCGCCGCAGCAAACTGCGGTAGCCCGGCTACCGCGAGGGTCAGAATACCTGCAAGTCCCATGCGCTTCGATTTCGTTTGCTTCGTCACGTCACGTTCCTCTTTCATCTCAGATGCATTCAGCGGGGACCGTCCCCCTTACCTCTTTGACTCGGCGGCATTCTCCAGTTCCTCGGTGACCGCTGCGGGCGTGCGCGTTCGAGGACTACACCCTCACCGCGCGGCACCAGCCCACATGGTCGGGGCGCCGGCTGCCGATATTCCTAGTGTAGTGTCCAGCAAATAGCTGGACGTAAACCGCAGGTCAGCATACACTGAGACATGCCCCGAGTGACGCCTGTTCTTACCGTTTCGGAGGATCAGGAGCGGCAGATTCAGCAATGGCTGGTCGCGCTTGGCACGCCTCAACAGGTCGCCCTTCGTTGCCGCATTGTTCTGGCTGCGGGTCGCGGCGAGTCGGAAGCTGCTATCGC
>JAOAPO010000333.1 GCA_025462945.1 Bryobacterales bacterium
CGGCGTCGCCAGTCTGAAACCCACATCCGGGCGTCTCTCGCGCACGGGACACGTCCCGCCAGCCGGCGGCTGGATCGAAACTCTATGGCAGATCGGACCCATGGCGCGCCGGGTAGAGGACCTGATCACGATGCTCCCGCTTTTGCTCGGACCCGACGGTGAAGACCGAACGCTTGTGCCCATGCCGCTTGCCACGTCGCCCCCTTTGAATCAGCTCCGCATCGCGTTCTTCACCGACAACGGCATTCTCGCCGCCGACGCTGCGACCACGGCCGCGGTTCACAGCGCCGCGAAAGCGCTGGCCGACGCGGGCGCTCGTGCTGAGGAACGGCGTCCCCCGGCCGTCGAGCGCAGCTACGACCTGGAGATGCGGTTTCTGGGACCCGATGGCGGCGATGGCCTACGCGAGTTCCTGACATCCATCGGCAGCGGCCGGGCCCATCCGCTGCTGTACGGCTGGCTCGACAAGCTGGAGCAGTACCGGACAGATGTAGCCGGATTCGCGAAGTGCTGGAGCGATCTCGACAGTTTTCGTCAGGACATGAACGAATTCCTCCAGACCTGTGACGTGTTGCTGTCGCCAGTCGCGGCTTTCCCCGCAGTTCCGCACGGACAAAGTATCAATAGAGACATCTTTCCCGGCTTCAGCTACACTATGACGCATAACCTGACTGGTTGGCCGGCGTCGGTCGTTCGATGCGGTGTCTCACCCGGGGGGCTGCCCATAGGCGTCCAGATTTCAGCGGCGCCGTGGCGAGAGGACATCACACTTAGCGTGGCGAAATATCTGGAAGACTCACTCGGAGGCTGGCAACTTTGCTCCGACTAATCGCGATACTCATGGCTGTGCCCTGCTTTGCCGGCTCACTACAGCTGAATTCAAACGTTTTCGACACCTCCCAGTTCCGGGTGACAGAATTCGCCACCGACTTACCGCTGCCGCTGAGCATGATGCAGTTTTCAGACGGCAGCCTTGGCGTCGCCGCCTACTACCCTGGCTTCATTCGCTTCGCGGATACCGACTTCAATGGAGTCGCGGACGGGCCGGGCAGTAAAGTCTATGGCGCGGCAGGTGCCCACACCTCTGTAGTCAAAGCCGGCAACTACTATGTCGACGGCAATTTCGGCGACTACCTGAATGGTCACTTCGACCAACAGGTAATGACGATTCTCAAACCAGGCAACAGTCCCGATAGCCAAATGTCAGTTGTCGGGCAACTTAAACTTGGGTTTCCGCAAGACTGGGAACACAGTCAGACAGGCATGGCCACCCGGCCCACGCCCGGTCAGCCTGGCCACTACGATCTCGTCTTCAACGTCGGGGCTGAAGGCGATCATGAGGCTTCCGCCCACAAAGTCGAACTGAGCGGTCTAATCAGTGGCACCCTGGATGGTGACTCGCTTTACGCTGTCACGTTGGATTTCACCGGGGCAGAGCCTTCCGCCGCAAACCTTCGTAAAATCGCGTCGGGTATCCGCAACGTTATCGGTATGGGCTTTCAGCCGGGCACAGGCGACTTCTATTTCGTCGACAATGCCATTGATGGAACAGGACCGGACGGCGATGAACCGCCCCAATCCGATGAACTGAACCGTATAGTCGCCGCCGATTTCGACAATGGCGTGGTGCCGAACTTCGGCTTTCCCAACTGTTACGTCGGCTATCGCACGGGCCTCACCATCGACACCGGTGGCACTGGCTGCGTCCAGCCCTTTTTTGCCATTCAGCCCATAGCCAATGGCACCGTCCTCGGCTCAGAAAGTGAAGGCCCCTCTCAGATGGCCTTCGCTCCCAACGATTTCCCCGCGGCATTTCGCAACGGCATCTTCATCGGCTTTTCAGGCAAGGGCGGGACCGGTCCCGCGAACGAAGAAAACGCAGTTGGATTCTACGACTTCAACACAAATTCCTACATGCACTTCGTGGAGAATTCTCAAGAGGGCGTGTACCAGCCAATCGGAATATTCACCACCAGCGATTCGCTGTTCATCTCCGACTACGCCGCAGGCAAAGTCTATCAGGTGACCGCCGCGGCTCCCGAACCTGCCACTTTGCTGATGATGCTCTTCGGGAGTTTCGCCTTGGCATGGTGGTGTAAGAAGTGAGATAATACAAACGCTCTGTCTTCTTCTGCCGCCAGCTGATGAAGCTTTTTACTCCCACCCAATCGGAACGCCTCAATGAGGCGGTAGGGGTCGTGTTTCTAATGGCAGGCATCTTCGTCCTGCTGAGTTTCGCGTCCTTTCATCCTGCCGATGCCTCCCTGAACACTGTCACCGGGCCAGCGAAAGCGCAGAATCTGACCGGACCCTTCGGCGCGTACCTGTCCGATTTTTTCCTCCAGGCTTTCGGTCTCGCGTCGTTCGTGCTGCCACTCCTGTTTTTCGGTCTCGGCTGGAAGTGGATACGATCAGAAGCGATCGAGGCACCCGGCATCAAAATGGCCGGAAGCGCCCTCCTTCTGGGCTCTGCGGCGGGCCTCGCCGCACTCCTTCCCGACTGGCGACTCTTCGAGAACACCATTACGACCGGTGGAGCGGCCGGATTCCTGATTGCCTCCTCCATGCTCCCCGCTCTGAACCTGGCCGGCACCATCGTGGTTCTCGCCACCACCTTCATCGTCTCCGTCTACATCGTCTCCACCTTCACCCTTGCTGCCCTGAGCCGCTGGTTCGCTCCCGTCCTCCGGTTTCTCCGTCGCGTTGGGATCACTTGGCGGGCTTATCTGGAGCGCCGTCGCGCTGCCGCCATTGCGAAGCACGAGGCTAAACGCCTGGAACTCGAACTGAGGCTGGCACCCGCCGTTTCCACAGAGGTTATGGCAGAGAAGTTCCACGACGATTCACCGCCCATCGTCCCGGAACCGACACCGACGGCCCGCACCCGGAAGCCGGCTACGCCCGTGATCACCGAGACCATGCCCTGGGATGACCAGCCAGAGACGGTCGCCGAGCCGGCCCCCCTTCCGCAAGAAGCCGCCGACGTAGGTGACATCCCGATCCGTCGACTCGACGAGATAGAGCCCGGACCCGCTAACGTCGTCGAGTTCCCCTTCGCCAAGCCGGTCGCCAAGGCCCCGAAGCTGCCGACCATCTTCCGTCTGCCATCAACCGAACTCCTGAACGAAATCCCGGTCCGGTCCGCTTTCGACGAGCAGGAACTGAAGGACACCGCCGCTGCGATTAAGGCCAAGTTCGAAGAGTTCAACGTCCTCGGATCCGTGGTTCAGATCAATCCCGGCCCCGTGGTCACCACTTTTGAGTTCCGGCCAGACGCCGGCATTAAGTACAGCCGCATCATCAATTTAAGAGAAGACCTCTCCCTTGCACTGCAGGCGGAGTCGATCCTCATCGAGCGCATCCCCGGCCGGCCAACCATCGGAATCGAAGTTCCGAACCGCAAGCGCGACGTGATCAGTCTCCGCGCGGTGCTCGAATCCGAAGAATTCGAGTCATCTCCCTCGCACCTGACCATCTCGATGGGGAAAGACATTAACGGTCGCATCAAAGTCGCCACCCTCGAGACCATGCCGCACGCCCTGATCGCCGGGTCCACCGGTTCCGGCAAGTCGGTCATGATCAACTCGCTCATCATGTCGGTCCTCTTCAAGTCGACCCCTGACGAAGTGCGCATGATCATGGTCGACCCGAAGCGCGTCGAGCTCGGTATGTACGAAGGCATTCCGCATTTACTGACGCCTGTCATCACGGACCCGCGCAAGGCTACCAACGCTCTCAAGAACGCAGTACTTGAGATGGAACGCCGCCTGCGACTTCTGGCCGAGCATGGGGCGCGGAATATCGACCAGTTCAACAAGAAGGTCGCCCTGCTGCGCCTCGAACCCCGCAGCCTCTTCGAAGAGGAGGGAAGGGAACCAGTGGAAGAACTCAAGCCGCTGCCCTACATCCTTATCCTTATTGATGAGCTTGCCGATCTGATGATCCTCGAAGGCCGAAACGTGGAAGAATCGGTCACCCGTCTGGCGCAGATGGCCCGAGCGGTCGGGATGCACCTGGTACTTGCCACCCAACGCCCCAGCGTTGATGTCATCACAGGAATTATCAAAGCCAATTTCCCGGCACGCATCAGCTTCCGCGTGGCAACCCGTGTGGACAGCCGCACCATTCTCGACATCATGGGCGCTGAACACCTCCTCGGTAAAGGCGACATGCTCTATCTGCCGCCAGGCTCTTCCCGCCTGACCCGCGTCCACGGCGCGTTCGTCACGGAATCGGAAAT
>JAOAPO010000345.1 GCA_025462945.1 Bryobacterales bacterium
GACGCAGTTTGCCGGCATGGAAGGTTCAACCCTGGTTGTCTCAGTCCCGGACGCAACAACTCTGGGCATACTGAAAGACGAGTATTCCGTTCGTATCCACGATGTGGCGAAGCTGTGCGGACTGCACTCTACAGGCATCCGTTTTTCAGTTCGGCAGGATGATGGCAGCACTCCGGGCCGACCGGAACAAACCACTGAGCTTGAGTCGCCTTTAGCGCTCAACCCGAAGTTCACATTCGACAGTTTTGTTGTCGGAGCTTCGAATCAATTTGCTCACGCAGCGGCCCAGTCAGTAGCAACGCAGCCAGCCCGGCGCTACAACCCGCTCTATCTCTATGGTGGCGTTGGCATGGGCAAGACTCACCTGATGCATGCGATCGGTAAAGCTCTGGTTGCCACCGGTTCGCTGCGAGTGATCTACACAACGTGCGAACGTTTCACGAACGAGGTCGTATCGGGCATTAAGCACGGACGCATGCCGCAGCTACGTGAACGCTACCGCTCCGCGGATGTGTTGTTGATCGACGACATTCAGTCACTGGGTTCGAAGGATCGAACGCAGGAAGAATTTTTTCACACCTTCAACGAACTGCACGATGCGCAGAAACAGATCGTAATCTCGGGTGATTGCCAACCCAAGGAGATCCCAGGTCTGGTGGAGCGTTTGCGATCGCGCTTCGAGTGGGGGCTGATGGCCGACATTGAGCCACCGGACCTTGAAACCCGACTCGCCATTCTCGAGAAGAAGGCAGAGATCGAGGGCGTCTTCGTGCCGCCGGATGTTCGATTGCTGATTGCTGAGAAAACGAAATCCAGCGTTCGCGAACTCGAAGGCGCGCTGGTCAAGTTGATTGCTTACTCATCACTGACGAACACTCCGATCAGCGCTGCAATGGCAAGGCAGGCCTTGAAGAACATCCTGGACAGGCCGGACCGCCGCATCACCATCGATGCCGTGCAGAAGGCCGTGGCGGAACGCTACGCCATCAAACCCTCCGCGTTGCGCGAGAAGAGCAATCGCAAGGAGATTGTGGGTCCGCGGCAGGTTGCGATGTATCTGGTGAAGGAACTGACGCCGGCATCCCTGCCGGAAATTGGCCGGGCGTTTGGCGGCAAGCACCACACCACGGTGATCCACTCGATTGAAAAAATCCGCCTCGCTTTACCCGGGGATCCGGAACTCAACAAGTTGATCCACAGTGTAAAAGACTCATTGCAATAGGTTTGTGACGTCTTCCACAGTACCCCCTCTGGACAGCCTCTGGAATTCTGTGTATAAACCGTGACAGGCTCGGTTAGCCACCGCGAACGCGGTCCGGATGCACAACACAAAATGGCGGGAACCGCCAAAGTTTTGTATAATTTAGAGAGTCCTCCACATTTCGACAGTTCCGACTAATACGGTTCTATAAAAGGTTTATATCTATACCGGAGTAGGAACTAGGGCGGTTCGGTCCAAAAGCACCCGTGGCAGACTGCAGTAACGAAACAAGCAAGAACGGCAAGCGCAGTTGCGAGAGGAGCAGGCACCAACTTCTATGGAGTTCACAGTCAGCAAGGCCGATCTGGTTCGGGAACTCGGTTTGTCACAGGGCGTGGTCGAGAAGAAGACCACGATCCCGATCCTCTCGAATGTTTTGCTTGAGGCCTCCGGCGACCGTTTGTTCCTTACCGCCACCGATCTGGACCTGGGCCTCCGCACTTCGTGCCCGGCTCGGGTGAAGAAAGAAGGCTCCGGCACGATTCCGGCGAAGAAGCTTCTGGATTATGCGCGTCTGTTGCCGGACGCGGACATCACCATAAAATTCGCCGAAAACCAGTGGGCCTCTATTTCCTGCGGCCGTTCGCGCAGCCGTATCGCCGGCATGAGCCGTGAGAGCTTCCCGGAGTTGCCGTCGATGCCGGAAACGGTGGCGGAAATTCCCTGTGGCCAGCTTTCGGGCATGATCGCAAAAACAATTTTTGCAATCTCGATGGAAGAGAGCCGTTTCACACTGAACGGCGCCCTGATGTTGTTGGCCGAGAATGGCGTCACCATGGTCTCCACCGACGGTCACCGCCTGTCGTACATCCAGACCTCCGGCCCGGTCGGCTCACCGGGCCACACGGCCCAGAGAGCGCTAATCCCACGGAAGGCCATGGCTGAAATCGCCAAGCTGTCGTCGGATTCACCGGAAGGCATGGTGCGCTTTGCCGGCGACGATAATCACCTGTTTTTCCAGATCGGCTCTCGGATGTTGATCAGCCGCAAGCTGACTGGAAATTTTCCCGACTACGACCGCGTGCTGCCGCGGGAGAACACGCATATCGCCCGCGTCTCGCGGGACGAAGCGAAGGGCGCCATCGAGCGCGTGGCCCAGTTTGCTGACGAGCGTTCCAGAGCGGTTCGGGTCCAGTTCACCACGGGCGAGATCAAAGTCTTCTCGTCGGCGCTGGAAACCGGCGAAAGCGAAGAAAGCGTGCCGTGCGAATACGCCGGTCCTGATCTTGAGATTGGTTTCAATGCGCAGTACATCCTGGACTTCCTGCGAGCCGTGCCTCAGGCGCAGGTCGCGTTCACGTTGAAGGACCAGAAAAGCGCGGGCGAACTCCAGCCCATTCCCGCAGCCGACCAAACGGTGGCAGAAGACTACCGGTACGTCGTGATGCCGATGCGAATTTGAGAGCAGAAAAAAGCAAAATATGGCGAATGAAGTTCTAGATCCCGACGTGTACGACTCCACTTCCATTAAGGTTCTGGAGGGTCTTGAAGCCGTACGCAAGAGACCGGCGATGTACATCGGCTCAACCCGCGAGTCCGGCCTGCACCACCTCGTCTATGAGGTCGTCGACAACTCCGTCGACGAGGCTCTCGCCGGCTATTGCACTGAGATTCAGGTCGTCATCCATCTCGACAACTCGATCACGGTGACCGACAACGGCCGCGGTATCCCGGTCGACATCCATGCGGAAGAGGGCGTGTCCGCGGCGCAGGTCGTGCTGACCAAGCTGCATGCCGGTGGCAAGTTCGATTCGAACAGCTACAAGGTATCCGGCGGACTCCACGGTGTCGGCGTCAGTTGCGTAAATGCGCTTTCTGAGAAACTGCACCTGGAAATCTGGCGTGCACCCAGGGGCGAAAAAAATTCCCTGACCTGGGAACAGGACTATGAGAAGGGCGTACCGATGGGCCCGCTTGTCGCAACGGGCAAAGCTGGCAAAAAAACCGGCACACGCGTCACCTTCAAACCGGATCTCACGATCATGGAAGCATCGGAGTTCAGCTTCGATACTTTGGCGCAGCGTCTGCGCGAACTCGCCTTTCTCAACAAGGGCCTGAAGATCACGCTGACGGATGAACGCCAGGAACCGGAGAAAGTGACCGAGTTCCTCTACAGCGGCGGGATCGCGGAATTTATCCGCCACCTCAACAAGAGCAAGAGCGTTCTGCACGAACAGCCGATTTACATCGAAGGCGAAAAGCCAGGCCCGAGCGGTGTGATCGGCATGGAAATCGCGCTGCAGTACAACGACGGTTACGCCGAAACACTGTTCAGCTTTGCGAACAACATCAACACGGTCGATGGCGGCACTCACCTTAGCGGTTTCCGCGCGGCGCTCACGCGCACAATCAATGCCTTCGGCCAGGCGGCTGGCCTGTTTAAAGACGGCGCGAAGAAAGACGCCACTGCGAGTCTTTCGGGCGACGACGTTCGCGAAGGGCTTACCGCCGTCATCAGCGTGAAGGTTCCACAGCCTCAGTTCGAAGGCCAGACCAAGGGCAAACTGAACAGCGACATTGCCGGTCAGGTGCAGCAGCTCGTCAACGACAAGCTTGGCGAGTACTTTGAAAAAAATCCGGCCATCATGAAGCGCATCGTCTCGAAGGCGATTGACGCGGCCCGCGCCCGTGATGCGGCGCGCAAAGCTCGAGATCTCACTCGCCGCAAGGGCGCGCTCGATAACGGCGGACTCCCGGGTAAGCTGGCAGACTGTCAGGAACGTGATCCCGAACGTTGCGAACTCTTCCTCGTCGAGGGCGAGTCGGCGGGCGGTACCGCCAAGCAGGGGCGAGATCGGCGCTTCCAGGCCATCCTGCCCCTGAAAGGTAAGATTCTGAACGTCGAGAAAGCTCGTTACGACCGGATGCTGGGTCACGAAGAAATTCGGGCGCTCATCACCGCGATAGGGACCGGCATCGGCAAAGACGACTTCGACGCGTCCAAGCTTCGCTACGGCAAGATCATCATCATGACGGACGCCGACGTCGACGGTTCGCACATTCGCACGCTGCTGCTGACTTTCTTCTTCCGGCACATGAAGGAACTGATCGAGCGGCAGCACGTGTTCATCGCCCAGCCGCCGCTCTACAAGCTGAAGCGCGGCCGCAGCGAGAAGTACATCAAGAACGAAGCGGATTTCACAAAAGAGATCATGCGTCGCGCAACCGAAAACCTGATCGTGGAAACCGGGTCTAACGGAACCACGCAGCGGTTCGACGGCGGCGATCTTCGCGCCTTCCTGATGAGCCTGGATGAATTCCAGCAGATGTTCCACAAGGTGGAGCGCCGGCTTCGCGAAACCCGCGTGGTGGAAGTTCTGGGCGATGCGAATCTCCTGCTCGACAGTAAAGCGGATTTTGCCGACCGTGCCAATCTGGAAGCTCTCCATGCTCGTCTGGTCGCTGTTGGCGTTCCGAGCGAGATCACGGCGGACGAGGAGCACTCGGCCTTCACTCTGACCTTCCACGATTCCACCAATGCCGCTCGCAAGATCGGAATTGAATTCTCACACCAGCCGGAGTACCGCCGGTTCCGCGTGCTGGCTCGCCAGATTGTGAAATTCAACCTGCCTCCGTTCACGGTTCACAAGAACGAGAACAAGGACACGATTCCCAACTGGCGCGCTCTGCTCGACCATGTGAAAGCCGAAGGTAAGCGGGACGCCACAGTTCAGCGCTATAAAGGCTTGGGCGAGATGAACGCGGAGCAACTGGCCGACACCACAATGGATCCGGAGAAGCGCACGCTGCTCGAGGTTCGGGTGGAAGATCTGGTCGCCACCGATCTGATCTTCACTACCCTGATGGGTGAGGACGTTGAAAACCGCCGCAAGTTCATCGAAGACAACGCCCTCGACGTGAAGAACCTGGACGTGTAATTCAAATATTTGTAGACGCTGTTCCGTATTTTCAGAGAAGTTATAACCGATCCCGCTTCCTCCATCTGTTGAGGAAGCGGGATTTTTGTTAATGCTTGCTCACTAACCCTGCTCCGGTCACCAGGTTCGTATGACCCAAAACACTTCCGCGCTGCAGTCCCCGGCACTCTTCCGCGACACGTACGAAGCACAACGTATAGGCCAGCGCACAGCCGAAAACTTAGTAACCAGCTAAGTTTTCGGCCAGACGCTTGCTTATCGAAGGGCCAGGACACTACAAACGTGCGGCACGAACGTACAGGGGTCTGTTTGACTTAAGCCGCACGCCTACATCTTAAATCGCCGGAGCAGAACGCATATGAACAGATTGTCACCGCTATTATTCGCGAGTTTGGTACTCGCCTCGCCGTTATGTGCACAACGACCGCAGCAGCAGCCACAGCAGGAAATCGCGACGAGTGCCACGCCCACCAGCTGGGAAGAGGTGAACTTCGTCACAAACCAAGCCGTCATTGTGGATGGTTTCCCCAGCCTGCTGCGCATGGCTGAGTTGCTGAAAGCACACCCGGACTACAAGGTTACGATTGTCGGCCATGCCGACCAAAGAGGCTCCACGCGGCTCAACCAGTCCCTTTCAGAACGCCGAGCGAATGCTGTAAGCCAATTACTGCAGAAATACGGTGTAAGTGCCGGACAAATCACTGCAAGCGGCCAGGGGAAAACAGCTCCTGAGGTTCAGGGTCGCGACCAAAATTCACTATTCGTGAATCGTAGGGTAGCAATTACCGTAACTGCCCCCGATGGCACCCAAATCGGTGATGGCAGCCTGACGCGGTTGATCGAAGATATGAACACCTACCTCCGTACTCAACTTGCCAAGCTCGACACCATGGGCACCACCCTCACCCAGATGCAGGGTCAGCTCGGTCAGCTCAACACGTCGGAGATCAAGCAGGATACAACCCAGATTCGTCAGGACACCACCTCCATCAAACAGGACACAACGCAGATCCGTCAGGACACGGGTCAGTTGGTGCAGCGCCCGGTGCCGCTCACTTCTGAACAGACAACCGCCATCGCTCATGAGGCGGCGGACTACGCCCTCACACAGTCGGCCATTCGCAATCGCAAGTTCAGCCAGATCGGCTTCGCCGGCGGTCCGAACTTCGGCGGCGGTCGCATCGGCGACTATAGCGTGGAAGCGTTCGGCAAGGCTCTCATCCCGTTCGGAAACGGCAAGACGCAGGATCAGCCCGGTACCCACGCACTCCAGATCGACGGTGACTGGCTCTACTCTCATCGCGACACGCAGCGGAACGCTCTGAACGTTTCTGGCGCGCAGGATGCAATCTTCAGCGCCGGTCTCGTGAATCGTTTTGGTCACGTTCAGGTCGGTACGTTTGCGCAGTTCGACTACGTCTCTCTGAACCTGAATAACTTCCTCGCCAGCGGTGCGCGGCAGTTCTCTCGGGGCAGTGCCTTCCTCGGCGGCGGCGTTCTCAGCTTCAACTACGTTATGAAGGGCGGCATGTTCGGCGTGTTCGGGGCCAAGGGCTTCACCGATTCCTCGACCTTCACGAACACAGGCACCACTCCGCTCGTCACTCCCCTCTTCCCGACGCAGTACATCCGCTATGCGGACCAGGCTGGCGTGAACGGAGCAGGTACCTTCCGTAAGGTCCAGATTGAAGGCAGTGTCGCTTTCGTGAAACGTCACCGGGCGGGCGCAGATCAGCAACCGTCCGCCAGCTTGAAGGTTTCCTTCGGACCTAGCGACACCATGCAGTTCTTCATTGAAGGCGACTCCAACACCACCCTGAACGGCGTTTCGGCCGGACACCGGGCTGTGATAGGAATCCAGTTCGGTAACTGGACGCGCGCACGGAATTACAACGACACGCAGGGCGTGTTGCCTATTCCCGTTCCGCGTCCGCACTACGAAGTGCTGACCCGGTAGCTGCTGGTAAAACCAGCTCTTTGACTTTGGGCCGCCTGCTCTCGACGAGGGCCGGCGGCCCAAACGCATGTTCGAACGGCCCGTCACCTGCATCAACACGGACATGCAATGGACGCCAGGCGGGACCAGTTCCGATATTGAAGATCGCCGCGACTCGGGTGGTGGCGGCGGCACGGGCTTTGGCGGAGGCGGCGGTATGCGCCTTGGAATAGGCGGGACGATTGTGGTTGGCCTGCTCAGCCTGATCTTCGGTCGTAACCTCTTCGATGCAGTGCCCGGCGGTGGCAATGGTACGTCGGATACGGCAGTCAGCCAGCCCAACCCGGAACGTAGCGCCGCAGAAAAGCCGCAGGTTGATTTTATCTCGTTCGTGCTTGACGACGCCCAGAACACCTGGGACCGGATCCTGCCGGAGCAGACCAATACGCAGTATCGCCACGCCAGACTGGTTCTCTTCCGGGACGCGTACCCCTCAGGGTGCGGACGTGCGAGTTCGTCGATCGGGCCGTTTTACTGCCCCGAAGACCAGAAGGTTTACCTCGACCTTAGTTTTCTGAATGAACTGCGGACGCGGTTCGGAGCGCCTGGTGAGTTCGCGCAGGCTTACGTGATCGCGCATGAACTTGGCCACCATGTGCAGAAGCTTCTCGGCATCGAACCGAAGATGCGGCGGATGCAGCAGCAGAACCCCGAAGCGCGCAATGAGTTGTCCGTCCGTCTCGAGCTGCAGGCGGACTGCTTCTCGGGAATCTGGGCCAACACGACCGAGCAGAGGCAGATCTCTGATAATCAGGATGTCGCCGCCGCTATCGGCGCAGCGTCTGCCGTGGGCGACGACCGTCTGCAGCGAGCCGGCCAGGGTTACGTGAACCCCGAATCTTTCACACACGGCAGTTCCGCTGACCGCGTGGCGTGGTTCAAGAAGGGACTGCTATCGGGCCAGCTCAGCAGTTGCCAGACGTTCTGACAATACTTGGTACTGCTCCACCCACATGGGCCGCTCAGTAGTGCCGTTACACGCATTTCAACGCCTCCGGCCCTTAAAGTGCAGCGTCCTCCATATCTGCGCCCTGTGCGCAGACCGGAAGGAGTTGATCATATGAAACTTTCGAAGGCATTTTCACTCGTCGCAATCTCGCTCGCT
This sequence comes from Bryobacterales bacterium, assembly GCA_025462945.1. Taxonomy (GTDB): domain Bacteria; phylum Acidobacteriota; class Terriglobia; order Bryobacterales; family Bryobacteraceae; genus BOG-234. The sequence continues at coordinate 8,241 of JAOAPO010000345.1, forward strand.
GTCTGTTTGCCCGTTGCTGCTCAGGATGCGAAAGACACAGCGGAGCGCCTGAAAGAGGCGACGGCTGTCTTTCACGAAGTAACGGACGCACCCGACAAGGGAATCCCCGCAGACTTAATCAGCCGGGCCAAGTGCATTGCAATCGTGCCGGGTCTGAAAAAAGGCGCTTTTATTGTGGGCGCCAAGTACGGCAAAGGCTTCATCTCGTGCCGCGGCAGCAACGACATGACATGGTCCGCTCCTGGTGCCGTCATCGTCGAGGGTGGCAGCGTCGGATTCCAGATCGGCGGCTCGGAGACCGATGTGGTGATGTTGGTGATGAACACGCGCGGCGCGCAGAAATTGCTTGAAAGCAAGTTCACGCTGGGTGCGGAAGGCGAAGTTGCCGCTGGGCCGGTCGGCAGAACTGCCGCTGCGAACACGGACGCGAAGCTGCAGGCTGAAATTCTTTCGTGGTCACGGTCCCGTGGCGTATTCGCGGGTGTGGCACTGCAAGGCGCGACTCTTCGCGAGGACATAGACGCAAATCAAGCGATGTATGGGAAGAAGATCACGAACAAAGAAATCGTTACCAAGTGGCAAGAGAAGACGCCCGCTGCAACTGAACTGATCGCGGCTCTGAATCGCTACTCGCCCGTCCGTGACAAATAGGAGGTCTCAATGAACATGAACTGGAATAAAAAAACGAACCCAAATAATGTGCTCTTGGCTGTGCTGGCTGGGGCCGGCGCCGGCCTCGTTGTGGGCCTGCTGATGGCACCCAAGTCCGGCGAGGAGACGCGGACGGACATCGGCGATGCCGTCGATGAATACCTGGAGTCGGCTCGCGAGCGCGCCGAAGGCCTGAAGACGTCTGCCAGCAACATGGCGCAGCGCGGTATACGCGAGGTGCAGCGCACCAAAGACATGATCGCTGACAAGGTCCGCGACACCGTGAACAAGGGCGAGCAGGAAGCTAACGATGTGGTGGACAAAGCCGCTTCGGTCGTGAGTTCAGCCACCCGAAAAAAAGGCCGCGACGCTGTGAACGAGGCAGCGGCCGAAGTCCGCGCTGAGGCTCGCAGCTAACAACTGCCGAATAGAACGAGGCAGAATCGCTCGCGTCACGCCGCCCCGAATGGCTTCACGCCGGACGGTGTGGCGCGAGTCGTTCCACTGCTGACCTAGGCAGGCACCTGACTGCTCTTACACATAGCCATAACATGCGCCGCCAGCTCAGTCAGTTCCGACAACATAGTCGGCTTCGGTCGGCAGTGAGCACCAAGCACCTGAATCTCGCTCGCGTCCCGCGCCCGAAGGGAACTGGTGAGTACCACCACATGAATGTGGCTGGTCGCAGGTTCCTTACGTAATGCTCGAAGTACTTCGATTCCATTGTGCTTCGGCAAATGGAGATCCAGGATCGCCACACAGGGTCGCTGGTCATGCGCAGCGTGCTCCTGAGCCTGCACGAAATCCACTGCCTGCTGGCCGTCTGTGCAGACGTGGATTTCAAACTCGTCACCTTGCTCCGTCAACGCAAGCCGGAGGAGGTTTACGTCAGAGGGGTTGTCTTCCACAACCAGGATCCTGGGCACGGACACTTTGGCAGTTTAGCACGAAACACCCCAATCCAATCCCTACTGCCAGTCGCGCCACGATTGGACTAAGTGGTAGAATCCGTTTTCATGGGGAAATATACCCGCTTGCTGGGGAACAATCTCCCACCGGACATAGTAGAGGATGTGGATGACCAAACATTCCGACGACAGGAAGTTTCGTGTTCTTCTTGTCGAAGATAACCTGGGGGATGTGTTCCTCTTTCGGGAAGCACTCAGCGCGGCGAATGTAGACTACGACATCACTGTGATTAACGACGGTGCCGAAGCACTTGAGTATGTGAAAGACCCGCAGCGCTACCCCATCGACGGCATTCCCGACCACGCCGTTCTTGATCTCAATCTTCCGAAGGTGGAAGGTACGGAGGTTCTGGAAGCTCTCAGGACGAACCCCGAGCTGGCGCACGTGCCGGTTGCCGTTATGACATCTTCACCGTCCCCCAGGGACCGGGCGAAAGCAGTTCAACTCGGAGCACGGCGTTTCATCACCAAGCCGCTCGATCTTGACGAATTTCTCAACATAGGCGAGGTTCTGAGACAATTACTCGTCGAGACGACGGCGAAAATCCACGTCTGACACCGGACGGACAGAAAGCCCGCATTGCCATCGCCGCATTCTACTGTCCGCTGCTGTCGGATTCCCTCCTTTTTCGTACAGGCCCTTACGGCAACTCGTCGCCCGCCGGTCCCCCGCACACGACCCGAGCGGGATCGCTTCGCAAGACCTCGCTGGAGCGAGGCCGATAGGCCGGTGTAATACAATTTAAAAACCAGTTTGGAACGTGGCGATTCGCATTTTGTCAGAATGCAGTATTCACTTTGGTGCCGGGACGAAATGCTGTACGTGTGAACAAACGCTACGTATCGTAAGGAGACTCCGTGGATTCAAAAACCAGGGCCACTTTGGCTGAAGTATTGGCTTCAGGCGAAACCGAGATAGTAAGCCAGTGGCTCGAACTGCACGCGAAGACCGCGCGCCGCCAGTCTCAGGCCGAGACGCAGGACACCGCGCGCCGCGCCAAAGAGTTCACAAACCTCCTGCGGGCGGGCGTTCAGTCTGGTGACAGCGAGGTCACAGGCAGCAGCTGGGCACCGATGCGTGATTTCCTCAGCGACCTGTCCGCTGCGCGTGCTAAAGCCGGGTATAGCTCCATCGACACCGCCTCGTTCATCTTCTCGTTTAAACAACCCCTCTTCGCCGCACTGCAGAGTCACATCCCGCCAGGGGCCAGCACAGATAGCGGCGACTTGTCTGCCATCACGATGACCGCCACCCAACTGGTCGATCGGCTTGGGCTCTTGACCGTGGAAGCCTTCCAGCGAACCCGCGAGGACGTGATCGCCAGACAGCAGCAGGAAATGCTGGAACTCTCCACGCCTGTCGTCCGCCTCTGGGAAAACATCCTGGCACTGCCGCTGATCGGGACACTGGACAGCGCGCGTACTCAGATCGTCATGCAGAACC
>JAOAPO010000349.1 GCA_025462945.1 Bryobacterales bacterium
AAGCGCGAATCGCCAGGCTCGATCGCGATACCGTCACCGGCAAACGCCAGTTTGAAGACATCCTCAACAACTTCCGCGAACGCAACTTCGACATCCTCGTCGGCACGCAGATGATCGCCAAAGGGCACGACATCCCGAACGTCACGCTGGTCGGCGTGGTCTCAGCCGATGTCGGCCTCGGCATGCCCGATTTCCGCGCAGCCGAGCGCACTTTCCAGCTCCTCACGCAGGTTGCAGGCCGTGCCGGGCGCGGACATCTCCCCGGCGTCGTCTACATGCAGACGGTTAACCCCGACCACTACGCCGTCCAACTCGCCGGCGCGCAGGACTACCCCGGCTTCTTCGAAAGGGAGCTCAATTTCCGGCGCTTCATGAAATATCCGCCGTTCAGCGCCATGGCGAATATACTCGTTCGAGCCCCGAAGCAGGAAGACGCCCTGCGCATGAGCACCGAACTGGGCCACAAGCTCACGCCCGCTCCTGAAAACATGAAGATCATGGGCCCCGCCGAAGCGCCTGTCCCCCGTCTGAAAGACGAGTTCCGCTACCAGCTTCTGGTCAAATCCACCAGCCGCAAAGATCTGAATGCACTGCTGCAAAGAGCCCGCGATGTCGCCCGCGGCGATAAATGGAGCGCAACCGCGCTGGTGATCGACGTCGATCCCATGACGCTGATGTAAGCCGCAGAACAGCCTTTACAGAAACTAACAATCAATTTCGGCCGCCAGTGATATCGTTCTGAAAGGTCTTAATTAATGAAAAAACTCCTCGTAACGGTTTTCGCGCTGGTGCTCTCTGCTGCCACCGCTCTCGCTGCCGACGTCACCGGCAAATGGAGCGGCGAAATGAAAACGCCGGACGGGAACGCCTTCCCCATCAGCTACAGCCTCAAGCAGGATGGTGTGAAGGTCACCGGCACCACGGAAGGTCCCGGCGGCACCATCGAGATTCAAGACGGCAAAGTTGATGGCGAGAAGGTTACCTTCTCCATCAACTTCGAGGGCGGCAACGGCCCTATGAAGATCACTTTCACCGGGACCCTCGCGGGCGAAGAACTCACCATGTCGATGGGCATGGAAGGCGGTCCCGCTGGCGGGTTCCCACCGTTCAAACTCACCCGCGGCAAGTAAGGCGTCCCTTCGGTCCCGCATGGGATCATCAGGAAGGTGTCAGCAATCCCCGAGTTCACATCCAGGTTCTTCCTCGACGCGCTTTCTATAGTGTTGATCGACATCCTCCTGGGCGGCGATAACGCGGTCGTAATCGCGATGGCCGTAAAGTCGCTGCCGGAAAAGCAGAGACGCATGGGGATTGCGTTCGGCACCGGTGCGGCTGTCGTTCTCCGCATCGTCCTCACATTTTTCGCCGCTCAACTGCTCCAGATCCAGTTCCTGAAGCTTGCCGGGGGCCTGGTAATCCTTTGGATCGCAGTCCAGTTGCTGGCCGACCACAAGCAGGTCTCCGGCTCCGGCCAGCCAGTCAAATCGCTCAAACAGGCCATCTGGCTAATCCTCGTCGCGGACATCACCATGTCCGTTGACAACATCCTCGCCGTCGCCGGCGCGTCTAAGGGCAACCTGAGCCTGCTCATCTTCGGCCTCGTCCTCAGCATCACCTTCGTCGCCTTCACCAGCAGCCTGCTGGCGAAGCTGATGGACCGGTACCCCATCATCATCTGGATCGGTTCGGCCATTCTCGGCCGCGTAGGCGGTGAAATGATCGCCGGCGACCCGTGGATCCATGACAAATTCCATCTCTCGCGAACTGCCGATATCGGCTTCCAGATCGTCTGCGCCGCAGGAGTGGTCGCGATCGGCTGGTTTCTCGAACGCCGTGCCAAACTCGCCTACAATACCCCCAGACCCTGAAATTTCGGGAAGTTTCTGTCACGTGGCGGCGTCTAAGAAAAGGGAACCTTGCTGCTGGAACAAACACAAGCCGGGCTGATTGAGGCCTGCCGTCGCGGCGAAGGCGATGCCCTGCACGTGCTGTTCGACCTCTACAAGGACCGCGTCTACACAATTGCGGTCCGCTACTCCGGCGATTCCGGTATCGCGGAGGACATCGTCCAGGATACCTTCCTGAAACTGCCCACCGCCCTGGCCAAATACCGGGGTGACTCCGGTTTCGATCCCTGGCTCTACCGACTCGTCGTGAACGCCTGCTTCGACCAGCGACGGCGCACCCGCCGCTTTCTCCCGATGGTGGAATCCCTGCTGGATTTCGTCCGCGGGACCGGCCAGACGCCGCTTGAAGAGGTTCTCGCCACCGAAAAGAGCACCGCAATTCGTGACGCGATCGCCAGACTCGACCCTGAGCATCGGATCGTCGTGGTCCTCCGTTACTCCCTCGGTCTCCCTTACGAAGAGATCGCCCTGGTTCTCGACTGCCCGAAAGGGACCGTCGCCTCGCGCCTGAACCGCGCTCATGGAATGTTAGAAAAACGCCTTCGAGGGCGTTTCGGGAAGGAAGCCTCCTATGTCTGAATCGAGCTGGCTCGAGCACGAACTAGCCACCCATCTCGGCCAAACCAGCGCGCCGGCCGGGTTGTGGGTCAAAATTCAACGTCCTCAGCGGGTTAACAACGGAGTTCAACGCCTCGTCTTGCCCGCATTCGCCCTCCTGATCCTGCTCGCCTCGGCGGACCTGCTTTGGGAGGTCGGCAAATCTC
>JAOAPO010000372.1 GCA_025462945.1 Bryobacterales bacterium
AGTCACTGCGGATCGGAAGAACCTGTTGAGCCTCCACAGCTGGCCAGCCTGTAGCCCGCATTCACCTCATGCGTCTACACGTGTTCACACCAGCGGGACCGCGGTCCGCCAACTCGCTGATTCCAATCAAAAGCGCCTACTTTCGCATGGGGCGTCGATTTGCACTAATAGCAAAAGAGCTCCGATTCAGGCTAAATGCAAACTTCATATCCGATCGCGTTGTGGCCGATAGCAGGCGTTGTCCTGTTGGCGGCAATTATCGATTTCCGTACCCACCGTATCCCCAACTGGCTGGTACTACCTTTTCTCCTCGCGGGACTTGCGTCTTCTGCGTACTCGAACGGCTGGAGCGGTCTGAGCGAGAGTGTGCTGGGTGTACTAACAGCGGCTGTGGCTTTGGGGGTCTTCTGTTACCTGGGCGGCATGGGTATGGGTGACCTGAAGCTCTGCGCCGCGATCGGCTCATGGATCGGACCCTCGCAGATGGCCGCTGCCCTCGTGTTTACTGGCCTCGCCGGTGGCGTCATGGCTGTTGGCTGGGCGGTGCAGGGCCGCTTCCTCAGACAAACGCTTAGCGGTCTTGTTTCACTGGTCTCCGGCTTCGCCCGAAAGGGCTTAAAGCCGCACGAAACCTTGGTGCTCTCAAATCCGCTAACGCGGAGAATGCCCTATGCACCCGCAATAGCCATTGGAACGCTTTGGTCGTTCGTCGCCAAGCACTAGCAGCATGTTGCAGCGGAGAGGATTACAAATGAGCGACGAAACAAGAAATATCCGGCCGGCTTCGATTGACACGAGCAATTCGCAAGTGGTCAGCATGAACCCTTTGTCCGTCGTCCTCCTTGGTCCCCAGGAATGCATCCGGACGCTCACCGCGGCGCTGTCTGGGACACAGGCTCAGGTCATAAGGGAGGCGTCACTCCCGAATCTTGATTCTCTTGCCTCCCTGATCGAGGCCGATGCAGACGTTCTAATCGTCGACTTGCAGGACGATCCGGAGCGCGGCCTCGACCTCATTGAGGCTGCGTGCGGATTCGCGCGTCCAGTTACCGTGATGGTCTACGCGCGTTCCACCGATTCCGAGCTTCTGGTGCGCTGCATGCGTGCTGGTGCGCGCGAGTTCCTGAGCGACCCTCTTTCCCCTGCCTCGGTCACCGAGGCTCTGGTACGCGCCTCTGTCCGCCGCGACGAGTTAAAGCGTAAGAAGAAAACCGCCGGGGAGTGTCTGGCCTTCGCGGGAGTCAAGGGAGGGTCGGGCGTGACCACGATTGCGGCCAATTTTGCCGCTTCCCTTGCGAAGGAGAGTGGGCAGAGCGCCGTATTAGTCGATTTGGATATGCACATGGGCGACGCAGCGCTCGATCTCGGCCTCACAAGCGAATTCTCTACTCTCGACGCCCTTCAAAATGAAGATCGCCTCGATTCTGAGTTCGTGGCGAAGCTGCTGGTGCGACACAGCTCCGGCCTTCAAGTGCTGACCGCACCCACGGAGTGCAATACATTTCAGCCCACGCGAACAGGTGTCCTTAAACTGTTGAACATCCTGCGGGGCGATTTTACGTGGGTCGTGCTGGACGCGGGTACGCATTGTCACGCCTACGCCCCAAGCCTCTTCAGCCTCGCGAAGAAAGTCTATTTGATCACGCGCGTCAGCGTGGCCGAGCTCCGCAACGCTAACCGGTATGTCGTAGCCCATTTCAACGCGGAACACGGGCGAAAACTAGAAGTTGTACTAAACTGCTATGCGCCGCGTGCCGGTGAGATTGACGAAGAGACCGTTGCGAAGGCCTTGACGGTCTCGCCATCGTGGCGGGTCCCCATGGATTATGAGGCGGTCCGCCTCGCACAGAACACAGGCACGGCGCTGGCGTTGAAAGAAGGTCCGGTGAGTCGAGTCTTGACTCAGATGGCCAGGGCTGCCTGCGGCAAGGGCATCCAAGAAACCAAAAAACGGAGATTCAGCCTGTTCGGGTAAATCTTATTCAGATGGAACTACTAAATTTTGAGAACGCGAAAACCGACATCCACCGGCTGCTGATCTCACAGCTGGATCTGGAGAAGCTTTCCCGCATTGACGGCGAGCGCGCAAGGCATGCTGTTTCCACAATGATTCAGCAGATCGTTGCCGCCGGAAGAGTGCCATTTAACGCGGCCGAAAAGGAGAAACTCAACGGGGACCTGCTCGACGAAGTCTTCGGCCTCGGCCCGCTCGAACCGCTGCTGCGGGATCACGACATCTCGGACATCCTGGTCAATAACAAAAACGATGTATTCATTGAGCGTCAGGGCCTTCTGGAAAAGTTGAACATTTCGTTTCGAGACGACGCGCACCTCATGCAGATCATCGATCGCATCGTCTCCGCCGTTGGGCGCCGAGTCGACGAATCCACTCCAATGGTGGATGCGCGCCTCGCAGACGGCTCTCGCGTCAACGCCATCATTCCGCCGTTAGCGCTGGACGGCCCAGCTCTTTCCATCCGCCGCTTCGGGCGCGGACCGCTTGATCCTGACTCGATGCTTGCTTTCAAGAGTATTTCGCCAGAAATGCTGGAACTGCTCTGCGCGGCTGTCAAGGCGCGGATTTCGATACTGATCTCCGGGGGCACGGGCGCAGGAAAGACTACTCTGCTCAACATGCTCTCACGATCCATTCCGGACCGAGAACGGATCATTACCATAGAAGACGCAGCCGAACTGCAGTTATCGAATCCGAATGTCATTCGCCTCGAAACCAGGATGCCAAATGTGGAGGGTCAGGGAGCCGTCCGTCAGCGACAACTGTTAATCAACAGCCTCCGCATGCGTCCTGACCGCATCATCATCGGCGAGGTGCGCGGGGAGGAGGCCTTCGACATGCTCCAAGCAATGAACACCGGGCATGAGGGCTCAATGTGCACAGTTCACGCCAACACTCCTCGGGATGCGCTCTCCCGACTGGAATCCATGGTCGCGATGACGAACCTGAATTTCCCTGAAAAAACGGTACGCCTGCAGATCGCGTCCGCCATCACTATCGTCGTGCAGGTCTCGCGCATGAGCGACGGGACACGTAAAGTAGTGAACATTTCCGAGATAACCGGCCTTGACGAGAACGTCATCAACATGCACGAGATCTTTACCTTCAAGAAGAAGGGTATCGCTCCATCGGGAAAGGTCGTCGGAGTGTTTCAGCCTAGCAGCATCCGCCCGCGGTTCATGGAGCAGTTACAGGTCGCGGGAGTTTCCCTACGCGGTGACATCTTCGACCATGCAATGGAAGTGAATTAGCATGTCTCGCCCGGATAGAAGTGCGTATTCGGCAGGGTGCGGCAAGTCCGTGGCTGCTGGCGCAAGCTTATTCTTCAATGAGCCCCCTTTTCCGAATCCCGTTTCGCTTCCGGAGGCTGTTCCTTGCCGCTCATAATTCTTCTGGTTTTCTGTGCGGTCTTCGCTCTGATCGCCCTCCTGATGATCGGGTTCGGTAAGCCGGCCACTTCGAAACAGACCGAGGCCGCGCTTGCCGCTGCACTCGGACCGGCGCGGTCGGCAAATCAGCAAAAGGTGGTGGATGTCCGCAAAGAGCATCGCCTTAGCGCCATTCCCTGGCTCCACGATCTGCTTTCCCGCATTGATATCTCCATAACTGTGCGCCGCATGCTTTCTCAGGCTGACATGACGTGGACTCTGGGAAAACTGATGTTGATCTCCGTCGCCGTCGGGATTACCTCGGGATATTTGGTTGCTCTGCGCTTGGGTTCCCCGCTGGCAGGGATTCTGGTTGGCTTGGTCGCGGGGACAGTTCCTTTGTCGCTTGTTTTATGGAAGCGTCGCAGCCGGTTGCTCAAAATCCAGGAGAAGCTGCCGGAGACGCTGGATCTGATGGTCAGCGCGCTGCGTGCGGGCCACAGCATGGTGGGCGCTCTCGGCGCAGCCGCCAAGGAAGCTCCGGAGCCGATTGGCCGTGAATTTCGGCTGTGCTATGAGGAGCAGAACTTTGGCCTCAATCTGCGCGCCGCAATGGACAATCTGATGGAGCGCATTCCTGTACCCGATCTGCGCATCGTTGCTACTGCCATGCTCATTCATAAGGAAACCGGCGGCAACCTCGCTGAAGTGCTGGATAAAACGAGTCTCATCATTCGCGAACGCTTTCTTCTGCAGCAGAAAATTCGGGTACACACCGCGCAGGGGCGTCTGACTGGTCTGGTCCTGATGTCCCTACCGACCATCCTCGCGATTTTGATCTACGTGACCAACCCGGAATATCTGAAGCTGCTCTTTAGTCGTTCGCTGGGCCACAAATTCATGGCCGCAGCCGCCGTGATGAATGTGATCGGCCTGCTGATTATCCGAAAAATAGTGAACATACGAGTTTGATACCGCCATGGGATACGCAATATCCGCTTTCGTAATTTTCTTTCTCCTCATTGGCAGCGGTCTGCTGCTGCTCTTCTACCGTGAGGCGCTCGGTCAGCGGCTGTCCGCCGTCCTCGCTCCTTCCAGCGACCCCTTGCGACCGGCGCGGTCGAGGCTACGCCGCGCAGCCGAGTCTTTGGGTGTCGTTGCTGGATCCATCCAGAAGCTCGTGCCGAAAAGCGGTAAGGAATCATCCATCATTCAGCGCCGTCTGATACGGGCAGGCTTCCGCAGCGAAACCAGTATCAATGTTTTCTACGCTGCGAAAGCCGTCGTCCCCGCGATCTTATGCATCGCGGTCGCAGCCTCCGGCCTTTACGCCTGGAGCCCTTATCTGATCTTCGGGGCGGCTCTCGTGCTGGGCTATCTTGTTCCCGACTTCGTCCTCGACGCGCGCATCAACGCTAGAGCGGCGCAGATTCGTATCGGGCTGCCGGATCTGCTCGATCTCCTCGTGGTTTGCCTGGAGGCGGGCCTCAGCCTTGACCACTCCGTGCTGCGTGCCACCGAGGAGTTGCGCCACTCGTTTCCCGCCATTGCGGACGAACTAGGACTGGTGATGCTCGAAGTGCGCGCCGGGAGGCCGCGCGTCGATGCCTGGAAAGGTCTCGCCGACCGCACCGATGTGGATGCCGTGCGCATGCTGGTCTCAATCCTCGTGCAAGCCGATCAGTTCGGTACCGGCATTTCGAAGACGTTGCGAATTCATTCCGACACGATGCGAACCCGCCGACGACAGCGCGTGGAGGAGTTGGCGGCAAAGACCGGCGTCAAACTCGTGTTCCCGCTGCTTCTTTTCATTTTCCCGTCAGTATGGGTGGTGGTGCTCGGACCAGCCGTCATTTTGATTCAGGAAAATCTGAAACTTTGAGTTCAGGCGAAGCCTGGAAAGGAGAACCTAAATGGACCATTCCACAGTTCGGATCATCGCCGGAGTACTTTGTATCCTGCTCGTGATTGTGCTTATTCAGCGTCGTCGCCAACGCATGCGTTAACTCGTTTACGCGGACTCGATGATACCTCCGGAGTGGGCTCGGGACCACTCCGGAACCGGGGGACCCTCCCGTTACGGAAAGGAAATCTCGCAAGGTTGCGGCAGGTAATGAAACCGGCTCACTGTATTTTTAACAAAACCAAAGGATCATTCCTGGGACTGAATGTGACGTGCGCGTCCACCTCGCTGTCGCGCCTAAAAGGTTTGTTGGGTAAGCTGCGCGTCAACCCTGGTTCTGGCTTGTGGATCGTGCCCTCCCAAGGCATCCACACCATTGGGATGTTGTTTCCAGTTGACGTCGTTTATCTGGACGCGAGGTTTAAGGTGATTCACCTCGTTGAGCGTCTCCGACCGTTCAGGTTGGGCCCGATCCGGCTGCATTGCCACAGCATACTGCAACTGCCTGCGCACACGATCCACGGATCGCAAACGGTTGTAGGCGATCAGTTGCTCATCCGCCCGCGGGAGGAGATGGAACTGGACTTGAAAAACGCGAGAGGGGCAGCTTCCAGAACATTGGCAAAAGAGGAGGCTCTCCTATGAACTTTCCGCGAGCGCGAGCGGCCCTCGCTTGTCATTGTGGCTCGGCACTCGTGGAATCAGCCCTGCTTCTTCCCTTGCTTCTCGTGATGATGATGAACACGATGAACTTCAGCACCTTTGTGTTCGGGTGGATCACGGTAGCAAATGCCGCACGCGCGGCCGCCGAATACAAGGTTTACAACGGGATCGTGGTGGGAGCGAACGGACCCGCTCCGGCGAACGCGAGCGTACAGACCATGGCTCAAAATGACGCAACGTCTCTCCCTGCCGGTGTCACGGTCACGGTTTGCTCCAGCTTCAAAAGGAGCGCGAGCTGCGCCCCCAACCAGGACGATTCCGAGCCCGACCAGTACACTTCGTGGACCGTGGATGTGGCCTGGTCGTATACGCCTGTCTTTACTCCTCTCAGCCTCATTTCTGCCCAGACTATCCACCGGACTGTAGTAATGAGGAGCATGCAATGACCTGTTCTGCGACTCCTGCCGCCTCCCGATCGCACGCCGAATCGGGTCAGGCAGCCATAGAGTTCGGCATAGTGCTGATGCTGGTCGTGGTGGTCCTGTTTGGTGTCATCGAGGTAGCCAGAGTGATGCTGGCCTATACGGCTTTGGCCGACGCAGCACGTGCTGGAACCCGATACGCCATCGTGCATGGATCTAATTCGAGCAGCCCAAGCGGCCACAACAGTTCGGCCAACGTCGCAGCCCAGGTCACCGGCATCACGGGTATCGCAGGCCTTTCGGGCGTAACGACCACTGTTAGCTATCCGAACAATAGCGGCGCTACCGGCAGTGGCAACGCAACCGGCAATCGGGTGCGCGTGACGGTATCGCACGTATTCGTGCCAGTCATCGGGCTCAATATGTTCTCGCCGCTGAATATGACTTTGACCAGCACGAGTGAAGGAATTATCTGCTACTGACGAGGTGGAAGGTGAATCGCATTGTGTCCGTTAATCAGATCCCGGCGCTTGGGCTCCGTCGCTTTGCCCTGCACCGCAAGCAATCGGGCGAAGAGGGCTCGATACTCGTCTTGCTCGCGATCTCCCTTGTGGTCCTTCTTGGGATGGTCGGTTTGGCCATGGATGTGGGTCAGATGTTCGTAGCCAAACAGCAGGTGCAGGCGGCGGCCGACGCAGCCGCGCTGGCCGGCATCATGGACATGTACAACGGAACCTACTCCACGGGGGCCTACGGAACCGCCACCACGTGTTCGGCGGGCACAAGCGGTTGGACCCCGTGCTACTACGCTCGGAAGAACGGGCTGAGTACCGACACCACGAGAGTCGATTTCCCCGCTTTCCGGCCCGCATCGGGAGACGCCTGCACCACGGGTGGCGGCGGGGGCAGCATTATATGCGTGACCGTGCAGAGGACCATTACCACAACACTGATGCGGGTCCTGAGTTCGGCTTCCCCCGTTGTAGCCGCTACCGCCGCAGCCGAAATTACTGCGGGACCGGCTCTCCTGCCCATCGTAGTCCTGCACCCGTCAATATCGTCTGCGATCTCCTCGGGCGGCACCCAGTCCGGCATTCAAATTTGCGGCGGCCCCAGCCGCGCTATTCAGGTAAACTCAGACAGCCCCACGGCGGTCAGTTCGGGGTTATCCGCCGATCTTTCGAAGGCGGGACCCGGCAGCAACGGACTTTGCACCGACACCACGCTCTTCGGCGCGGACTTCCGCAGTTGGGGAGGGCCCGCCACCAAACCGGCGGGCATAACGCTGGGTCCTAACGGTAACTACGTCCAGCCGGCATCGAAGATATTTGATCCGCTCGCTGCTGTGCCCGAGTTCGCCCCGAGCGGGATCTTAGCTGCACCAGCCAACGCGCCGGTCGATACGGCTCTCCTAGCCAATATGAGCGGATGTCCGGCTGCACCACCCCAGCCTTGCCGGCTTTACTCCCCGGGTGCATATCCTGCTGGAATTGACGTGTTCAAACAGACGGCAGTGTTCAAACCCGGAGTCTACTATGTTTCGGGCAGCAAGGGATTCGTTGGTGACTCGAACGGCACGGTGCTAATGGCTACGGGGTTCACGGACGGTACGGCTGGGTCCGCCATCTGCTCTGTTGCTCCGTGTGCCACTACGAATACCGGCTGGACGGGAAACATGCTGATCTACAACACGGGAACCGGTTCCTTCAACGTCAAGTCAAACTTTTGCAGCGATATTCCGTGTTCGCTGGTGGGATCGCCTCTCAATTCGACCTTTCAGGCCATTCTGTTTTTTCAAGATCGAAAATCGAGTGCGGACGCAGGCAGTTCTTTTGGCGGGGGAGGTACGGTCTCGGTGACCGGTACCTTGTACCTTACCAGCAATAAAAACGGCTCATACCCAGGCGTATTCCAAACTCTCAGTTTTTCGGGCGGCTCCGGGGGCACGACGACTGTCTTCGGCGAAATAATCGCTGACAGGATTTCGCTTGGGGGTAGTTCGAAAATCAGAATGGCACTGATTCCCACAGCCAGTCCAAACGTTCGCCAGGTGGCTTTGGTTCAGTAGCGGTCTCGTCGTCCTACTCGTCGACCTGCCGGGGAATCACCAGCAAAATCTCCACGGCTAACGCGATTCCGTTTTTGGATGCCGCGCGGAAGTGCCACTGCTCCAACACATGAAAAAGAGAGTCCATCTGCTTCGAATGGGTCGGAGCCAGCATCGCCAGTTGCTCCAGACGCCCTTCAGCATTCAAACGTCCGCGCACCAGGAGGGCATCTGAATCCGCAGGAAACGTGAGGTTCGGTAGGAGCATCGTATATGGCCACGGAGGTTCAAGTCCCACGGAACTTTCCTGCGACCAATACTCCAGCATCCAGTTCTTGCGGAGACCCGACTTCAGGTAGACCGTAGATACGATGCGACCTGCCATCTGAGGGGATTCCCCAAGGATGGCACTGCGCGGTTTACTTTCAGGCGGCAGTTCAATTCGTATTAGCTGGGCATCGGCAGCATTCGGAACGTTAGGACCAGTTGGGGCGTCGACGCCATGCGTGCCCCGCAGCCGTAGAGCGACATCGGCAGCACTCGGGAAATCAGAACTCGTTATGGGAGGAGCTTCCAGAACGCCGTTGGCACCGACGATCGTCGATGCTTTTTCCGGTGAACCCGGGAGGTCGGCAGGCGCTTCAGGTTCTGTGTCTGAGTCTCCGGCTGTTGCCCGCTGATTTACTTTGGGAAGAATCAGTGCGTCGGGGGCATACTCTGCGGGTTCCGGGAGCGATATCAGGGTTGGGCCGGCCGGGGAATCAGGCACTCGGCTTAGCGGCGCTACGGTGAGCCGCGTCCGGGGAGGATCAACGCTTATCGGTATTTGATCCAACGGCTTCCACGCGATGATCATGGGGAGAGGAATCGCCTTCTTCAGTGCGACGTTGGGAGGCGCTGCGGCTACCATGAGCGTTTGGGATGCACGGGGGCTGTCCTGCCCGGCAGCGTCCGCGGCCGGAGCTCTGTTAGGGCGGCTCAATGAGTGCAGTATCTTCGAAAGTGCTTCTGCGGAAATCTTCTCAGATCGAATTGCGGGCTTCAGATGGAGAATCTGTAGCCGGTATGCTGTGATTTCGCTCAGACTTTCCGCGCTTCGGCCCGTCATCGCTGCGCTCAGCATTGCGCAGTGCGCAAGCATCGAACTGCCTAACGTTACGCGCCAGCGACTTTGGTGTCGCTGGTCCGTCCAATCGAGCAGGCATAAGTGCAATTCGGGCTGGGCGGTCGGGCAAGAAATCCCAGGGCGGCTCAAGCCTAGACTTGTAAGTTTCAATCTGCGGCCTCCTCTCGACCCCTTCGATGTCTTGAAGCGTGGCACGTACTGCCCCATCGGCTCCAATCATCGCGAAACGTTGCATGCAATCGCCGACACGTTCCGTGGCGAGCTTGATACAGACCTTTGACCGTGTACGCCTATGCACTTGGTTAGAGGTCGAGTAGACGCGAGAACACAACTCCACGCTCGCACCACCGCAGGCCATTGATTCTACATCGACTTTCGACCATGGAGAATGGCTCTCTGACTGCCCTGCTGACACCGGATCATCCATGAATCAAAGACTTTTGACAATTCTGTTATCTGCGTTCGTGCTTGCCGCCGGCGCCAGTTACCTCGTTTATCGGCTGGTCGGCAAGCAGATGAGTGAAAACGCAAGGGATCGGGCGACTGTGATTGTGGTTGCTACCCAGGATCTTCCGATTGGCTCGCTCATCAAAGCGACGGATCTGAAATCCGCTTCTCTGCTCGGTGGTTCGCCGAAAGATGCGATCCTCAAACCTGAGTCGGCCGTTGGGCGCGGCGTGCTCGCACCGATATACGCAGGTGAGCCGCTGGTTGAGAGGCGCCTTGCACCTCTCGGCTCTGGCGGAGGGCTTGCATCCACCATCCCGACAGGCATGCGCGCGTGCGCCGTGAAAGTGGACGAGGTGGTTGGGGTTGCCGGTTTCGTCTTGCCAGGCATGCACGTGGATGTGCTCATCTCGGGCTCTATGCCAAATGATCAGAGCACCTCGGGAACAAAGGTTCGAACGCTGCTCCAGAACATTGAGGTACTCTCCGCCGGCAAGAACTTTCAGAGGGACAACGAAGGCAAACCGGCAGAGGTAGCAGTCGTTAACCTTCTGGTAACGCCCGAGCAGGCAGAGATACTTAGCCTCGCCAGCAACCAGACCCACATTCAGCTGGTATTGCGTAACCCCATGGATCATCAGCTTGCTCAGCCACCGGGCAGCGACGTGGCTAACCTCTTCGGGCAGCCTTCGGCGAGAGTTCCAGCCCGGGTTGCGGCGCGCCGTCCTGCCATACCCCTCGCCGCGCCCCCCGTCCAGACGGCCTTGCCCATCATGCCTTCTGCTTTATTGGTTGAGGTCATGAACGGCGGAAAGACTACGCAGCAAAAATTTGCACTTAACGGAGACTCCCGGTGATTCCCTGTTTGATTAGACTGTCATCACTGACAGGCATCGTTTTGATGTTGACCGTTTGGGCGGCTCTTCCCGCCTGGGCTCTCGCCGCTCAGGCGCCTCCGCCAGAGTCACCCGATGATCTGTCGATTATGGCCGGAAAATCCGCGCTGGTTTCCAGCGATCAGATCATAGAACGGGTCTCTGTTGGCTTTGGCGATATAGCCGAAGCCACCGCCGTAGGGCCCAGAGAAGTACTGGTGAATGCAAAGACACCAGGTTCCACCAGCATGATTGTTTGGCAGCAAGGAGGTGGTAAGCTGTTTTTCGATGTAACTGTTCGGCCCAACGAATTCTTGGCGAATAACCGACTTGGGAACGTCCGGCGTGAAATGGCGAGAGAATTGCCGGGGCAGGAAATCACTCTGTCTCTGAACAACGATGCCGTATTCGTGCGCGGCACCGCAAAGGATTTGACCAGCGTGGACCGCGCCATGGCGATCGCGTCCACGCTGGGTAAGCCGGTGAATCTGCTCTATGTAAATCTTCCAGCCGCCGAGCCTCAGATTCTTTTGCGAGTTCGCTTCGCCAGCATTGATCGCACCGCCAGTACGGCACTAGGCATCAACCTTTTCAGCACAGGAAGCACAAACACGATTGGCTCTTTATCGACCCAGCAGTTCCCGGGGCCCGCGCTCCCTCAAAACTCGCAACAAAACAGTACAGCAAGCCCGTTCGTCTTCAGCGATCTGCTAAACATCTTTCTTTACCGGCCTGACCTGAATTTGGGAGCGGTGATAAAGGCACTCGAGGCCAAAGGCGTGCTTCAGACTCTGGCACAGCCAAATGTACTCACACTCAATGGAAAACAGGGGAGCTTCCTGGCTGGCGGCGAATTCCCCTACCCAGTGGTGCAGGGCTCGGCTCTGGCCGGTTCAGTCACCATCTTGTTCCGTGAATTCGGGGTGCGCCTCAATTTCATCCCGACCATCACCCCCCGCGGATCGATTCGCCTCCAGGTTGCCCCCGAAGTAAGTTCTCTTGATTTCTCTAACGCTCTGGTGGTCGGCGGTTACAACGTTCCTTCTCTCACAACGCGCAAGGTAAACACCGAAGTCGAGTTGGATGAAGGCCAGAGTTTCGCTATCGGTGGGCTGCTGGATAAGAGAGTGACAGATACATTCTCCAAATTGCCTTTCATCGGCGACATCCCGATACTCGGGAAATTCTTTCAGTCGAGAAGCACCAACCGTCAGAATACGGAGCTTATAGTCATCGTGACACCCGAGCTGGTCCGACCCATCCCGGCCGGCGTTCCGTTGGCCGATCTACCGTTTCCTAAAGACTTCATGAATTCCAGTCCTGAATCGGCGGTAAGGACGCCGGGGATTGGTATCACCGGCCCGGTGGCGAATGCTCCCACAAGATCAATACCTGTTGAAAGGCTAATGGAAAGTCTCAAGCCTCAAAGGGCTCTGGATCCTAACGCTGGCAGCCTTAAGTCATTGGCTGCGCCTCGGCAGCAGGACACTACGAATCTCAGTCCGGCCTTCGAGCCGTCCATTGTTCCAGCGCCCGCCATCGGCGGCCCACGCTGATTGAAGTGACACCGCCCTACATAGTAAAGCCCGCCGTGAAGCCAGCGGCTTCCTACACCGCCTCGCCGGAGCCGCAAGCGAAGTAGCTCGCCTGTTTTCGGGTCGCGAAACCTGTCGATAGCCAAGGAGCAGCTTCTGCCATCTCATGGCTGTGCGGCGCTCCCGAGCCCGCGACGTGCCAAAAGTGCCAAAGCAAGAATTCCGAGGCAGAACAGGCCGCAAACAGCAAACGTCTTCTCAGGCCCCATTGCCGCCGTACTTCGACTTCCAGTTGTACAGAGTCTGGTCCGTCACGCCCATCTCGCGGGCCATTTCCTTGACCGGCCGGCCTGCTTCCATCTGCTTTACCGCGCCGATGATCTTCTCTTCCGTGTGCTTCGTCTTCTTCATTCGAAAAACTCCTTTGACCCAAACCCCAAAAACCACTCCGGTGGAAATTAGAAATTCGGTCCGAAGCAGTACCGCTCGAAACGCGAGAGGATGGACTGAAGATGCCGAGAAAAGGACACACGGAAGAGCAGATTGTGGCTGCGCTGCGCCAGGTGGAAGGTGGCGAGAAGATCTCCGAGGTATGCCGCAAGCTGGGAGTGAGCACGGCTACTTTTTATCTGTGGAGGAACAAGTACGCCGGGCTGGGCCTGAACGAACTGCGCGAGCTGAGGCAGTTGCGTGAGGAGAACGGGAAGCTGAAGCGGCTGGTGGCAGACCTCGCGCTCGACCGGCACATGCTCCAGGAAGTAATCGCAAAAAAGTTGTAGCGCCGCAAAGACGGCGCGAACTGGCGAAGTGGCTTCAGGAAGCGTACCAGCTCAGCCAGCGACATGCGGCGCGGCTGGTGCCGATGTGCCGGGCTTCGCTGCGGTATGTCAGTGTGAAGGAACCAGAGGAGCCGTTGCGCATTCGCCTCCGGGAACTGGCCGCGGCCCGGGTGCGTTTTGGGTACCGGCGGCTCACAGTGCTTTTGAAGCGCGATGGCTGGGAAGTGAATGCGAAACACATTTACCGGCTCTACCGGGAGGAGGGCCTGACTGTCCGGACCAAGAAGCGAAAGAGAGCCGCGCAGACACGCGTACCGGTGCCTGCGGCTGAACGGCCGGATCAGCGGTGGTCGATGGATTTCGTCAGTGACCGTTTCAGCGACGGGCGCTGGTTCCGCGTGCTGACGGTGGTTGATCAGTTCACGCGTGAGTGTGTGCTGCTGGCTGCCGACCAGTCGATGACAGCCGTGCACGTAGCGGCTGCCCTCGATCTGGCCGTGAAACAACGCGGGGTACCGGAGTCGATTACGGTGGACAACGGGAGCGAGTTCGCCAGTGCCGTCATGGATCGCTGGGCTCATGTGTATTAGTTTAGACTTGATCTGACAAACTGTTCAAGCACCCACAGCCGCGCGCGCCTCGCGCGGAGAAAAAACGTCGGGCGGAGCGGCGACTAAAAACCGATCCAGCTGCTTCTCTTCGGCCA
>JAOAPO010000373.1 GCA_025462945.1 Bryobacterales bacterium
CGTTACGAACACTTTCAACCCACAAATTGCCGTGAGGGCGGTAAAAAGGGCTGCTGCGAGCCCGCTGGCACCCAGGACTCGTCTGGCACCGTATCGGTCTAACAATGCGCCCCCTGGAGTCATGAATGCGGCGTACGCCAAATAAAAAGCTGAGAAAATCGACCCCATCTGTGTCTCCGAGATGCGCAGATCCCGAATGAGGTCCGGCGCTGTTACAGAAACGGCAGTGCGTTCCATGTACACGATCGCGCTCACGGTGATCATCGCGGAGAGAACCCGATGCCTCCGCGTCACGAGCGAGACCTATCAACGACTGGCCAGTAAACGTTACAAGCAAGCCACGCCGTGTCTCGTGATTTAAGATATCCAACCCCGTAGGTCAAAGTGCCCGGCCTCTTCAAAACGCATACACGTAGTCCTCAGCGGCCAAACAGCCATCCGCGTAGTCATGTGTGGGCTTCTCGTTCCTGGTGCGTCACACAAGCATACGCTAAAACGAAAGAACGCGATGCTTGTGAAGTCCGGTTACCGGAATGTTGCCGGTCCAGCCCACTCGCTGGTATCAGCAAGTCGCAAGCAGCTTTAGGCAAGCGCCGTTAAAGTCGCGTTATCGGTAGCTTTCGGACACACAACCTTTCCGGTAAGCGGACACTTCGGGGACTACCGAGCGGGCCACATGTCAGCAACGCCCGTTTTACGACAAAGTGCCACGGCCAGCCATTTTCCGGAAACGCCTAACGTCCACTAGCGCAGCCCCCACTCCGTCCATGTTGGTTGGCTTCAGCGATAGATCGCGGTTCGCTCGTACGTTCGGGTAATTCGGCGTCTGCGGAATAGCAGCGTTTTGAATTGAGAAACGATTCACGAGCCTGTTGCGAACAGAAATCCGAGTTGTAGCAAGTGGGCATCGATGGCGATGATTTCATACGTGAAGAGATCACCCAGACACCAGTTCGGCGCTTCGGAGCGTACGAGATCGGTTCGCATTGAGTTAACACCCTGAAGCTCGAATGTATAGATAACGTCCTGTTCGTGACTCAGGAAAACGATCCGAGCAACGGTCCTTTGATGATTGATCCGAAAAGCAGCGGTGCCGTCTGGTTGATAGTCCAAACCATCGCCGATTGACAGCGAAGCGAGCCGCCCGTCGTGAAGTCCCGAAGGGCCATTTCCGCTATCGAAGAATTCCCACGCGGTAGTACTGATGCGCGGCTTCACCTCAAAGAGCGAGCGACGGTAGTCCTTCACTGTATTCAAGAACCGTTGTTCCGCCGTTAGTCGAGCCTGCTCAGTTTGCTCGATCCAGTCGTTCGCCGCAGCGATCAGATCATACGTGAAATACTTCATCGGCACGCAGTGTACCTCAGGGCAGTTCCGATCAGCCACCTTTCCGAAATGTCGTGGCGATTAGACGTTCTCGCAATTGGCGCTGGCACCCGGACGTAATGTCGGCTACTCCCAGATTTGGGAACGAAGAACGGCGTTAGCGGAGAGTGAGTGCAACACGATCCTTGGTAAAGAAATACGAACGACTTACCCAGGGAGCATTGCATTCAGGGCGACCAGCACGCGATGCATGGACGGCGTCGGTCGCGAACGGGGGATTGTCGAAGCGCAGACAATCGGAAGCCCCATGGCGCGGCTCGCGAGGTTCTGCCAATCCGTTGAAACCGGCGCACGCTTCTGCGGGCCATCACCGCCCGTCTCTGAGGTCGTCCACGTGAGCATAACGGTCTGTTTGCGTCGTAGCCGACAAGGCGTGGGCGCAATCGCTCGCCGACGCCTTTGAAGAATAACGCAAAATTCGTGTCGCCGTTGCCGAGGGACTGCCAGCCAGCTGAGGAACGCCGATTTCGCTAAGTGGCCCGCCGCTGATCACGGAGCACGGGGAACTGCTGTACCTGCTGGGCAGGATGGAAGACACCGGGAGCATAGGGCAATGAAGGTTCACATCTTCACGCTGCAGCAGGCCATCCATGATGACGAACGGTGGCGGGAGAGGGTGCGGACACTGCGAAAAGAGCTCGCGAGTCACGCTCGTTAGGAGAGGAGCAAGAGTCTCCGGGTGCGGGTGCTGCGGGAGGCCACTCAGTCGACGGAGCTGAGCCGGAATCTGCGCCAGGAAGAAACGCTGATTTCGTAGCAGGCTTTGACCGGGTGGCTTAGTTCGGCAATGGGATTTTCAACATCCGGTCAACGACGAGGACAGGAAGCTCAATTTTCGTTCGCTTAAGTCGGAGACCGAGTTGGTTCCTCAATGCGTCGGCCACGTTGCTGACCGAATCGTTGAACTGCTCGGGGGTCTGGCCGCTCTCCGGGAAGGGCGGGCTGGCGACGTCCAGTTCGAAATCGAATTTGCCGCTGAGGCCGGTTCGATCTTCGACGGGTGAGAAATCGGGCCTGCCGAGTGCCATCACTCGGTTCATGGTCATGAGCATCAGCATGAGGCGGTTGCACATCAGGTTCATGGAGGTTTGCGTGAACGTGTAGTGCATGACCCCAGCGCCGTTGTTTCTGCCGTCGAAAACAGCGCCATTATTGTCGGCTTTTTCCGGCGAGGGCTTCAGGGCGGAACTGGGACCGCCACGCTCCAGTGCAATCTCGAATCCAGAGAAACTCTTGGGGACGTTGTGGAACTTCAGGCCAAACCGTTCGACGAGGAGATTCGCCAACATTTGCCGATACTGCTCGAGGGTAGTGCGGGGCGGGAAGGTAGCATTGACCTCGGCGAACTCGCTCCAAAGCCAGGAAGGGCCGTTCAGTTGGTAAAGCTGCAGGTTGTAAGCACTGGTAATCAACTCGGCGAGCGGAACGCCGCCAATGCTGACCCGTCCTGTGGCGGGGCCGCCGGAATAGGTCCCGCGCCGCAGGGCGGGTTTGGCGGACGCGACCTCGAAATGCGGGGAGTCTGGCTGGGCAACGGCACCCGTTGCGGTCAGAAGAGGCAACAGTGCAAGCAGAATTGTCCGGCGCAACATCGTGTAAGATTGTATCGTTTCGTGAGTTCCGTCAACGCTGAAACGCTCAGGCTGATAGCGCTTTCGTCCACCACACAGAGACTTGCCAGCCTATTCGCAGTTTGCTCCACGCCAGGGAGATGATGCGGGAAGTAGGGTGGCATTTTGGTACCGTTCTCGCTCGCGGTCCTGCGGAATGGCGAAGGCAATTGCACGGACGTGTAGTCGGCTGCTCCGAGATTAGGAACGGGATACGGGTTACCAGAATGTGGCCGTTAACCGCAAATATCGGAAGCTATCTCATGCTCCTATTGGGCCGAGGGCAACATCTTGATCCGGGCGCGTAGGCGGCGCGGCTGCCTGCAGTCGTGACCGGAGGGGTGCGCTTCGTCGCAAGCCATAAGGGATACCGAGAATACGTTACCTCGCTGCGTCCCCTGGGTGGAACATTCCTCGTGATCATCGCAGTGCTTGCCGTCGCGAGAGCCAGGCGCGGACACCAATGTCTCCATATCAATGGCCTGCCGTGCAATCGCCCGCCCGCCAGGGCGTGTTAGCACTCGGGGCCGTCGATGGACATACTCCGACCGGCAAGGTTTCACTCGTATCGCAGGGCTTGTGTGGGTGCGATCCGAGACGCGCGACGTGCGGGTACGTAGGCGGCCAGCATCGTAACCAGCAGCATCGAGGGCACGACGACCGCATATGTGTATTAGTTTAGACTTGATCTGACAAACTGTTCAAGCACCCACAGCCGCGCGCGCCTCGCGCGGAGAAAAAACGTCGGGCGGAGCGGCGACTAAAAACCGATCCAGCTGCTTCTCTTCGGCCA
>JAOAPO010000415.1 GCA_025462945.1 Bryobacterales bacterium
CCGGCCGCCCTGGCCAAGGCCCGCGCCCTGCGCGAGGAGCGCAGTTTCGCGCCTCTCCCCTAGGCGCTCGGGCCCTAGGCCGCCGCCAGGGACGCCATGTCGATGACGAAGCGGTATTTGACGTCGCTTTTGACGAGGCGGTCGTAGGCTTCGTTGATCTTCTGGATGGGGATAATCTCGATGTCTGAGGTGATGCCATGTTTGCCGCAGAAGTCGAGCATCTCCTGGGTCTCCTCGGTGCCGCCGATCGCGGAGCCGCTCAGGCGTTTGCGTCCGAAGATAAGAGCAAACGAGGCTACGGCGAGTGGCTTCTCGGGCGCGCCGACGAGGCACATGGTGCCATCCTTCTTCAGCAGATTGATGTAGGCGTTGACGTCATGGTCGGCGGAGACGGCGTCGAGGATGAAGTCGAAGGTGCCGGTGTGGGCGGCCATCTGCTCGGGGTCCTTGCTGAGAACTACCTGGGAAGCTCCGAGGCGGAGGGCGTCTTCCGTTTTGTTGGGTGACGTCGTGAAGAGGACGACTTCAGCGCCGAAGGCTTTGGCGAATTTCACTGCCATGTGGCCAAGGCCGCCCAGACCGACAATGCCAACCTTCTGGCCCGGGCCAACCTTCCAGTTGCGGAGGGGAGAATAGGTCGTTATGCCGGCACAGAGAAGCGGGGCGACTCCGGCGAGGTCGAGGTTTTTCGGAACCTTCAGGGCGAACTTTTCGTCAACGACGATCGCTTCGGAGTAGCCGCCGAGGGTGTGGCCGCCGGTGTGGGGGTCGGGGCTGTTGTAGGTGAAGGTGGCCTGCTTCACACAGTACATCTCTTCGTTCGCCTTGCAGGCTGCGCACTCGCCGCAGGAATCGACCATGCAGCCGACGGCGGCGAGGTCGCCCTTTTTGAATTTGGTGACGGCGGAACCGACCGACGAGACGCGGCCGACGATTTCATGGCCGGGAACGCAGGGGTACTGCGTGGGCATGAAGTCGCGCCATTCGTTGCGGGCCTGGTGCAGGTCTGAATGGCAGACGCCGCAGAAGAGGATGTCGATGCGGACGTCGCGGTCGGTGTCGGCGCGGCGCTCGATGGTGGTGGCAGCCAGAGGGGAGGTTTCGGCAGACGCGCCGAAGGCTTTAATGCTGTTCATGCCCCAGAGTATCAACGGGTTCGCAGAGCGCCAATTCGCTCTGCGGGTGGCCGGTATGCTGCCGTACTACTTCTGTGTTGGTTTCGGTTCGACGTACTCGATCCAGCTGGTCATCATCTCTTCCTCGGTCTTGTCGCCCCAGCGAATGGCCCTGGTGGCGTCGGGGTTGGCTGGATTATTCGGGCTGTTGTCGAAATGGACGGTGACTTCGAGGCGACTGCCCTTCTGTACAGCGATGGGGTCCCTCATGCGGTAGACGAGCTGCCAGTTGAAGTTGTAGTTCGGGACGTTGAGCAGCGTCTCGCGAGTGCCGTCGGGGCGGATGAGGTCGTAGCGGGCGTCCTTGCCCCGGTAGTGCATGTGGGGCGTAATGGAGAGCAGCGTCTGGTCACGCTCGAACGCGTAGCAGCGCTTCACGGCGTGGGCCGGTTCGCCGGGCGGGATGCGGAAGAAGAAGTTGCGGAGGTCCATGCGGCGGAGGACCTGTTCGGGCGGGCCTGGCGCGAAGTAGAGGGCGACGCTGGTGCGGTCCGTGGCGGTTGCGTCGGAGCCGGTCATGGGAGCGTAGTGAATGACGAACTCGAGCTTCGCGCCGGGCGGGACCCACTTGGCGCGGCCGTCGCCGAAGACGTCTGGAGAGCGGCCGGGGAGGTAGGACGCGAGAGCGCCTTCCTGTGCGCCGCGGATGTAGGGGAGGTCGGGCGCATCGGCGCGGCAGGCGTCGTCGAGGATGGGCGCGCTTTCGCTGATGCGGGTGAGGTTGCCGTCTTTGACGAGGTAGTCGCTGAGCGACGTCATGGACTGGATGGTGGTGGCGCCGGCCTGTTGCGGACTCGCCACGAGGTTGACGTGCGCATGGTGGACGACTTTGCGGTTGCCGGGATGGAGATCCGCGGCGCGCAGCCACATACCTTCTTTGGAGTTGGTCTCGACGACGAAGTGCTCGTAGCTGTCGCGGCCGGGCTTGAGCGTGTAGGTCTGGCCGATATCGATGATGCGATCGGGGGGGCCGAGTTCCCAGCCTTCGGTGAATTTCGGCGCTTGTGGCAGTTGCTTCGGATCGCCTTCGAGCGCGCCGCCTGCTACCCACGCGCGGATGGTCGCGATGTCAGTGTCGGAGAGGCGGGCGTCGTTGGAGAAGGCACCAAAGTGGGGGTCGGCGAACCAGGGCGGCATGCGTCGGGAGGATACCGCTTCGCCGATCGCCTTGGCCCACGGGCGGGCGGATTTGTAGTCGAGCAGCGACATGGGCGCGACCTCGCCGGGGCGGTGGCATTTGACGCAGTGCTCCAAGAACACGGGCGCTACATCGCGCGTATAAGTGACCGGAGTGGCGGCAAAGAAGAGCAGCGCTGGCAGGATCATCTGCATACGGTATAGCATGTATTCGATATGGCTGATTCCACACGCAGAGCTTTTCTTGGCGCCGCTGTTGCCGCGTGCGCATTCGCGCAGGCGCCGCAGGGGGTATCATTCCCGCCGTCGAAGACAACGCGGGACTGGACCGGGCAGGTACCGGTGCAGTATCCCGATCCGGACGTTGTTGCCGTGACGCCGGCTTTCCGGAAGTACATGATCGGCAACACCGTGATTCGGAAGCATCACACCGGGACGTTGTGGGCAGAGGGTCCGGCATGGAACGGGCCGGGCAAGTTTCTGGTGTGGAGCGATATCCCGAACAATGTACAGATGCGGTGGATCGAGGAAGATTCACGCGTGACGACGTTCCGGAATCCGTCGGGGTACAGCAACGGGAACACGTTCGACTACGAGGGTCGGCAGCTGTCGTGTGAGCACGGCGGGCGGCGCGTGGTGCGGTATGAGTTGAACGGCACGGCGACGGTGATTGCGGACAAGTTCGAGGGCAAGAAGCTGAACTCGCCGAATGACATCGTGGTGCATCCGGACGGGACGATCTGGTTTACAGATCCGACGTACGGGATCGGCGGCAACTACGAGGGCTTCAAGAGCGACAAGGAAACTCCCGAGGCTGTGTACCGCGTGGACAAAGCGGGCAAGATCACGAAGGTGGCTGACGGGATGTCGGGACCCAACGGGATCTGTTTCTCACCGGACTACAAGAAGGTTTATGTAGCCGATACGGGTGCGGGCCGCGAGTTGCGCGTTTACGATCTGGACGGCGCGGCGCTGAAGAACGGCAAGTCTTTCGCGAAGCTGACGGTGCCTGGGGAGGGCGGTCCCTCCGGTGCCGATGGTATGCGCTGCGACACGGATGGAAATCTGTGGTGCGGGGCTCGTCCGGGTGTGCTGATCGTATCGCCGGCGGGCGAGACGATCGGGATGATCCGGCTGCCGGAGAATTGCGCGAACGTGGCGTTCGGCGGGACGAAGCGGAACCGGCTGTTTATGTGCGCCAGCCAGT
The DNA here is from genome assembly GCA_025462945.1 of Bryobacterales bacterium. Classification (GTDB taxonomy): domain Bacteria; phylum Acidobacteriota; class Terriglobia; order Bryobacterales; family Bryobacteraceae; genus BOG-234. The sequence goes on from JAOAPO010000415.1 coordinate 3,520, forward strand.
CTTTGTACTCGGTGTTCGTAAATGCAACCGGCGCTCACATTGCGTGAGCGCCGGTAGTTCTTCCAGCTACCAGTCGACCACGGAGCCGTCGTCTTTATCGAAGCGGGCCTTGTAGGGCCGGGGTTCGCCGACCTGCGCCATCAGCTTGTTCTCGTCGATGGTGATGCCGAGGCCGGGATCGGTGAGGAGCGGGCGGTAGCCGCCTTTGACTGGCGGGAGCGGTTTCGCGAGCAGG
>JAOAPO010000418.1 GCA_025462945.1 Bryobacterales bacterium
GTGATCTGGCCTGTCAGATCGCGAACCGATCGCTGCGCCCCGATGCCGGTCAGGTCCGGCGCAAAGCCTCCGCCAGACCCCTGTATGGAGTGGCAGTCCGAACACTTGCCCGCTCCGAAGAACAGCGTCTTTCCCGCTGCCGCATCGCCGGTAGCCTTCTCGTCGGAACCCCGAACCTGCGCGATCAGCCATTCGGCAATCAGCTCAGGCTGCTTCTCCTTCAGCGGAAACGCAGGCATGCCCGTGCCCGCAATGCCGTCATGAATGTTCCTTGAGATCTGCTCTGGCGTACTCCCGTGCCGCCACGTGCCGCTCGTCAGGTCCGGACCGCGTCCGCCCTTCGCATCCCACCCGTGGCAGGTAGAGCAATTTGCCGCAAACAAGGCCTGGCCTTCGGCAAGAGCTGCCGCATTCGGATCATGCGACTGGGCAGAGGCTACTACAGCAAACAGAAAGGAACAAAGTGGCAGACGACGAGACATAGCGTGACTTCCACGATATAGCAGGGGGCGAACAGCGCGCTAGTTTGCCGCGCCAACAGCTTTCACCGTCGGTGCCTTGCCAGCCGTCGCCGCAGGGCCGGGCAGGGAAATGCCGTCCAGGTACTTCGCTTGCCCCGGGATGGTCACGGGCAGTTTGCCGCTCACCGCAATCGCGCCGAACAGTGCACGAACCGCCGAAATCTCACTCGGCGCGACGGTGCTGTAAGTGGCCATATACGCGTCGGCTTTCGGGAAGCTCCGCAGCAGGTACGGATTCCCCATCGCCACCAGCACTACCGGCTTTTTCGTATCGATCAGGTTCTGCACCAACTGCGGATACGCGCCTGCCAGCGCCACGTTCCCGCGATAGGCCGACACCGAAGTAAACGCCGCAATCACGTAATGCGTCGCGTCCAGGTTCCGCTGGAAGGCGGCGGCGAGATCGAAGTCCGACATCGACGAATACAGCAACTCGATGCGAGCACCAGGCACTCGAAGCCGCAACTCCTCTGACATCACTTCGCCCTCGCGGCTCCGCGCGCCTTCCCCCAGAATGAAAAATGCCGTCGTCTGCGGATTGGTCAGGGGCACCAGTTTGCCCTGATTCCGAACCAGCGTCACGCTGCGGTCCGTCATCTCCTGCGCCACCGCGATGCTCTCTTTCGTATTGACAGCGCCCGACACCGCACTCACATTTACCAGCTTGTTGAGATGCAGTCCCATGCGTGCCTTTGCCTCCAGAACCCGCCGTGCGCTCGCGTCGATCCGCGACTGGGTCAGCCGCCCTGACTTCACCGCCGCCATGACGCCGTTCAGCGCGGCGGTCGGATCAGGCGGCATGAGCAATACATCCACACCGGCCTCCAGCGCCCGTACGGAGGCCTCGCCAGTCTGAAAGTCGTTCACAATGCCGCGCATCTCCAGCGCATCGCTCACCACCAGACCCTTGAAGCCCATCTCCTCGCGCAGCACGCCCGTCAGCAGCTTCGGCGACAGCGTGGCCGGGCTCCCCGAAGGATCGATCGACGGCACTGAGATGTGCGCTGACATGATGGAATCCACGCCGCTCTCGATCGCCGCGCGGAACGGGGCCCATTCAATCTTCTCGAGGCGCGCCCGATCGCCATCGATCGTCGCCATATTCATGTGCGTGTCCGTGTCCGTATCGCCGTGCCCCGGGAAATGCTTGGCAGTCACCAGCACCGGAGTCCCCGAATGCGCGCCCCTGATGAATGCCGACACCATAGCGGAAACATCATCCGGATTCTCGCCGAATGACCGAATGTTGATGATCGGGTTATCGGGGTTATTATTGACGTCCGCGTCGGGGAAGAAGATCCAGTGAATCCCCAGCGCCCTCGCCTCACGTGCCGTAATCTGGCCTTCACGAAACGCCATCTCCGGATCACGGGAAGCGGTCAGCGCCATGGCATGCGGAAAGACCGTCGTCGCTTCCACTCGCATCGAGGCGCCCCGCTCGAGATCGCCTGAAACCAGCAGCGGCACTTTCGCCAGACCCTGCATGCGATTGACAAAGGTGGCCACGTCGCGAGGCAGTGGCTTCACGGCAACGCGGCCATTCACAACGTTGATCAGAATCAGACCACCGATGTGCTCCTGATGCACAAGCCGCACCAGAGCCCGATAGTCCTTCGCGCGAGTGTTGGCAGAAAAGCCGTTGAACGCAGAGACGATCAACTGTGCGGCCCGGTCTCGCGGGGTCATCGCAGCCAGCCAGCGCGACGCGATCACCTCGGGCGTCGCAGCTGCCGCCTTTGCTGCCGATGCTTTCGGAATGACCCTGGCAGAGGCGGGCTTCCTGGCCGCTCTGCCCGTGCCGACTGCGGCCTTCTTTGCAGGTACCTTTTTGGCGGGAACTGCCGCCGAGAGAGAAAACAGGCAGGAACTCAACAGCGCCAGCCCTGCCGTGAAGCGAACTATCCGGCTTTGCGTGCGCCCCGCGCAGCGGTGGAACCAGCTGAGCTGGGTCCGCGCCGCATCGGGATGTGCGCCAGCTTCTTGACGCCGCGCACCAGCTCCGGTACTTCCTTGTTGCTCTTGGCGATCACCAGGTCCGCGCCAGTGCTCGCTTCCGTCATGCCCATTGCATTGGCGAAGCCCGACAGCATGATGACTCGCGCCGCCGATCCGGAGGTCCGAATCAGTTTGATCAACTCCGAGCCGTTCATCTGTTTCATACGGTAGTCCGTGACCACCACATCGAAGTGCCGAGCCTGAAAAAACTCCCATGCTTCCTCGCCGCTTGTCGCTGTCTCCACCTCGAAACCCTGATCCTGTAAGATCATGCGCCTCGCTAACAGGCCATGCTGGTTGTCGTCGGCAAGAAGAATCCGAACGGGGGCGGACAGAGAGTTTTTCATCAGGGGAACCGTCAAAAGTTAGCAGGAGTGCAACGCGACTGTCAACGCGTTTGCATCCGGTTGAAACAATGGCGGATTGAGTTCTTGACTTCAAGAGGGTTGGGAACTATGCCACGAATCGTGGACTTTTGATGGGGCTCCTTTGCACAGATGCGGTGACGAGAGCCCTACTGAATCGGCAGCGGAGCTTTGTAGCCAGCCTTCGCCACAATACTGTATTTGATTGGCTTGCCCTTCTGGTCCGTGATACGCAGCGGCTCGTTGGTCTCCGGATTTACCAGTTGCACGGTGAGCTTGCGGAACTTGCCGTCACGTGCCTGGTTTGTCGGTGAGTAGCCGAGCGAGTACTGGTTGCGGAGCGCGTTATTGATCTGCGCGAAGGCACCGGGCATCTCTGCCATGAAGCGAGGGAAGAAGGCCATGCCGCCCGTTTCCTTCGCAAACGTGCGCAGTTGATTGTCGCCCTGCAGGAAGTCGATCATGTTGGCGCCTCGTGCTTCCGCCATCGTTCGAACCAGCTGTAGAATGCCGACCGTGTAGACAGGTACGCCCGCCTCCTGCAGCAACTTCCGAGTCTTGTCGTAAGTGATCTTGCTGAATGTGTCGATACCCGACGTGATCACCACAACGGCGCGCCGGCCTTCGATCTTGGACATCCGATCGGCCGTGTCCGTCATCGCATCGAACAGGTTGCTTTCGGAAAAGCCCGGAATGCGGAGGCGCTGCAGCGCTTCGCCGATCTTGTTCTTATCGTTCGTAAAGTCCGTCAGGATCTCGCTGCGCAGATCGTAAGCGATCACTGCCATGTAATCGTCAGGCCGAAGCGTCTGGGTGAACCCGTAGGCCGCCTGCAGCGTCTCGTACCAGCCATAGCTCCAATAGGATTGGAAGCGGTTGCTGAACTCCACGACGAGGGCCACCGTCATGGGCGCTTCAGTCACGGAGTACTGCGTGACAGTCTGCGGAACGTTGTCCTCCAGAACCCTGAAGTTGCCGCGAGGAATTCTCGGGATCGGCATCCCCTGGTTATCGAGGACCGAAACATCCAGCGTCACCACACTGGTGTCGGCTTTGAATGTGACGTCGGCTTCCGTCGCATCGTCCTTCTTCCTGGACAGCCGCGAAGGGATCTTCGGAAGCTCCGCGCTGGGCTGCTGCTGCACCTCGGCGGGAGCCTTCTCGCCGGGCTGTGTAGTGCCGGATTTTTTGGGTCGGGCGACGGTGGAACTGCCAGGCTGAATCGGACCCTCCTGCGCCACCAGGTCAAGGGCGGAGAACCCGATCACCAACCCAAACACGGCACTGCTGGCCAACAGAATCTTCTTCATCATTCCGCTATTGATCATACGCCCTTTCTCCGGAACGGGTGCCTGGCCGCAACCCTGCACCTATGCCGGCCGCAGCCCTGCACATTTAAAAGACGCCGCCAGGCGAAATGCCGTTACCGCAGCCGTAATGCCAATCAGCCGTGACTCAGTTCTTCCAGTCCGGAGGTCCGCTCCCATGCTTCCGCATGTACACCTGAAACTTCTTCTTGTTCCTCTGGATCTTGTATTTCCGCCACATCTCCGGAAGATTGAACGCGAACCCGCTCCCGAAGCCGCTGCCGCCCGGACGCGCGCCACTCGTCCGCCGCGAAGCAAAGGCACTCCGGATGTACAAAAACCCAAAAAGCATCCCGCCAAGGTGCGCCAGGTTGCTGACGGCAGAGTCGCCGCTGAACGATCCGAAGAACGCAATCGCACCAAAGATCAACACCAGGTACTTGGCTTTGATCGGGAAGATCAGCGCGAACAGCACTTCCTGGTTCGGAAACAACATCCCGAAGGCCAGCAGCAGCCCGTAAACAGCGCCGGAAGCGCCCAGCACCATCTGATCGGGGTTGCCGAACAGCATGTTCGCCGCGACCTGCGTAATACCGCCGCCCACGCCGCAAATCATGTAGTACTTCAGGAATCGCTGCGTGCCCCAGGTCTGCTCCACCGGCGCGCCGAACATCCAAAGCGCAAGCATGTTGAAGATCAGGTGCCAGGGGCTCCCCAGACTGTGCAGGAACATGTACGTCACCAGTTGCCAGATCGCGAAATGCGAGATGACCGCACGGGGGTGGAGGTACAGGAAGCGGAGAGCCGGTTCCTTGAGTGTCAGGGAGAGGAAAAAGTCGAGAACATATATCGCAACATTCGCGATAATGAGCCACTTCACGCCATTGGGGAAACCAGGGAGGGAGAAAGACGAACGGTTACTGTACCGCGTGTCGTAGCGCATGAGGGAAGCCGAACGAACCTTGACTTCACGATACCACCCGAACAATTTCGGACGTCAGGAAGCCAGCGTGCTGCGCAGCAGCCCTGCGATCCTTTCGGACCGGTCCTCGAAGCCTTTCAGCTTCTGTTCCGCCGTATGGAGCTTGTCGGCGAGATGGAGACACGCCAGCACGGCAACCCTCGTCGAATCGGGTGAGCTCGTTCTCTGCGCGATGCTCGTCATGAGCGAATCGATCTCATCGGCGGCTCGCTGCACCTCGGCGGAATCGCCGTCGGCAAGCAAAGTATAGGGTTGGTTGAAGATATGAACGCGAACAGGCTGTTTTGCCATAGTACGCCTGCGAGGGCTTCCCTCATTCTACGCTGTTAAGCGAAAATATCGCGCCCCGTTTTATGCGCTCGCTTCTCTAACGAAGCGACGTCTCTGCGACGTAACGTTTCTGAGCCGTGACCGTAAGGGAGCGGGGGCACCAACGCCCTCGCCCCCCGCCCAAACTTAACTTAACTGATCGATATGGCCCAACAACCGTTCCAAACGGCCGCGAACCAGTTGACGCTCACTCTTCAGCGAGACAATCTCTTCGCTCAAAGCCCTGTTCGCAGTTTCCGTCTGCTCGCCCGCACTGCGCGCGTCAGCCAGTTCCCGAAGCAGGTTATCACGTTCCTGACGGAGCGAATTGACAAGTTCAACCGTGCGGAGGACACGCTGCTCTATCTGAGAGAGCGTGTCCTGTTCCGCGTCGGCACCATGGAGTCCGGACTGATCTTCAATATCGGCTTTGGACATGGTTTATAAACTCTTACTGAACGCCGGCGAGAGCGGTCTTGGCCGCTTCGGCGATCTTCGCAAACTGCGCAGCGTCTGCCGTAGCGGTCTCGGCCAGAACCTTGCGGTCGAGTTCGATACCGGCGAGCTTCAGGCCGTGCATGAACTGGCTGTACGACAGCCCGACTTCACGCGCTGCCGCACCGATACGCACAATCCAAAGCGAACGGAACTGACGCTTCTTCTGTTTGCGCCCTGTGTAAGCGAACTTGAGTGCGCGCTCAACGGCTTCCTGTGCGGAGCGGTAGAGCTTGCTCTTGGTTAAAAAATACCCCGAGGCCAGTTTCAGCGTTTTAGCGCGATTGGCTCGGCGTTTAGTACCTCTTTTTACTCTTGGCACGTTTTTCTCCTGATTGAAATGAGCAGCGCTTCATAAATGAGGCCGACTCTGGAAGGCGCTGCTGAGGAGCGCCTTTTCGGCCGTGAAACGGGCACGTGCGGTGGCACCGTTCACTGGCCTTACTGCAAGACCCTACGAGAGCTTTCGCTCTAGTAGGGAATCATCCGTTGCAGCTTTTTCTGATCCGAAGGATCAGCTACAACAGATGTATGCAGCTTGTTCTTACGCTTGCGCGCCTTGGACGTGAGGATGTGGCGAGCAAATGCATGCTGGCGCACAACCTTTCCAGTCCCGGTTTTTTTAAACCGTTTGGACGCACCTTTATGGGTCTTTAGTTTGGGCATGACGGGGTTCCGGGAAACTTAAAGGTTAGCACAAGCCCGAATTCGCTGTCGGTCGCTTGTCTGCACTGTCCATCACAGAACGGTGACAGATCTAAGAAATATCGCTATGTTCCGCTGTCTCAACCAGATGAGCACAGCTGCAACCACCGCCAAGGCGGATCTTCACGCCGGCCGCTGCTAACTCTGAGGGCAGGAAGGTGGTCGGCAAAATGGTTGGACTCTTCGGTTCTACAGTTCTGGAAGCGGTGGTCGGGGTGGCCTCCGTCTATCTGATCCTCGCGGTCTTCTGCAGTGCCGTGAATGAATGGATCGCGCATGCCCTTGATGCGCGCGCTAAAAATCTCAAGACCGCGATGGGTTCGATTTTTCAAAATCAACATTTGTGCGAAGGCACCGATTTCCTCGCCGCCTTCTACCGACATCCCGTCATCAACGGCCTCGCGCAGCAGGCAGACCATGTCTCGTACCTGCCACCCCGAGCGTTCAGCACTGCGCTCATCGATCTGGCCACCTCCCACATAGCGGGCTCGGTCGTATTTAAAGACCTTGAAACCGGTATCGCCAATCTGCCGCCCGGTCCGGTCCGCCAAACCCTGCTCGCCCTGATTCAGGACGCTGCCGGTGACTTCATCTGCGCACGGACCAACATTGAGCACTGGTTCGACGACAACATGGAACGCGCGTCGGGCTGGTATCGGCGCCGGGCGCAACTCTGGAACCTCGGTCTCGCTGTGTTCGTCACCATCGCCACTAACGCCGACACCCTCCACCTTCTGCAGCGCTTCTGGAGTGAGCCAGCCCTTCGCGCGGCGCCCCCGTCGACGCTCCTCCAACTCGGCCCAGTGATCGGGTGGAGCCCTGAAACGCTCCATCCAGGCACGCTGGGGTGGCTCTCCCGAGTCGTGGGATGGCTGCTCACCATCCTTGCCGTCTCCCTCGGCGCCCCCTTTTGGTTCGACATCCTGAACCGCGCCGTCAATCTTCGGAACGCCGCGCGCCCCCCGGCCGTCACTCCGCCCCGTTCGCCCGTTTTTTCAACCGGACGGGAACGCCATCTACAATAAGGGTGCGATGGATCGTCATCTGGGGAGCGGCCGTACTCTCAACCACTTCGCGCTGGTAAGCTACATTCCTGAACCACTGGCGTCGTACCTCGACAACCTTCGACGCCAGCTCACGCCGGAGTGTAATCCCCACGCACATCTCACGATTCTTCCGCCGCGGCCGTTCCGCGGACACGTCGGGAGTGCTGTGGAAGGCCTCGTTGCGGCTGCGGCCGATCTCGCCCCGTTTCAGGTCACTCTGGGTCAAATTGACGTTTTTCCGGTCTCGAACGTCATCTTCCTCGGCATCGAATCCGGCCAGGAACTGGTCAAAACTCTCAACGAGCGCTTCAGCGAAGGCGTCCTTGAGCACGAGTGCACGTACCCGTTCCACCCTCACGTGACGATTGCTCAGGATTTCGAGGAGCAGGACGTCGACGCGCACCTTGCCAAAGCCCGCCAGATCTGGGAAGCGTGGAAGGGCTCGCGAACCTTCACCGTCGATCGGCTGTCGTTCGTACACCACGCCGTCCTTGACCACTGGGCCGACCTCGCCACCGTCTCCCTTGGCGCTGGCCAGACCGTCGCATGATTTCATTTCCCAATCTCTCCCTCGCCGTCCCCCCTGGCAGCATCATCGGCGTTATCGAAGAAGGTCCCGCAACCCTCGCCGCACAGGCCCCCTGCCAGGTAAGCAAGGCATTCACGGACTTACCCACAACCCCTGACGAATTTGTACTCGACCACTGGTTCGCCCCGCTGCCTCGTGTCGCCAAAGCCCGAGCCATCACCCAGCTCGAAGCCTTACGCCGTGCCGGCGCTTCCATCGTCCTCCTCAGCAGCGATGAAGCGCTTCTCGAGCAGTGCGCTGATGAAATCTGGTGGCTCCGCGACGGCAAACTCGTCGCACAGGGACATCCGGCTGAGATTCTGCCCGCCTATCGGAAACATGCCGCTTTGGAACTGCGAGCCTCGGGCACCGGTCAGCAGAGCCAGCTGGCTCCATCCCGCCGCCAGGGCGACGGACGAGCCGAACTCGTCTCCGTGGAACTCGCAGCCGCCAGCGGTGAGCCCTCCACCGTTTGGAAAAGCGGCGAGGATGTCTCTGTTCGGGTCACCTTCCGCTACCTAATACCTGTAGCTGACCCGGTCATCGGCATCCTGATCCGGACCCGCTCCGGACTGAACGTCTACGGAACGAACACCGAACTGGAGCAACTGCACCCCGGTCCGGTACCAATGGGTTCGAATTTGCGCGTAAGTTTTCGCTTCAGATGCGATCTCTGCCCAGGAGACTATACGATCACCGTAGCCTCACACGACCCCGACGGGCTCTGGCACGACTGGCTGGAAGACGCTGTTGCGTTCGCGGTGTCCGACGATCGTTACACCGCTGGAGTCGCCAATCTCCGGGCAAAAGTCTACGCCGAACTCACCGCCTCCTAACGAGGCGCCAGCAACTGCGCGTCGATTCAGTACTTCAAGCCGACATCCGCCCAGCGCGCCTCTTTACTCCACGCCAGCATCGCTCGCAAGCTTTCTTTCTGAGCCGTGAGGGAGGGAGCGGGACCGATTCACCGCGGTGATCCACTGTTCACTGGTTACCGTTCGGTCGGTGCAGTTCCCTCGCAAGGCGAATCAGATTATCCTCGAATTCGGTATTGATCGGGTGAGGCGTATGGTTCTTCGAGTACCACTTGAAGGTCTCCTTCAGCCCCACCGCGAACGGCGTCGTGGTCAGGCTCAAAACCCGGCGGACGCGACCCACCGTCTCTGTGATTGGCGGAATGTCGTAATACTGCCCGAAGTAGAGCGGTTCCTGGAAAGCGTTCCCGCCGTGCCGAACGATCAACTCTCTCGGCACCCGCACAATGACGGGCTGCTTACCCGCCGCTTTCGCAAATTCATTCACGACTTCGATCTGCGTTAATGGCTTGTCGTCGGCAACGTTGAAGGCTCGACCTGGAGCCGTATGCTTTTCCAGCGCCCGGAAACAGGCTTCCACCAGATCGTTGACGTAGACAAACTGCATCAGCCGGTTCCCGTCGCCCGGAATCATGATCGGCCGATCGGTCTTCATCCGGTCCCAGAAGTAGGCTTCGCGGTAAAACGGATTTTCAGGACCGTAAACAAACGGAGGCCGGAAGGTAACTACCGGGAATTTAGATTCGTGATACATCCGGAAAAGCACCCGTTCGCTCGATGCTTTGTTCCGGACGTACTCATTTTGATGGATGTCACTGGCGAGCGGGTCGTCTTCGGCATGATTTAACCCATCGCCGTAGGCAGCCACGCTCGACATGAAGATATACCGGCTCAGATTGCCGGGGATCGCCTTCGCGGTGGCTTCCACCTGCTGTGAGGTAGTGCCGCGCTCCCAATCGTAGGCAAGATCATAGACAGCCTCGAACCGCTGGCCCGCAACCGCTGCCTTCACCGCGGCCGCGTCATTACGATCGGCCACCAGATTATGAACCTTGCGGCCAAAGGGGTGCTCGGTCCGGCGATGAAGAATGGTTACTTCATGCCCCTCGCCGAGCAGTCTTTTGACCAGCAGCTTGCCTATGAAAAGCGTCCCGCCAATTACGAGAACGTGCATCCTGTGTCGCCCTCACGTCTCAGTGCAGTCCTGTGACCACACTGTTTTCATCTGGAATATAATCCGGCCGCCAGGCCGTGTCTAGTCGTAGTATTCCAAACCCAGGTGCGTGATGAGCTCTTCGCCCTTCATCCACCGGAGCGTGTTCTTCATTTTCATCAGCTGAATGAAAATGTCGTGCTCGGCATAAAGACCCGGCGCAGTCATGGGAGCCTTGAAATAGAACGACAGCCACTCCTGTACGCCGCGCATTCCGGCACGCTGCGCGAGATCCATGAACAAGACAAGATCCAGCACCAGCGGAGCGGCGAGAATGGAGTCGCGACAGAGGAAATCGATCTTGATCTGCATCGGATATCCCAGCCAGCCGAAGATATCGATGTTATCCCAGCCCTCTTTCGCATCGCCGCGCGGAGGATAGTAGTTAATCCGAACCTTGTGGTAGAGATCCTTGTAAAGATCCGGGTAAAGGTCGGCCTGCAGAATCTGCTCCAGGGCGGACAGCTTCGATTCTTCCTTCGATTTGAATGAACCCGGGTCGTCGAGAACTTCGCCGTCGCGGTTGCCCAGGATGTTCGTCGAGAACCAGCCCGAAACGCCGAGCATGCGCGACTTCAGACCGGGGGCGATCAGGGTCTTCATGAAGGTCTGGCCCGTTTTGAAGTCCTTGCCGCAGATCGGAACCTGCCGCTCACGCGCCATCTCCATGAGGGCCGGAGCGTCGGCGGTCAGATGCGGGGCGCCGTTTGCGAACGGCACGCCGGACTTGATCGCCGCATAGGCGTAGATCTGGCTGGGTGAGATTTCGGGGTCGCTGTCGATAAGGCCCTTTTCGAACGTCTCGATGGTCTGGTGGACAGCTTGTGCCGTGTGGAAGACCTCTGTGGAACCGCACCAGATCATGGAAAGGCGGTCACAACCGCGGCTCTCTTTGAAGTTCTTGATGTCATCGATCAGCATCTCGGCGCGTTCCATTTTGGAGCCTTGCGGCTTCTGGTTCGGTCCGTTGATGCGCTTCACGTACTCGCTGTCGAACACCGCGGACATTGGCTTGATCGCCGAAAGTGGCTCTTTCAGCTGTTCGAGCAGGCTCTTGTCGAGAACGCCCGCGTGAAGGGCCGCCTCGTAGCAGTTCTCGGAAAAGATGTCCCAGCCGCCAAATTCGAGGCTCTCGAGAGATGCCAGCGGAAGGAAGTCTTTGATCTTCGGAGTATTGTTATCGGTTCTTTTGCCGAGCCGGATCGTTCCCATCTGAGTGACGGAGCCGATGGGCTTGGCGATGCCTTTCTTGATAGCTTCAACGCCGGCGATAAAAGTGGTCGCGACGGCTCCCATCCCGGGCATGAGGATGCCCAGCTTTCCTTCGGCGGGCCGGATGTTCGGGGTCGG
>JAOAPO010000557.1 GCA_025462945.1 Bryobacterales bacterium
AAATGGTTGCAATTTAGGTGTTTACTCGACGACAATGGCACCTTTCGCCGAAAGCTGAACTTCAGGAAGGCTTACCTGCGAACCGACAGCGACACGAATTTCAGGGTTTGAAGGCATTGCGATCGGCAGCCGAAGGTTGACTTGATAGAGTCCCGCGAAGCCCGGCGCTAAACCGGCGTAGAGAATATCGGCGGGCCGCACGGCGACGCCGCCAATGGTGACCTGCAGTTGCGCGAGCGCCACGATTTTTGCCGCGCTGGAGACGAGGCGGCCAGTAAGGGTGTCGGGAGAAACTCGACCGAGTCCCACCACATAAAGGATGATGATTTCCCCGGGGAGCGCGGGGGTCTCGGGTCCGATGATCGTGCCGGAAAGGTGCGAGGCGATGGCGCAGTTCCCGCTCCACAGAAAGAGCCCCGGAGAGGTTGCATTGAGCTGGACCTTGACAGCGGGGCCTGCCGCGGCCTGGCGCGCAACGATTATGTTGACTGGGCCCGGGAGGAGCTCATACGGTACGAGGAAGTTGATTTGTGTGGGAGAGATGTAGAAGAGCGCGGCCCGGATGCTGCCAACGTAAACTGTCACTCCGCCAAGAGTGGCAGGGAGATACCCGCCGCGCACGTCGGCCGGGGCAACGCTGTAGGTGGAGAAGGCGAGGTTAGTGCCGTAGATTGTGGCAATCGTGTTCGGTGCGAGTGCGATTGCCGTTTGGGTGGCGGCGTTGACGATGCCTTCAGCTGCGTAGAACGGATAGGGGTCGGCGGCCCGGACCTGGCCGGTGGAACAACAGAGGGTGACGAGCGCAAGTACGCCAGTCACCCGCACCAGTTCCATTTTCCGGACCGCAGCCATAAGTCGCTCCACCTGTTATCTTCGGCGGTGGAGCGACGGGAATCTATACCCCTGGCAAGAATAAAAAGGAGTATTACCTTTTATTCAATGGGGATAGTTATGTTCGCCTGCGTGGAAACACCGCCGGTCAGCGCCTGTAAAGACTGCTCGCCGGAACCCGCATTCTGCGGCACGACGAAGTTGATTTGGTAGAGACCCGCGCCAACGATACCGGCGAAATCGACGGCCACCGGAGCACTCCCGAGGGTGACGACCGGCGCATTGACCATCCTGGCGGCGCCCGAAAAGATTTGGCCGGACGGGACTGCCGGGCTGGTGGGGCCGAGGCCAACGGCGTAGATGGCTACAGCCTCACCCTTCTTAGCTGGCCGGAATCCGGCACCCAGTGACGCAGGACCGAGCAAGTCATAGCTGCCACCACCCTGAGAACCAGAGCCGTTCGGAGTGATGATGATGCCGGTAGCGTGCTTCCCGTCGGCCAGGAGGAGAAACGACGGACCGGCCGGTGCCAGCGTTACGGTGCTGGAGGCGGTGACTCCTCCGGACGTGACGGTGAACGGAACGCTGCCGGTGGCCGTATCGTCAGGTGCCTGGGCGTTGATCTGCCCGGCGCTGACAAACCACAGGTAGGCAGGTTTGCCGTTGACGCTGACACTGGTGCCACCAAGCGAGGTGGGGAAGTCGCCGTTCCAGACGGCGGTACTCGCCGCCAGATTGGTTCCGTACACGGAGAACCACGAGCCCGGCTGGATGGTGGTGGAGGAACTGTAGACAGGCACGACGCCACCGGAGCTGATGGTTGGACCAGAAGGCCCGACGGCAGCCGGAGTTAAGGTGATATTCGTCGTGTAGACGTTCGCATTGGTCTGGATCGGTCCGCCGGGAGGGCCCGCGACGCCGGCCGCGTAGAAAGTTACGTTGCCGACGTCGGTAGCGGGAGGGGTCCAATCGAACTGGTACGTGTAACCGCCGGCCGTCGAAGCTCTATAACCGTCAGAAGTGTGCTCTATGAACTGAACAGGGAAACGCGAACACTTATCGCTCGACTTGGGGGTGCCATCATCGCAGAGCGTCTGTGTCAGTGCGTCAATGCTGTTCAAGTCACCAGCCTGACCGCTCCGAACGTCCCCCGCAAGGCGGGCGCTCAACTGGAAGCCGAACTTAGACTTCGTGGCGTCAGTGACTTGGACCTTTATTGTTTGCTTTACGCCCGGTGTGTATGTCGCATTTCCCGGCAGGACAATACGAAGACTACCCGGGCCCCCGTTTAATGGGAAGCCGCTTGTATGGCACTCCAAGCAGGTAAGCTCCCCTGGCGCGCCCGTGTGCCGCTGGTCGGGACCTTCCGAGTAAGCGTAGAGAAGGATAGGCACGACGGCCGCAACCAAACCAATTTTCGTAAACAGAAAGTTCTTAGTCATATCGTTCGCAGCTATTTAGACAGTGTCCGGCGGCCTGAGAGAACACGAGTTTCAGGTGCCGCCAGTATAGCCAGCGCCTTTTTTGTGATTGTAGAAATCGGCAGACCTGTGAGCTGGTGACGGGCGATCCAGGCACCATCACGCAGATGGGCGGGCCGCTTGCGGGGATATCGAGTCCAGACGCGGACCTCGAAGCGATCGTTCACGATCTGGTGCGTAAACGTGGCGGCCGGCAGGGCCGACTCGCGGGCGTCCTGTGTGCTCACCGGCCTGGGCGGCAGTTCCCAAAACCCGGCCATGCGTTTCTCGGCCGCGCTTCGCCGGACCAGGTAGATGCTCGCGTCGACCTCACAGAACAGAAGGTCCTGCTGCAGCTTTCGGGCAGGGGGCTTGCCCTGCTTCACCGGAAGCTCGCGCTGGGTCCCCGCCATGCGAGCCTGGCAATGCTCGCTTACGGGGCAGGTACCGCAGGCAGGGCTGGCCGGAACGCAGATGGTGGCGCCGAGTTCCATCATTGCCTGATTGAAGTCACCGGGACGCGCCGGATCGAGAAGTTGCCCGGCCAGTTCATCGAAACGCTTTTTGACTGCCGTGGAGGAGATTTCGCCGGGATCGTTCGCGATGCGGCTAACCACGCGCAGAACGTTGCCATCGACTGCCGCGTACGGTTCGTTCAGGCTGATACTGGCGAGGGCAGCGGCGGTGTACGGGCCGACGCCCGGCAGGCTGCGAATCTCCGCATACTCACGGGGCTGCCGGGCAGAGATTTGGGCGGCGGCCAGGCGGAGATTGCGTGCGCGGGAGTAGTAGCCGAGGCCGGCCCAGGCGGTCAGAACGTCCGTCTCGGGTGCGTTCCCGAGCGTTGCGGCATCGGGAAAGCGCGCCAGAAAAGCCCTGTAATAGGGGATCACCGTCTCGACCCTGGTCTGCTGGAGCATGATCTCAGAGACCAGAACGAGGTAGAGATCTTTGGACTCACGCCACGGCAAGGCTCGGGCGTTCGCGTCGTACCACTCGAGGAGGGACCGGCGGAATGACGGCGCGGAGATCAGGCCGACTCCAGAACTCCGACAAACTCGCCAACCACCCGGAACTGATCCGGTGCCAGATTGAAGGCTTCAAACTCGGGATTCAGAGGTTCGAGCCGAACTTCCCTGTGGCCCCAATCGTCGTCATCACCGACGTCCTTGACGCTGGTGTAGCGCTTCACCGTGTACCGGCTCGCGAAGTCGGTTTCGTCGAACTTCTCGATCAGCAGACGCTTGCCCTGCCGGCTGCCGGTGACATTGGCGCGGAAAGCGCAGAGGTCGCCGTCCTTAATCAGGGGTTCCATGGAGCGGCCAACCACCCAAACGGCGAACATGCCGTCGGAAACCCGCATGCCGGCCGGAACACGAACCCAGTCTTCTGCCTCGCCGCCGCCAGTGTTCATGCCTTCCCCGAACTTCGTAGCCGCGGCGCGCAACTGGTAAACGGGAATGTGCGTGATGTACGGCCTGACAGCACCATCCACATACTCATCGAACAGCTTGTCGGTCTTGCGCTGGGGGTCACCGGAGTAGGCGATTTCGGTGCGGTCGCTGATGCGGAAGAAGCCCGACAGCGAATCTTCGAGCGACGCAAGCAACTGACTGGCCCCCATCTCAAGCGCCTTTTGAGCCAGATCTTCGGCGAGAAAGTCGAGGATGTCCGCCGCCTGTTCCTCCAGTTCGTCGAGTCCGGCGGCAGGCAGAAGCCGGAGCGTCAGCTGATCCGTTTGCGCGTCAGCCAGAAGAACGCCGAGGGGCTGCGTGCGGTTGCCGGGACGCGCGATCTCAAGCAACGACCACGCGGCGTGGTGCTGCGCGGTGCGGAAATCGCCCATGGAGATGACCTGCGCTGGCATGCGGAAGGTTTTAGTGTAGCGCTAAAGAGAGAGGGGTGGACGGGTTTGGCGACTGGTACGGGCTACTACTGGGGCGGCGCAAAAGGATAGTACCCTTCGCGATGGCGCACGATGACGTTTGGCAGATTGTTCACGACGACCTTAATGCGCCTGAACTGCCTCCCGTCTGTCTTTTCGGCCACCTCGGGGGTGTAGCGCATGACGTACTGGCTGGTGATCTCGCCACCGAGGTTGGCAATGGAACGAAAGATCGAACCCGAAATCTCGGCCGTGTAACCGCCAGAACCCACCGCGATCGCGTAATTACCGTAGTCGGAAGGGGTTGAGAGATAGCCGGAAATATCTTTGTAGATGCTGTTCAAAGGCATCTCCACCTTGCCGCCGGTCTTTTCCGTCAGCTGGGTGAGGTTCGTCTCGCCGTCAGTGTGGAAGCCGAATGCCACCGTGCTGAGAGCATAGACGGTCACCATGTTCCGCTGAGCGATCTCGATGACTTCATTGAGAGTTTTCTTGCTGGAGGTGTCGTGCCCGTCGCCGATCACGACGATGACGCGGCGAGGCTGATAGGGCTCGCCTTCAACGGTGCGGCGGCTGGTGCAGGCCATGTAGACGGCATCGAACAGGGAAGCGCCGCCGCCAGGCTTCAGCTTGCGCATCTTATCGACCATCTTCTCGGAATCGTTGTTCGTGTCGACGACCAGTTCCGCTTCGTTTGAATACGTGATCAGGTAGCCGCTGTACTTCTTGTCGCCCGGCAGCAGGTGGAGCATCAGCTCCGTCGCCGCTTCCTTATACTTTTCCCAGTGGATCTTCATGCCGTTGCTCTGGTCAATGAGGAAGCCAATGACGATGGGCTGCGACTGCTGGTGGCTGAAAAAGCCGATCGTTTGCTCTTTGCCCTCGTCGAACAGGCGGAAGTCGCTTTTTTCGAGGTTGGACAGGAAGCGGCCTTTATCGTCGGTGACGGTGACGGGAACGATCACCTCATTCACGGAAACGCGAATCGGCTGCTGCGCGACAGCGGCAAGCGCCACAGCGGCGAGGCCGGCGAGGACCCGGAAGGACGGAACGCGATGGCCTGAGATCAACACTTCTCTCAAGTCTATCGCGTTCTGCTCGGCTGCGGGGAAGACGGTCGGGCCGCGTGCTACGCTTGAATTTCTCGCATGTATAAGGCGTTCTTTGGCCTCATAAGCAATCCGTTTAATCTAAGTCCTGACCCGGCATTTTTATACCGGAGTCCGCACCACGAGGAGGCGCTCGCAAACCTGATCTACGGCGTTCAAAGCCGTAAGGGCTTCATTCTATTGACCGGCGAGGTTGGAACCGGCAAAACGACGATGCTGGAATGTTTGCGGGACCATTTAGATTCCCACCGTATTCCGTTCGCATTCATTTTTAATTCGCGCTTGACGCCAGAGCAGTTTTTCGAAATGATTGCGTACGATCTGGACCTGCCGTGTTCGCGAACTTCCAAGACCGAAGTGCTGTTCGCCCTCAATGCCATGCTGCTGGAGCGGGCCAACCAGAACAAGACAACGGTGCTGATGGTAGACGAGGGACAGAACCTGAGCTGGGACGTTCTGGAAGAGATCCGGCTGCTCGGAAACCTTGAGAATCGCCGTGGCAAGCTGCTGCAGATCATCATCTCGGGGCAACCGGAACTCGATGACAAACTGGAGCAGGACGATTGCCGCCAGCTTCGACAGAGAATCGCGTTGCGATGCCGGCTGCGTCCTTTCAGTGCTGAGGAGACCGCAGAGTATGTTGGTTCCCGGCTGGCGCGTTCGGGCATGCGGGACCAATCGGTGTTTTCGCCAGAGGTTCTGCTCCAAATCCATCGGGGAACGCACGGCATTCCGCGGCTCATCAATTCGGTCTGTGACAACATGCTGCTGACTGCCTTCGCCCTTGAAAGCCATGTAGCGACCCTGCAGATGTACGACGAGGTGGCTCGGGACCTGAGGCTGGTCCCGGCTGCCGCCCCGCAGGCAGGCTGAAGAGGTGGCGGCGGAGCCTGAGATTACGGTTGCTGTGCGTGCCCTGAACGTGGAACTACGCGGCGCTTCCGCAGGTACCGCCGTCCCGGGGAGCTTCGCCGGAGTCCTCGAAGGTATCAAGGGTACCCGCCTGCAGATCCGTGTGATGGATGGAGTCGCAATGAAGTGCGGAACGCTCGTGGAGGTGGAAGCGCCCGAGACGGTGTTTTTGGGAGAGATCAAGCACCAGTTCGGCGGCACGGTTTTCATCGACATTGAGCACGAGCTCGCCAAATCAGCACTGGATGCGATCCGAAA
>JAOAPO010000503.1 GCA_025462945.1 Bryobacterales bacterium
GTGACGAGATCACGATCGAGCTGAGACGTGTAGTAGCGGTTTCGCATCATGTTTCCGGTCTGGGTCGTTTACTTCCGCCGACGATCCGCGAGGCATGCCGTCCTCTCGCTCTTCACCCGCAGATCGCCGCGCCAGACCGGCGCCTGAATCGACTCGTTGAGGATTTGCTCGCCCATGTGATCCATCAGATCAGCTTCGAGATTCAACCTGAGACATTGGAACTGGGAGTAGTTGATCCCGAGCGCCTTCGCTGTCTCCGCTGGCTTCTCCCCTTGGGCGATGCTCCTCACGATGACCCCGTAACGGTCATCGTGGGACCCGAGGAACTCCTCCCAATCGACGTTTCGCGAGCCCGCCACTGAGGGATCATCCGCCCGGCTGGCCAGAAGCTCGCCGAGCACAATGGGTTCTCCCAGCTCTTCATCATACCCGACTTCCTCCTCCAGCGAGAGGACGCAACTCTTGTGATCGAGCTGGGTTCCGCACGCCATCACGTCGGCCCGGCTCCGGCAGACGCTGCGCCGGCCGGACTTCATGTGGAGGATCGCGAAGTACGCGATGTTTCCTGCCGTTACCTTTTTCCCGGCTGCTTCGACGTTGTGCAACATCTGGGCGGCCGTCGCGATCGCATCCTGGACCAGTTCTTCCGCATCCTCCGCTCCGACCGGGTGAACGCATTTCGGGATCGCGGACCGAAGGCGGGGCGCGATCTGCCCCATTAACATTTCGCCTGCTTCTGGACTCATGGTGTCTCCTGTGGTTGGCGGCGGTCGCAGGAGACGGAGGCACTCGCCTCCGCCATGCGGCCACCAGGGGTTTTGGTGTGCCGCATGGCGCGGCGGTGAATTGCACGAGGCGACCGATCCGCCGGGACCGAACTGTTTCGTCTTGCTAAGGACAGCAATGACTGCCAGCGGGTAGCTACAGCCTCTCTAGTTATTATGGCTTAAATGTCGCCTAAACGAGACGAATTGGCCGCACATGCTCAAGCACGCCGAGTTCTACGTCCTGCGCAGAAACCGCATCCGCGCCGCCTTGGCGGAGTGCGGCTTCCTCACCAACCTCGGCGATCCGCCTCGCCGTGCTGTCGTCCTACCGTCACAAACGGGGCATCGTTAAGGCGGTCATGCAGTTGCTCTGAGCTGCCAATGGCACAGAGTCAAAAGACTCGAGCGTCTCGAAAGGAACGCCATTGGCCTCACCTGACCGCTGCCAGCTCTCTCAGCTTGGTGAGGAGTTTCGCATCGGCAGGCAAAGCGAGAGCCTCGAGCGCTCCGAGAATAACCGCTGCCGCCTTGGCTACGGACTGCCCTCCTGAATTAGATGCGGCTTGGAGAGCCTGGCTGTCCCCGCTGATACGTCCCTGCGCCATCACCCGACGCCACGTCCGTTCAATCGAGTGAACGAATCTCGTCTCAACATGACGAAACATTGGTAGTCTGGGCAACTCGCAAAGCAACAGGCAATGGGCTTTGACTAGTTGCACGGGCGTGCTCCGCTCGGACGTGGCGAGACGGATGGCGACTAGAATCATTGAGTCCCAAGTTCGCGCAGACTCTCCAAGACGGTCTTCCGCTTGCTGAGAGTCCAGGGCGAAGGCAGCGGCGACTTCGTCAAACCACCTCGTAAGGCCTTCGGCGGCTGGCAATCCATCAGACGATTGTCGCCACTGTTCGATCACGTTGGTCATATCCTCTCCAGGGATGTAGCCGCCGATGACGAACTCCTGCTCCCGATTGGTGCGGTGCTTGATCCATGCACCCTTTCTCTCGCCCGGCTCGTAGAGGGAGCCGAGCCGTTTACCGACTACGCCCCAACCCAAGTTTCTGGACGGCTTCAACGATTTGCTCCACTGGCCCTTGAAGCAGGGGTGACAGCCGCACTGGGTCCGCGGCGCTCCCGAGCAAGTCCGTCAACCTTTCACGTCGTTGCTCGATCGGCAGAGACAGCAGATCTTCACCGTCGCGGTTCAGGAGGTCGAAGGCGTAGAAGTAGACTGGCTGAGCGTTGGACTGGCTGTTTTGGAGAAGCTGAAACGCAGGCCGTCCCTGCTCATCGAGAGCCACCAGTTCGCCATCGAGCGCCCACTCTCCTAGTATAACAGCAAGCGCCTCCACCACACTGGCAAAGCGAACGTTGAGCACCTTCTCATTCCGCGAGAACAGCGTGACCTGCTTTCCGTCATTCACGGCGATGCAGCGGTAGCCATCGAACTTGAGCTCGAATGTCCAACCATCCGTCGCGGGCAAAGCAGCCACCGGCTTGCACTGCATCGGTTCGACGAATCGGGGCTCAACTCTCCTGCCAGGCCTACGGGGTTGCCTTGGCATGGGAGAGGAATCGCTCGATTGCGAAGAGCATACGCTGATCGATGTCGTGCTGCGTTTCTCCATGCTCTTTTAGCCATCTCTTGGTAACCTGCAACGAGTGATCGCCCTGCTCGACGACGTGTAGCTCGTTCGGGGCTCTCATCTCGGCACGAATCGGCTTGAGAAGATCCAGCGGGCAGAGCTTGTCGCGAGTCCCTTGGATGAAGAGAACCGGCGTGGTGAGCTCCCGGAGCACTTTGTCGCGGAGCTTGGTGGGATCTCCTCCACCGCACAGCGGATAGCCAAAACACACCAGCACCTGCACCGGCTCCGTCAGCGAGAGGTGGCACCCGATCCTCGAGCCCATGCTCTTGCCAATCAGCACGACTGGACCGGAACGCGAGTCTCGAACTTGGCGCAGCGCTTCCCGGTGCGCCGCGATCAGCCTGGGGAGTGGATCGGGACGCTTCTCGCCTTTCAGCAAGTACGGGTAATTGACGGTCTGGACCTCTCCCAGCGTGCGGAGCAGTTTGCCCCAGTGCTGCATCCATGGGTGAGATGATGGAGCGCCCGCACCGGGGGCGAAGAGGAACACCGGGGACATCAGCCCTCAGCGGGAGAGACGAAATCCGACTCGTGCTCCACGATGTAGTCGTAGAGCCGTGCGCGAAATTCCGAGGGGTTGCGTTGCAGAGAAGCGAAGAAGGCCGTGTCAAAAGAGGCGTAGACGTCGGCAGGGTCTTCTTCGCAGTGCCGGCAGCGGATGCGGTGCAAGTGTTGCCCCCAGTCAGCCACCGTCGTGGGCAACGCCTCCTTGCAATGGAAACGCAAGGTCTCCTCCGCGAGCGCGGCGTACTCGTCGAGTCCAACGCGCCGCAGAGCTTCCGGGCAGCGGTGGGCGAGCTGGCCATGATCCAGGTCAAACCATGCCGCCATACCTCCGTCACAGATCGCCGCGAAGAAGGTCTCCACCGTGAGCACGGTGCAGTGCTGCGTCGAAAGAGCCTCCGGTTCGTCGGAGTAGAAGAGGGCGTCCGCTTCGTTGCAGACAAGATGCACCAGCACCCCTTTGTCGGGGGATTTCTTGGCACGCTCGAATTGCTCCTTTTTCATCGCGAAGTCTCTCACGAGTTGCGGCGCGAATAAAGGTCGGTTGCTCGATGTCAGATCAAGGGCTTTCGGGCGTGCTTGTCGTCTCGCTGCGTTCCCCTCGACACCGAACGGCGGCTACTGAGATCATCGGCGGGTGAGACTCATTGCCCCGTCGAAAACGGAAACCGCTCTGCTCGCGCCTTTCCAAGGGCTTGCTCTACCATGCATTCACGTTCCCAAAACGGCTGAGGCCGTCAGTCAGGCCGGTCGTGAGATCGTGGCCTCGGGCATCGCCGGGTTCGACACTGAATCAAAACCAACTTTTCGGGTCGGCGAAAAAAGTGGCGGCCCGCGTGTGGTCCAGTTTGCCTTGCGCGACCGAGCGTTCATCTTTCAGCTTCACCGGCCGGAGTGCCGGGCCATGGTCTCAGAGTTGCTCCAGTCCGGGCGGGTGCTGAAGGTCGGCTTCGGATTGCGGAATGACCATGGGCAGATTCGGTCCCGCTTGGGCGTCGAGCTCCGCGCCATCGTGGACCTGGACCATGTTTTTCGCAAACGCGGCTACAAGGGCCAGATCGGCGTGCGGGCCGCTGTGGGGACAGTGCTCCAGCAGTTTCCGAAAATCGAAGTCTCTCACGACGAGCAACTGGGCAGCGCCGAACCTCACTTCGATGCAGCTCCTCTACGCTGCGAACGATGCCTTCGCGGCCCTCAGAGTCATGGATGGGCTGGGTCCAGCTTAGCGCCGGTAGGGAAGCCTCACTTCGGGAGACTGGATTCCGCACGCCGCTTGGTCGGCGGCGCGACTTGTGATCTCGGCGCATGCTGGGTCGAGTTTCAGCCACGGCCACAGCATTATTGCGCGTATCTTATGCCCGACGCGCGGTTCCAGCCGCCGATTTCCTCCTCGATGGGGAAGCGGGAGGGGCAACTCGAACTTGCACACCCCCAGCATAGCCGATCTCAATCGTGCAGGGCAGGAGATTCGAGCAAGGTTACGGTGACTGGGAATTCGCTCCACGGTGTAGGATCGCGGCGGGGCACGTTCGCAACGTGCACCTTGCGCCTTCCGCGAGTCCTCCTCGTGACGCTCGCGGCTAGCAGCAGACAAGGTGTGATGCTTGACGGAGATCGTCGTCGGAATACTCTCGCGGACGTGACACGAGATGAACAAATCGGTGCAAGGTATGCGATGAAAATGGCTGCTTTGCGCAACCTCGTATGGCGCGTGTTGAACTGGTATCGCTTCTTGACGCCGCATTATTGGCGGATGCGATCAAATCGTAAGGAGCTTGCTCAGGCGATGCAAGCGCTGCTCCCCGTGCCGTACGATCCTTATGCGATCGAACTGCGTTCTCGGTCAACGGGTCAGAATGGTATTCCCGATGCTGAATCACAGATGGACGTTTCGTGGGATACGCTTTTCGAAAGACTCTCGGCGACCGCACTGGATCGGCGGTTCGCCGCCATCGGTGCAATTGAAATCAGCGCGTGGGCAGTGGAGGATGTGCATAGCGCTTTCGCATCGATGGACCATGATGTTATTGCCGGGGTTGCGCTGCGAGCCCACGGGGCGATCGATTCGTTCGCCGACCTGAGCCAGGGGCTGCCGGCGCATACGATTGCGGAACGACTCAAGCTCGGCCTTCATCTTCAAGACGTAGATACCCACGATCTCGCACACCGAGCATTGGTTGGATCGGTTGGTGAGGCGGCCGTGTTGAGACACCTTCACGAGGCGAACGTGGACTCCGCTCTTGCGCCTCATCTAAATACACCCGGCTGGGATCTCACTTGGGATGGCCACGAGGTTAACGTAAAGACATATGGCGATGTAAGCGACTTGTCCGGGCACTTTGATCGGTATCCTCACACCGCCGTGGTTGTGCCAGGTGATGCCGTAGGGATTCCCGAGCACTCAATGCATTTCGACCCAGCGACCGGCCAAGGTTTGGATGGGGTTCACCACGCATTGACGTCTGGTTCGCAAGGCGTTGTTATCGTGGATGATGCTCTTTCTAGTGGGGAGATACATGACCACCTCCAGCATGCCGAGACTCTAGCGACCCACGGCGAGACGGTTGTTCACGGGCACTTACCCTATGTGACATTGGCGCTCTCCGGGATGCGTGAGTTTGACCTTTTGCTCACAGGCAAAACGGACTTCGCAACCGCAGCGAAGAATGCGGCATTGGATGCAACGGGCACCGGTGTAGGTGGCGCCGTAGGAGCGAAGAGCGGAGCCGTTCTCGGGACTATGCTCTGGCCGGGCGTTGGAACGGTTATTGGTGGGATAGCGGGTGGTATATTTGGCGCGATGAAGGGGCGCAAGTTCACCGGAGACATTAAGCAGCGGCCGTTTAAGGAAGCTGTGGCGTCGTACGAATTAGCAGTCCAGCAGTTCCAGTCGCAGGCAAGAGTTCATGAGGCGCAAGCCTCGGCGGAGTTCAACAAAGCACGAGCGGCAGAGAACTTGCGACTGAAGCGGGAGGCGCACGGTGCGAAACAGAGTGTGGAGCAGACGAAGCAGGCAATTGAGGCGTGGATCACTTATGAGAGCTGGCTGCAACCGGACGAGGCGTGCGCTCTCATTGTTCAAAGTTCGAGCGAGCTTGCGCAATTGAGCGCCTCCATTCACATCCGTTATCACTCAGCCCGGTGGTGGCGAAAATTGCTATGGCCGGATATCGAGACGCTCGCGGAGCAGGAAGCGTTGGTTTTTCTCTGCCGTGCACAACGGAAGCTCCGTGTGCTGCATCGCAGGGCACGAAAGGGACAAGCTGTGAGCCGTGGGCAGTTGATGGCGCTTCTCGGTGCCGTGGGTGTGATGCAGGAGCAGACCGGTGCGGCTCTCGACAAGATCTACGTCGCTCAGCGAGAGCGCGAGGAGCAGGCGCGGAGTTCGTTCAGTGAGGCATTGGCGCCGATTCTCCGTGAGCGCAGCTATGCCGAGGCGAGATTGAGCAAAACGCTCGAAGTACTTAGGGCGACAATCCGTGAGGAAATGCACCCGGCTCTCAGCAATGTGAACCAGCGCGTTGAATGTGCACGATTGGAAGGCGCAAAGCTCGGGCTCAGTTTCTAGGATTGGCCACCGCGAACATAAGCGCTGAATCAAAAGCTCGCCAGCAGCGGGGCTCCGCAATCCCACAATCTGTCTCGCGCTTACGGTTTCACGATGCGCTTGATGCCCTTATATTCGTGGAGCGATTCCGCCGTGCCGCGCAGGCGGCGAGGGCGACGCAGGAAACGATCAGACGCTGCGCCGGCCGGCGAGTCACTGATTCGGACGCGGTGAGATCGGAGTTCATAGATCGAAGCGGCCGCTGCTTTCCGGCTCCGGCTAAATTGGCGCGAGCCCGTCCATCCACCCTCTTCCCAAAGGCATGAGGTTGCAGGCCCTCGACCCCGGGATGGCGAATCGTCAGCCGGTCGCGGCTAATCTCCAAATGCGTGAAGCCGTGAACGCCTTCTCCGATTGCCGATCAGGGCGTAGGAGGGGCCGTGGAAATCAGCCGGCGAATACGTGGCCTTGAACTGCGTCTGCCAGCGGGGCGAGTTTACACCGTCGTTGAGCTGCCCGTAGAAATTGTCGCCAAAGAGGAGGAGCGCGGCCGGCTGAATTCGCTGCTGCCGGGCATACGCCGCCATGGTCGCCGCGACGTGCCCCTGTGGTTTGGGATCGATCGCCCCCCAGTCGCCGAGAAGGAAGAGGTGATAGTTTCGGCCGGTGGCCTGCGCGAAGATGCGCGGCGCCGCGCCTTGCGCCAGCAGCGTGGCGGCGCTGAAGCCGAGAGTCTGGAGGAATTGCCGTTGATTTTGCCGAGGGACGGGGATCATGGAGGTAGGAGACGAGCACCGGCCTGCCTTGCAAGTTGCCGGAAGACTTAGTCTTTGGGCGGCGGCGGATTCGCCTCCGCTCGACGCTGTTCCGCGGCGCGATTCGTGACTACGGCGCCGGCTGGATCGAACTTCACCCAGACGGAGAGCATCATCGCCCGGATCGGATGCGGCAGTGGGCGGTAGTTCGCGAATACCGCTGGTGCTCGGGATGGCGCATTAAGTAGCTGACCACTGGAAAG
>JAOAPO010000535.1 GCA_025462945.1 Bryobacterales bacterium
GCCTGCAGTGACCTCGGCGCGCTATTCCCGGGATCACGCCAAATCGGCGGTCCGTGCTACCCATCTGGAATACCATGAGGAGGCCTGCCGGCAGTGGGATATTGTCTTCAACGGTTATTTCCCGAAATCCTAGACCATGCCCACATCGATCTCCGCGGGTTTTCAGACCTTCCGTTCCAATCTCGAAATCACTGACCTACAGGCGCCGGTCGTGGCGACGCGCCAGAAGCGGGTGCGGGAGGCGATAGAGTCTGGCTTTGAAGTGCTGGATTCGTTCCTGACTGGCTCCTATGCCCGCGACACCCTGATCGCCCCGCTGAAGAAGGCGGATGTGGACCTCTTCACCGTCCTGTCTTCTCGCTACTACCAGAACCAGACGCCCCAAGGACTGCTCGATCAAGTCAGGGAGCATCTCCGCCAGACTTACCCGACCACCCCGCGCGTCAGCAAGAACGGGCAGGCCGTGACAATTACCTTCGCCGACTTCATGGTGGATGTGGTGCCGGCCTTTAACCGGCAGGGCGGAGGCTACCTGATCCCCAACGCCAGTTCCGGAAAATGGATCAGCACCGATCCCAAGCGGCACATCGAACTCTGGTCCGAAGCCAATGAATTTCACCAAGGGGACCTGATCCCGCTGATCAAGATGCTCAAGGCGTGGAACCGGGCGCACAGCGAGCGCCTCCGCTCGTTTCATCTCGAGGCCATTGCGGTGAAGCTCCTGGCCAACGTGACGATCACCGATTTTCCTTCCGGCTTGCGTTATTTCTTTGCCCAGGCCCAGGAAGCCACCGCCTATCAGCTCGCGGACCCCGCCGGCTACGGCGGGGACGTCGGGGCCTACATGACCGGAACCCTGCTGACCGACGCGAACCAAGGCCTGCTCCGCGCAGAGGAGTGGGCGCTGGAGGCGGAGGCGGCCATCGCCGACGACCGGATTGACCTCGCTTTCGACAAATACCGGATGCTATTTGGAGGCTACTTCCCTGCCTATGGCTGATGCGCTGGAACAGATCAAAGCCGAAGCCTCGCGCATCGAGGAGGACTCGCTGTATTCCGCCAAGGGCCACTGGGAGGCGGCGAAGCCCTGGGCACACCGCCATCTCTGGCTCGGCATTCCGACCACCATCTGTGCCGCCGCCGCCGGCGTCTCGGCCTTTTCCAATCACTCGGTCTGGTCCGGCATCTTCGCCGTGGTGGTCGCGGTCGGATCCGCGCTGATCACGTTCGTAAATCCCAGTGAGCGGCACCGCCGCCATTGCGACGCGGGCAATTCCTACAAGGCACTGAGCAACCAGTCCCGGATTTTTCGCACCATCGACTGCGACGTCGAAAAGGATCTAGCCGCTCTCGCTGCGAAATTGAAGGAGCTGGCCCAGCGCAGGGACGATCTGAATCAAGGTTCGCCGCTCATTCCCCGCAAGGCGTTTGAGGTTGCCCGTCGCGGCATCGAGGCCGGAGAGGCCAGCCACGAGGTCGACAAGAAGGGCTAACGCTGTGGCTTCCGGGAATACGGCGTTCCCAAGGGAAACTGAATGTCCCAGCATCGAGTTACTTTGGATCAGGACGGCCGCGATCACATTTCTGTTCTTTATTAGAGAGCCCAAATGTGCAGCATTAGTGGAACGGTTTCGTTTTAGGGCCAAAATGGAGCCGAGGTTCGCGTTAAATAATCCCATGCACCCCACCGTCGCCCGACTCTTGCAGCGCCTGTTTCCATTGGTTGCAGGCGCATCCATCGCCACCGAATCAAAGGCTTTCGCCTCCGTCGACACGTCCGCGTTCTTGAGAGGCTCCGACGACCGGTTGGTCCGCAGCGAACAAGCGAAGACGCAAAACCTCATTTTTGGGACGGCGCGCAAAGGCCAGCCTCAGCTCCTCGCACACGGATCTCACTCTTCCCATAGCTCACATTCTTCGCATTCGTCGCACTATTCGGGTTCGGGCGGAAGCAGTGTAGCACCGCAGGCACCCACGTCTGACGCGGATAAACCCAAGGTGGCCCCGCGGCCGAAGCCGACGCCCCAGCAGGAGAAAGCAGCACCCGAGGCCGGCCCGCAAACTCCAGAGATGGCGAGTGTGTTGGCTAAGCTCCCCAAAGTGCGATCCCGCTGGCCGGCTCAGACGCGGCTAACGAAGGCGACCCAATTCAACCTTTACGACGGCGAGAACGTGACGGGCGTCATTACGTTAAATGCCGGCTCGAAAGTGAGGATCGTGGATATAACAACACAGCACGCCGTGGTTATTGTCGGCGGCAACCAGTCGCCGCTACCCGTAAACCAAACAGACATCATCGAATTGATGGGCGGTGTCCCGGCGATATTGGCTATGCCGGATGATCCGGCCCCTGCGGCTGACACGAAAACCGCGGGAAAGAAATAAATATGTCGGTAGAAGCCAGCGAACGTTCGGCGCAAGTTGATTTGTCAGTGTATAGCAGTGAGGCGGTTCTGAAGTCCGCTTATCGCTTCACGGGACGGTGCTACGTTGTCCTCCAGCGCGTCGCGGATGAGATGATGTCGGTCCGCATACGTCCTAAAAACGCGAACGAAGATCCGGATGCCGTCCTTGGAGAATTTCTGAACGACCTGCTGGACCAGCGACTCCGGTCCTTGATCGCTGCCGAGACCGTTACGGCACGGGATCTCGTGCTCCGACATGCGTTGTCGAAGGCCAAGTTCATTCGACCGGATCTTGAAGTTGTCGATCCCGCGATAGCCCGCGAATGCGCTTCGGAGCCAGAGGGAAATGCCGACAGCACGACCTGAAGCACGCACCGATTCAATTGTAGCCCTGATCCAATGACAAAACTGGCAGCCGGCTTTAAGCAGATTGGGCATTACCGTATTTCGGATCCGTATTCGCTGCTTCCGTTTCGATTCATGCGGCTCGACGCCGGTCGGCACGTGCTGACCAACATGGCCGGCCAGCACTTGGTGGTCCCGGCCGGCATCATGCCTGAGTTGGTAGAGCGCCGGCTGCCCACCGGACATCCGCTGGTGCCAGACCTCGAAGCTGGACACTTCGTCACTCAAGGGGCCGACGACGTGCACTTGGAGCTTTTGGCCGCGCAGATCCGAACACGCCAAGCGCGGCTGGCCGACATGACTGCGCTTCACATGTTTGTCGTATCGCTGCGATGCGACCATTCCTGCGGCTATTGCCAGGTCTCCCGGGTTTCAGAAGATCGCAAGGCGTTCGACATGACACCGAAGACTGCGGATCGAGCCGTGGATCTCATGCTCCGTAGCCCGTCCCGGCAGTTGAAAGTCGAGTTTCAAGGCGGAGAACCGTTGCTGAATTTCCCAGTGATTCAGCGGATTGTGGAGAGAACGAAGAAGCGTGCAGGTGAACAAGACCTGGCATTTGTGATCGCGACGAATCTCGCCTTCGTAACGGATGAGATTCTGGATTTCTGCGCAGCGCACCAAATCTGCATCTCCACTTCGCTGGATGGCCCTCCGGAGCTGCATAATACCAACCGCCCCCGGCCAGGTAAGGACGCCCATGCACGCACGATCGACGGTATTAACCGCTGCCGGGCTCGGCTCGGGCACGATCGCGTCTCCGCACTCATGACCTGCACGGCCAGCAGTCTCGCCCAACCGGAAGCGATAATTGACGAATACGTCAGGCACGGCTTTCAGGAAATCTTTCTGCGATATATCAGCCCATATGGTTTCGCCGTTCGGGCGGCAAATAAAGTGGGTTACGAAACCGAGCAGTTCCTGGAGTTCTACCGCAGGGGGCTTGCAAACATCCTGAACCTAAACGGGGAAGGCGTGAGGATGCGCGAAGTGTATGCGTCGATTCTTTTGCGCCGCATGCTCACCTCACAGCCGACGGGCTACGTTGACCTGCAATCGCCGGCCGGAGCAGGATTGAGTGCGTTGGTCTATAACTACAACGGCGAGGTCTATGCCTCCGACGAGGGGAGGATGTTGGCGGAGATGGGCGACAAGACTTTTCACCTCGGTTCAGTGCACCACTCCACATGGGAAAGCCTTTTCCTGGACAGCCCGCTGCTCGACATGGCCGATCGAACAATGACCGAGGGACTGCCGGGCTGCAGTGAGTGTGCGTTCCAGCCTTGGTGCGGCAGCGACCGTGTCTTTCATCACGCAACTCAAGGAGACGCAGTCGGACACCGACCCACCAGCGCTTTTTGCCGACGCAACATGGAGATCATGCGCCACCTCGTTCGGCTCTTGGAAGATGATCCAGCCGCTGCTGAGATATTGCGGGGGTGGGCGAGATGAAGCTGAACGACAAGGCGCACTTTGGATTTGGCGCTAAGGCCTTTATCGGGCTTCTCGAGGCACGCGCTGCCGACGGGAATTACGCGTTGCGCAATCTTTCCATCGATGACCCAAAGAGGCTGACGCTCAGGATTGGATCAAGCGGCAGCCCGGCCGATGTATCCCTTTCTGAAGAAATGGCCTACCTTCGCGCCGGCGATATGCTCCGCCTGAATCCTCAGACGAACGATATCCGGGTGCTTTATCGAGGAAGTTCCAGGCACAACTTCTTGTTTCTGACGGAACGCTGCAACAGTCGGTGTTTGATGTGCTCTCAGCCCCCGCGTTCGATTGACGATAGCTACCTCGCCGACGACATCTTGCGCATGATCCCGTGGATGGCCAAGGACACGCGAGAGCTCGGCATCACCGGTGGTGAGCCTACGCTTTTGCATGATCGCCTTACCGCGTTGCTCGGGGCGGTGAAAGAACACCTGCCATCAACCGCGCTGCACATGCTCTCGAACGGCAGGCTTTTCTCTTACCTCCGCTACGCTGAACGTGTAGCGGAGGCCAAGCCGGCAGATTTCATGGTTGGCGTGCCCCTCTACGCGGATACCGCCTCAGCCCACGACTTTGTTGTGCAAGCCAGCGGCGCATTTGAGGAGACTCTTTTCGGGCTGCTGAACCTTGCGCGAGTCGGTGTTCGCGTGGAATTGAGAATGGTCGTGCACCGTCATACCTATGCCAGGCTTCCACAGTTCGCCCAGTTCGTCGCACGCAACCTGCCGTTTGTGGATCAAGTGGTCATCATGGGGCTGGAGCTAATGGGCTACGCCCGCTCGAACCTCGATTCCCTTTGGATAGACCCCGTCGAATATCAGGACGAGTTGGAGCGCTGTGTGCACCACTTGGATCAGGCCGGCCTGAACGTATTCATCTACAACCATCAGCTCTGCCTTTTGCGACCCTCGCTAAGAAGATTCGCCAAAAAATCCATCTCGGACTGGAAAAACATTTATCTACCGGAATGTGACGGCTGCACTTTGAAGACGGAATGCGGGGGCTTTTTCGCTTCGGCAACGTTGCGGCACTCTTCGCATATTCACTCAATCAGATGAAGGCACGATACACCTAGTCCGTTATCTTGGGGGCTGAGCGAGAGACGGGCCCCATGTAGCCTTGTCGAGGCCGTTGGCAGGTAAGGCTGGGGTGGAGTTCAGGCTTTTTAGCCGTTTTTGGGGCCAGGTGCTACTCTGTGTCAGGCGATTCAATCGAGTCGCTCAATCCACACCCTCCAACCCCAAGTTCCATGTCACCTGAAAGTAACTATTACCTCGCCCTCCAGCATGCTCTCGAAACCAACAATGTCGGCGCCATCGAATCGCTCGTGCAACGCGCCATGCAAGCCTATGCCAAGGCCTTGTTCTTCGGCGCCCGCCAGCCGCGGATTTATACCGATCTGAATTTTATTGCATGGAAATGCGTCAACCACTGCGAAGTGCGGACGACGCGCCTCCTCCTGGCTGCAGGGTTGCCTATCGAATCGATCCTGCTTTCGCGGGTGCCACACTGCAACCGCTTCAGGGTGCTGGAAAC
>JAOAPO010000561.1 GCA_025462945.1 Bryobacterales bacterium
AAAGTCGATTGAGACCCCACGCAACAAGATGGAAGAGAGGGTTCGGGAGTCGCTTCGGTTCGTCGAACTGGAACAGGCCATCGATAAATATCCGAGCGAGTTGTCAGGCGGGATGAGGCGGCGCGTGGCGATCGCCCGAGCGGTGGTGACGAGCCCACCATTACTTCTGTATGATTCCCCGACCGCAGGGCTGGACCCGATTACCGCCCACACCATCATGGCCCTCATAATCAAGGAGCGGGATGTGGACAATACTACAGCTCTGGTGGTGACGCATCGCTATCAGGACGGGAATCTGGTGGCCAACTTCCGCTACAATCCGGAGACCTCGAGATTCGATCCAGCGGGTAATCAGCCGACGAAAACGGTGTTCATGGTGATGCGTGAGGGAAAATTGGTTTTTGAAGGTACGCAGGTGGAACTGGAAGCCTGCTCCGATGAGTACGTACGGAAATTCGTGAAGCGGCCAGACGAGCGGCCTGAACCCGGGGAATAGCCGATGCCATCGAAACAAAAAGTCGGGTGGGCGCAGTTACGTGTCGGGATCATGTCGGCTGTGGCGATGGTCATCGCCGCTGTCCTGATCTTCCTGCTCACCAGCCAGAGCAACCTCATCACCGGCGATTTTTTGCTGCGTACTTATATGGAAGACTCGGCGGGCATGGCGGAGAACGCGCCGGTTCGGCTCAACGGTATATTCGCAGGGCATATCGCCGGCGTTCGGCTCTCCGGCTCGCGCGATCCCAAGCGGACGGTCGAGATCGTGATGAAGGTCAGCAAGAAGTACCTGACGCAGATCCCGGATGACTCCAAAGCTGCCATCGCTGCTTCGAACCTGCTGGGCGACAAGTACATCAACATCACGCGCGGTTCCCATCCGAAGACCGTGCAGGAGAATGGCGAGATTGCGGCCATCATCTCCCAGGATATCCCCGAAATCCTTAACCAGGCGTCGTCGTTGCTGGGTCAGTTGCAGGGCATTTTGGGTCGCGTCGACGGTCTGCTCGCCGTTGTTGATGAAGGCAGGGGCAATCTTGGAAAGCTGCTGAAGGACGATTCGCTGTACGACCGCCTGAACGCAACGGCTGGCGAAGTGGCGCAGATCGTGAAAGACATTCGCAACAGCAACGGCACCATCAGCCATCTGCTTTATGACGACGCGCTGTATACAGACATTCGCCGGCCGATTCAGCGAATCGATGACATGCTGGCTCAGGTACAGCAGGCGAAGGGTTCAGCCGGCAAGTTGCTTTACGATCCGGTACTTTACGACGAGGCGCGCGCCAGTATCGGCGAGGCGAAGAAGATCCTGGCAGATCTGAATGCGGGCAAAGGCACTGCGGGCAAGATGCTGAAGGACGAAGAGATCTATCGTGAGCTGACGCTTGTCACGAACAAGGTAAATACGGCGCTCGACAAGATCAATGCAGGTCAAGGCACGATTGGACAGCTCATGGTGAATCCGCAACTGTACGATTCTCTCAACGGCGTTTCGCGGGAGATCAACAGCCTGCTGGTGGACGTGCACAAGAACCCGAAGAAGTTCCTCAGTATCAAGCTCGCGATTTTTTGATGAAGCGGCTGATCGTGAATGCTGATGATTTCGGCTTCACCCACGATGTAAATGCCGGGATCGTGGAAGCGCACCGACATGGAATTCTGACCGCGACCACATTGATGGCAAACGGCGATGCTTTTCCAGACGCTGTTCGGTTGGCGGCAGCGAATCCCACCCTGGATGTTGGGTGCCACCTCGTGTTCGTCCAGGGGCAATCGGTTGTCGACCCGACTCGCGAATTGCCGCAGACGATCGGGCAGTTGGTACGTGCGCTGATACGGCGCGAGTTCGACCCGTATGACGAGGCCGTGGCACAGGTCCGTAAGATCGTCGGTGCCGGAATACGACCGAGTCATCTGGACACGCACAAGCACACGCACTTACTCCCTCCCGTGCTGAAAGCCGTTGCAAGGGTCGCGAGAGAGTTTCACATTCCGTGGATACGCCGTCCATTCGACTTCGGCGTTGATCGCTCCGTTCGATTGCAGAAGCGAGTTATTGCGGCTGCGATGCGCGTCATGACTCCGAACTATGCCCGTACCTTGGAGGGACTGCGAAGCACCGACTACTTCACTGGTTTTCAGTTGACCGGAACTCTGGACGCGACGAGCCTAATTGCGACTCTGGCGCGCCTGCCCGACGGGCTGACGGAATTCATGTGCCATCCAGGTAAGCTTGGATCTGAACTACAGAGCGCGAAGACCCGGCTTAAAGAAAGCCGCGAGATCGAACTCGCCGCGTTGTTAGCGCCTGCCACGCGAAAGGCGCTTGAGCAGTACGAGATTCAGTTGTCGAACTATCGAGAAAGTTAGTTCGCCGCGCTGTTCCCGCTCGGTCGGAATCGTTGATCGAACAGCGCGGCATCGAACTGGTTTTCTATCGGCGGAGATGCGTCACTGCGATAGGGTAAAGTTCACATCGACTTCCGTTACCACGTCGACCGGAACACCGTTCAGCAGCGTGGGCTGGTAGCGCCAGGTCGCGACGGTCTGGAGTGCGGCCTGGACGAGCAGGGGCGGACCCGAGATGAGGCGGAGGTTGCGAATGGTACCGTCGGTGCCCACGATCGCTGTAAGCCGAACAGTCCCCTGAACGCGCGCCGCTTTCGCTAGAGGTGGATAGCTGGGCTTGGGGCCGAACTTCAGTAGCGCGCTCTGCACGCTGGTGCTGACGCGAAGCGGGGCCGTGGGTGGTGCCGGGGTTTCGACTCGCGGCGCCGGCTTCGGTGGACTCGCTGGAACGCGCGCCGTCAATCCGCCAATGAAGCCGTCCACGTTGATGCCTCCCGGGATCGAGCCGACGAAACCGGAAGGCCCAGCCAGGTCGGGCGCATCGTTGATCTGGGCCACTCCGCGCGGGATGAACTGCGGCACGGTGATCGGCATTCTGAACACCGACGGGGCCGTTGCGGCAACTCTGCGCAGCGTTTCCACTCTGACTGGTTCCACAACCAAAACGTTGGGCCGATAGATCAGGGGAGGCGCTTCGATTTTCATGAAGGGACCTTCCGGATGGAGCAGCGGGATCAGCAAAAGCAAACCCACTACTCCCGTCTGAACAGTTAGAGACGCAGCCATGGACCACGGGCTGTGCGTGCGTGTTGGCGAGTCGACGAACGTCTGATCGAACATGAAGTTCTCCCTGTCGCCGCTGATATCTTCGTTGTGACCGGTCGCCGCGATAAACAGCGTGCGTTGAATTCGCTGGTGTAGACGCCGGGTTCGTGCAAAAGTTCCGGACTGTTTTCAACCGCCGATGGCGTACATCGGACGAGGCGGGGGGACGAACTTCACGGAATTGATTTCGTGACCGAGCCATTTATCGGCGACGTTTTGCCGGATGGCCGCCTGAATTTCGGCATCGCCCGCGCCGGAACGCAGGAGGCCTTTCACGTCCATCTCGTCGATAGCGAAGAGGCAGTATCGCAGCTTCCCGTCAGACGTAAGACGGATGCGATTGCAGTTCAGGCAGAACGGCTTCGTGACCGAGGCGATAAACCCGACAGTGCCACCTCCGTCGAGATAGCGGTACTCGGTGGCGGGGGCTCGCGGGTCGGCATCAGGCACGGGCTCCAGCGGGCCGATCTCACGCGAGATCATGGCGATCATATCGTCCGCGGAGAGCACCTGCTGGCGGTCCCAGAGCGACTGCGCGTCGAGCGGCATGAATTCGATGTAGCGGGGCTCAAAGCCGCGCTCACGGCAGTAGCGGGCCATTGGGACGATGTCAGGCTCAATAAGTCCCTTCACGGCCACGATATTCATCTTGATCCTGAAGCCGGCGCGCACTGCCGCGTCGATCCCGGCCATCACTTTCGGCAAGTCATCGCGGCGTGTGATTTTGTGAAACTTCTCGCGGTCGAGCGTATCGAGGTGGATGTTGAGCCGCTGCAGGCCGGCGTCACGGAGAGCTTCCGCGTGCTGTTCCAGAAGAACAGCGTTGGTGGTCAGCGCAATGTCTCGGATACCGGGGATAGCAGTCAGGTTGCGGATCAGAGTCGGCAGATCGCGTCGGACTAAAGGCTCGCCACCGGTGAGACGCAGTTTCGTGATACCGAGGGGCACCGCCGCGCGCACGAACTTCTCGATCTCCTCGAAGCTCAGGACGTCTTCGCGGGCGAAGAATTTCACGCCCTCTTCCGGCATGCAATAGAAACAGCGGATGTTGCAGCGGTCAGTGACACTGATCCGGAGATTGTCGTGGACGCGGCCGAAAGTGTCCTTGAGAGGTGTCACCGTACTGCCAGCATACGCTCTAACGGCAGGAGCGCACGAGCCATCAGGTCCGGGGCGATCTCCACGCGAGGCTGCAGCGTCAGCAGAGAGTCGCGGAGTTTCTCGAGCGTATTCATCCGCATGAACGGGCACTCGCTGCAGTTGCAGTTCTCGTTCGCCACGTAATAGAAACGGCTCGACGGGGCGTCGCGTTCCAGCGAGAAACCAACGCCGCTCTCCGTCATGACTATGAAGTCACGACCCGGATTCTGCGCGCAGTATTTAATGATGGCCGATGTAGAACCGATGAAGTCAGCATGCGCCAGCACGGCCTCGGGGCACTCCGGATGCGCGACCACAATGGCTTCCGGATGCAGGGCTTTTGACTCAAGCAGGCGGCGCACCGGAAAGGTATTGTGCACGATGCAGGAGCCCTGCCAGATTTTCATGTTTTCGCGACCGGTCTGCCGCTTCACATAGTTGCCCAGATTGCGATCGGGCAGGAACAGGACGGTTTTGTCCGCTTGAATCGAGTTGACGATTTTCACCGCGTTGCTTGAGGTGCAAAGGATGTCAGACTCCGCCTTCACCTCAACCGAGGTATTCACGTAACTGACGATGACGTGGTCCGGGTTGCGGCGGCGATACTCGCGAATCGGCTCTGGCGGGCAGCCTTCCACCAGGCTGCAGCTGGCCTTTTCATCAGGCACGATCACAATCCGGGAGGGGTTTAGAACTTTCGCCGTCTCAGCCATGAACCAGACGCCACAAAAGGCGATGACATCACCGTCGGCGTCGCGGGCCGCGCGGGCCAGTTCGAGGCTGTCGCCGGTGAAGTCGGCCAGTTCCTGAATCTCAGCGTCCTGGTAGTGGTGCGCCATGATGATGGCGTTACGCTCCCTTTTCAGGTCGAGGATTTCTTCGGCGATGGTAGGCGCTGCGGTCATGGAAGCCTCCGGAACTGCTGCAGTTCAGGCCGCTCGGCTATTTAGAGTCCGAAGACGTAGTACTGCCACCTGCAGACTTAGATTCAGAAACAGTAGGTTTGGACTCAGTCTTCGTTTCGGTCTTTGTCTCGGCCTTGGTTTCTGACTTGGACTCGGACTTAGTGTCGGACTTGGACTCGGACGAATCTGACGACGAGTTCCCGGATTCCGGCTTCTTCTCGATGGGTCCACCGCTGCCACCCTTGGCATAATCGGTGACATACCAGCCGGAGCCTTTCAGGTGAAACGCGGGTGCTGAAAGCAACTTCTCCAACGCTCCTCCGCAGTCGTCATGCGTGGTGAGTGGTGCGTCGGAAAACTTCTGGATGCGATCAAAGACCTTGCCGCACCCATGGCACTTATATTCGTAGATGGGCATTGATACTGCCCTATCTTAACAAGCCAAAGAACTTGAGCGTCGCATCCGCAATCCTCTCGCTCGCGTGACCGTCGCCATAAGGGTTATGGACGCGGCACATTGAAGCCCGAGCTTCAGGTGAATCAAGCAGTTCGGAAACCCCTGTGACGATACGGTTTTCGTCGGTACCAACGAGCTTCACGGTACCCACTTCGACCGCTTCTGGCCGTTCGGTCTTCTCGCGCATCACGAGGACCGGTTTGCCGAGAGACGGACCTTCCTCCTGAACGCCCCCGGAGTCCGTTAGCAGGATGGCCGCTCGGCTCATCAGATCCACGAAGGGCACATACTCAAGCGGTTGCAGCAGATGTACGCCTGGCACCCCGGCGAGAATCCGCTCTACGGGTCCGACAACGTTGGGATTGCGATGAACGGGATAGACGACTTCGACGTCCCCACGTTCGGCGATTCGCCGGATCGCACGGCAGATGCTTTCCATGCCGTCTCCGAAGCTCTCCCTGCGATGTGCGGTAACAACCACCAAGGGCTTCGAGGCATCGAGGAAACTCCAGTCGGGGCCCTGCAGTTCGCCGGAAAGCAGGCGATCCCGCACGTTCACTACAGCATCGATCCCGGAGTTTCCGGTGATGTAAATCGTTTCGGCAGCGACGCCCTCGCGCAGAAGATTGTCGCGGGCTCCGGAAGTGGCCGCAAAATGCAGTGCCGTTATTCGGCCCGTCAGCACGCGGTTCATTTCTTCAGGGAAAGGCTGGCGCATATCGCCTGTCCGCAGACCTGCTTCGATGTGGCCGACGGGAACTCCGGCGTAGAAGGCGCTTAGTGCTCCGCACAGGGTAGAGGTGGTGTCGCCCTGGACGTATGCGATGTCGGGCCGGGCGTCGGCGAAGACCGGCTCCAGGGCCGCCAGCATACGTGACGATGCGACGGCCAAAGTCTGGCCCGGCAGCATCAAATCAAGGTCGTAGTCGGGGGTGATACGGAATACGGAGAGAACCTGGTCAAGCATCTGCCGGTGCTGGGCCGTTACAGCTACCCGGACATCGAACAGCTCCGGGCGGGCCTTCATGTGGAGAACAACAGGGCAGAGCTTGATGGCTTCGGGTCGCGTTCCAAAGATAAAAAGCGACTTTACTTTTGACAAACTAGCGGTGCCGGAAAGTGATGCGGCCCTTGGTCAGATCGTACGGAGAGAGCTCCATCGTGACCTTGTCGCCAGCCAAAACGCGAATGCGATTGCGCCGAAGTCTTCCGGCAAGGTGCGCCAGAACTGTGCGCTCGTGTTCCAGTTGAACACTGAACAGGCCGCTCGGAAACTTTTCGAGAACGGTCCCGGTTACTTCTATACTGTCTTCTTTACTCATTCCACCTCACTGCAATTGGCTGTGAAACGTGGCGGGCGGGCCTTCTACTACAGGTTTGATCCCGCAGATGGGGCCCGCCCGGCGCAGCGCCTCTCAAAAATCTTAGGCTGCCACGGTTACGTTAGACGCCTGGAGACCCTTGGGCCCCTGGGTCACTTCGAACTCGACACGCGAGCCCTCATCAAGCGAACGGTAACCGTTCGACTGAATGGCCGAAAAATGGACGAACACATCCTCGCCCGTTTCGCGCTGAATGAATCCGAAGCCTTTGGCCGCGTTGAACCACTTCACAGTACCTTTTTCTCTCATGCTAAAAACCTCTACTTAAAAATCACGCCGACATTAGTCTTGGACTGGCTCCCCGAGGCACAACGCAAAACAGGGCTGCCACAGCTTGAAGCCGTGCAACCCTGCTGTTGATTATTGCGGTTAAGGACAAGCACCAGGAAAACGATCAGCTATACAGTATGAGTATAGCCTGGACGGACATTCGCTAGACGAGCAACTTGTCGACCACGGAGCCGGCCACGTCCGTGAGACGGAAGTCGCGCCCCTGGAACTTGAAAGTGAGCCTCTTGTGATCGATGCCAAGGCAGCGCAACATGGTCGCCTGGATGTCGTGCACGTGGACCGGGTCAGAGACCACGTTGTAAGAAAACTCGTCCGTCTCGCCCATTGTCATGCCCGGCTTGATACCACCGCCAGCCATCCAGACGCTGAAGCACCTCGGATGGTGGTCGCGCCCGTAGTTGCCGTTCATCAGCTTGCCCTGGCAGTAGACCGTTCTGCCGAACTCCCCACCCCAGAGGACGAGGGTGTCGTCGAGCATGCCGCGCTGCTTCAGGTCCTGCACCAGTGCCGCGGAGGGTTGATCCACGCTTTGGCACTGAAGCGCGAGGTCACGCGGGAGATCGTTGTGCTGGTCCCAGCCACGCTTGTAGATCTGGATGAAGCGCACACCACGCTCCGCAAGCCGGCGCGCCTGGAGGCAGTGGGAGGCGTAGGTACCGGGTTTGCGCGCATCGGGTCCGTAAAGGTCGAACGTGCTCTGCGGCTCCTTCGAGAGGTCCATCAGGTCTGGCACGGAGGTCTGCATCCGGAACGCCATCTCGTATTGCGCGATACGGGTCTCTATCTCCGGATCTCGATAGGTCTCGCTGTTCAGGTGATTCAGCTTCGCGATGCCATCGAGCATGCGGCGGCGCGTCTCTCGATCAATGCCCGGAGGGTCTGAAAGATAGAGCACGGGATCGCCCGAGGCACGGAAGTTTACGCCCTGGTATTTCGAGGGCAGAAAGCCATTGCCCCAGAGCCGCGAGAACAGAGGCTGATCCGTGTTGACGGCGCTGGACTGCGCGATCAACACCACGAATGCAGGCAGGTTTTGGCTCTCGCTGCCAAGCCCGTAACTGACCCAGGCACCGAAGCTGGGGCGGCCTGGCTGCTGACTGCCCGTTTGAATGAACGTGATCGCGGGATCGTGGTTGATCGCCTCCGTGTTCGCCGTGCGGATGATGGCGATATCGTCGACGACCTTGGCGGTATGGGGCAGGAGTTCGCTGAGCCAGGCGCCGGATTTCCCATGCTGCTGGAAGTTGAAGATCGACTTTGTGACAGGGAAGGAGCTCTGGCCGGAGGTCATGCCCGTAATGCGCTGGCCGTTGCGGACGGACGACGGAAGTTCGATGCCGTGCGTTTTGTTCAGTCCGGGCTTGTAGTCGAAAAGGTCGAGCTGCGATGGCGCACCCGACTGGTGCAGATAGATGATGCGCTTCGCTTTGGGCGGGAAGTGCGGCAACCCTGGGAGTCCGCCAGAGTCAGCCTGCAGCAGCGAGGCGAGGGCCGGAATCCCGAGGCCCACCGCCGAGGTTTGAAGAAAGTGCCGCCGTGTCGCAATCATTGCTTTGAAATCGTTTCGTCGAGGTTGAGGATCATGCTGGCCACGGTTGTCCACGCGGCCAGTTCCTGCTTGTTTAGCTTCGAATTCACGGGTGATTCGCCGTTCCGCAGCAACGCTTCAGCCCGATCTTCGTGGCGCTTGTAGTCGGCCAGTTGGGCATCCAGAGCTTCATGAAGAATTGCGGCTTCGCGTACCGACGGCTGGCGGGCCGTGGCCAGACGAAAGCCATAGCCCAGCCTCGCGGCAGGACTCTTGCCGCCTTCCAACAACATGCGCGACGCCAGCGAGCGAGCGGCTTCCACGTAAGTCGTGTCGTTCAGCAGCACCAGCGCCTGCAGCGGCGTATTCGTGAGCGTCCGCCGGGCGCTGCACTTCTCCCGGTCGGGCGCATCGAAAGTCATCATCTCTGGTGGTGGCGCCGTGCGCTTCCAAAACGTATAGAGAGACCGGCGCCGCAGATCTTCTCCCTTACCCTGCACGTATGTCTGCGAACTGAATCCGTCGCCAAACGCGATCTCTTCCCAAACGCCGGCGGGCTGATAGGGATTCACCGGTGCCCCGCCGGACTGCTCTTTCAAAAGTCCGCTGAGGTACAACTCGCCGTCGCGCACCATCTCGGCTGGCAGACGGAAGCGCGGCCCGCGGGCAATCAGACGATTCTCCGGATCCCTCTCGATCAGTTCGGGCGTCACGCGTGAACTCTGCCGGTAAGCGGCGGAGGTAACGATCAGCCTCTGCATGCCTTTCACGTCCCAGCCGGTACGGATGAACTCGGTAGCGAGCCAGTCCAGCAGATCCTGATTGACGGGCGTCTCGCCTTGCGAACCGAAGTTCTCCGAGGTCTTGACGATGCCTGTCCCGAAGTACATCTGCCAGAAGCGATTGACGGCGACGCGCGCCGTGAGAGGGTGCTCCGGCTCCACGAACCACTTCGCCAGCCCCAGTCTGTTGGCCGGGAGGTCTTTCGACATGGGCGGGAGAACAGAGGGTGTGCCGGCGGTGACCTTTTCCGTTTGATTCCGGTAGTCGCCGCGCGCCAGGATGAAGGTCTCTCGCGGCTTGTCCGTCTGTTCCGACATGACCATTGTGGTCGGAATCTGCGCGGTCAGCTTCTTGTCTTCTTCACGAAGCGCTTTCAGTTCCAGCCAGGCCGTACGATCGGCTTCCGCAGCACCATTGACCAGGTAATAGTCGCGGAGCCACTCTTTCTGTTCTTTGGCCCGTTTCGCGGACGGGATATTCAGGATGGCGCGCAGCGGCTCCTGGGAACCGAGGTGAGTGATCTCTGGCGCGCTCAGTTCGCGGGAGTAGATGCGAAGGTCATCGATCTTTCCTTTGAAGGCAGCAAACTCCAGCGGCGCGACCGTGGTCGGCGATCCGGTCAGCGTGTCGCTGAGGACTTCGGTCTTCACCACGGCTCCGTTGATGATGATACGGACACCATTTGCTTTGCCCGAGCCGTCATAGCTGAGCACGAAATGGTTCATGTTGGTGGGCCAGGGCAGGCGCTCCGCGGTCCGCATCTCAATGGCGTTCCCAGCACTCGCGGCAAAACGGAGATAGAGTTTCGGCACACGCTGCTGAATGCCGGATAACTCGAAGTCATCCAGCCAAACGGAGATGCCTCGGTCCTTCTCCACTTGCTGAAATACCGGAACCTTCTGCTTCGAATTGACCTTGAGCCAGAATGCGGCGGCAAACGGCTTCTCGCGTTCAAAGACCGGAACGTGCCCAAACACCGCATGAGCCTCGCCGTCGAAATCAGCGCCTCTGTCCACCGCACCATTCGAGAAGGTCAGATCACCCAGCACGGTGCGCCCGTACTGATAGTGCCCCGACGAATCGGCCAGATTGCCGTCGAACTCATAGTGGGCCGCCAGTCCGTCGCGCGCAACCGACTTCAGCAGCGCAATCTGCGATTGCTCCCACTGCTCCTGTTTCGCGGCAACGGTGTCTTCAGCGAGGGCAGCTTCGTGCGCCTTGATGGCTACCTTCAGCTCATCCTGCCTGGCCTTCTGCGACGGACTGGGCAGTTGCAGGAACGGCTCCGCATTTCCAACGCGGCCATCAAGACCCTTCTCGGCTACATTGTTGAAGAAGGCGAAGAAGCGATAGAAATCGCGCTGCGGGATCGGATCGTACTTATGATCGTGGCAGCGCGCGCAGCCCATCGAGAGACCGAGCCAGGTCATGGACGTTGCTTCCAGACGATCGACCACGTACTCCGTCTGGTACTCCTCGGGGATCGC
Source organism: Bryobacterales bacterium (assembly GCA_025462945.1). GTDB lineage: Bacteria > Acidobacteriota > Terriglobia > Bryobacterales > Bryobacteraceae > BOG-234. Next base: position 11,148 of record JAOAPO010000561.1, read on the forward strand.
GCCACCCTCGAAGTTGATCATGTGGTTCCGGTTGAAACCGCTGGCGAGTTTCTGTTCCGTGGTCGCATTTGGCAGCAGATCTCCGGCCAGTTGTTCGATGGTGAACTGGTCGTACGGCATGTTGCGATTGAAGGCGGAGATTACCCAGTCGCGCCAGTGCCAGGCCTCACGATGGGAGTCGATGTGATAGCCGTGCGTGTCGGCGTAGCGCGCCAGATCGAGCCACTGCGCGGCCATGCGTTCGCCGTAGCGAGGGGACGCGAGCAGCAAATCCACGCGCTTTTCGTATGCGTTGGGAGCTTTGTCTGCGAGGAAGGAATCCAACTCGGACGGTGTGGGCGGCAGGCCGGTGAGGTCGTAGGTGACCCGCCGGAGAAGGGTCGCGCGATCAGCTTCCGCTGACGGTTTCAGCTTCTCTTTTTCAAGTCTGGCGAGGATAAATTGATCGATCGGAGTCTTCGCCCAGCCCGCTGCAACAGCAGGCGGGTCGCGGCGTACCGGCGCGGTGAACGACCAGTGCGATTGCCACTTTGCGCCTTCGTCGATCCACCTGGTGAGCGTTTCGATTTGCCGGGGAGTTAAGGTCTTACCTGTACTCGCCGGAGGCATGCGTGCTCCGGCGGTGGCTGCGCTTACCCTCTGCAACAGCCGACTCTGGGCCGCGTTCCCTGCCACAATGATGCCCTTCGCCAACGCGCCGCCGTCGGCGATATCCAGGCGGAGGCTGGCCATGCGATTCTTCGCGTCGGGACCATGGCATGCGTAACAGTTCTCCGAGAGAATCGGTCGCACTTCGCGGTCGAAATCCACCGCCCCGAGTGTGGGAAACGCCACACAGATGAGCCAGGCCAAAAGCCTTAGAGAAAGAGATCGCATTGCGTTGGTTGCCAGCGACCTATTGTAGAACTCGCAGGGGCCGGAGGGAAGCCGGGTCGCCAGACCTAAGCTGGCGCGGCAGCCAGCACCTCGTTTGGTTTTATGCGGGCGCGGGCTCGGGCGTAGACATCTGCCCAGCCCTCCTGGCCTTCCACCATCTCGATTGTGGAATTCACCGGGGGATTTTCGAAGCGCTGCACCAGGCCACTGGGCCAGCGCACGTCGATGGTGTCGATCGACTCGAGCTTCGCCAGGCCGAAGTGCTGCTCGAACGGCAGGCACCCGAAGCTTGTTCCTCCCGATACCTCCTTCATCTGCAGCTTGCCGCCGGCTCGCAGCGTGATGCGCGCGCCGATCGCGGACTTGTTGCTCTTCATGCCTACCAGCCGCACATTAATGTAGTTGCCGGGCAGTTTCGTGGGACAGAACACGTTCATTGTCAGCAGATCCGCGGGGTATGCGCCACCCGCTCCAACGATGACCGAGAGCCGGCCGTCGCCGAAGAGATCCGCCATCGTGACGCCGTGGCTCTTGCCGATCAGGGGGAACCCTGCGGAGAACGTGATGTTTTTGAACTGCTTCGTCTCACCGTCGTACTCCAGCACGCCAAGCGGTTCAAGACGGTCCATCTTCGGGCTGCCGTTCCCCAGCACGACGTCCATGTAGCCGTCATTGTTGAAGTCGCCCGCATTGCCGCTCATGGTGCCCCAGCAGCCGCTCAGGCCGTGCTCGCGTCCCACTTCTGTAAACGTGCCGTCGCGGTTGTTGCGATAGATCCGCATCGGGTTGCCGTCAGCAGGCCCATCGCCATGCTCCAGCGTGTGGATGACGTCGTCGTGATCCGACCACGCGAACTGGGCGAGATCAAGCCAGCCGTCATTGTCGAAGTCCCACCAGAAGGATGGGCTGCCGAAACAGAGCGCCTCCACACCGGCTTCGCGGCTGACGTCAGTAAACGTGCCGTCGCCGTTGTTTTTATACAACTGCGAACGGCCCATGCCATTGCTGACAAACAGGTCAGGGAAACCGTCGTTGTTGTAATCGCCCCAGGCGCCTGAGTTAGACGGCCAGGGCGTGTCGATGCCCGCCTTTTTCCCCACTTCGGTGAAGGTGCCGTCTCCATTGTTGTGGAACAGGCGGTTCGGCGTCTTGCGTTCGAACAGGCCGCCCAGGTTGTTGGCGATGAAGAGGTCGAGCCTGCCGTCGTTGTCGTAGTCCACGAATGAAGCCGTGAACGCGGGCCCCCACACGTTCAGTCCCGCGTGCGCCGTCACATCTGTGAATGTGCCGTCGCCGTTGTTGCGGAACAGCTGGCTTTCACCGCCATAGAAACCGAGGCGCGTGACGAATACGTCGGGATAGCCATCGTTGTTGTAGTCGCCGATCGTGATCCCGAAACCGTTGACGCACTTGTCCAGACCGGACTCGACGGAAGCGTCAGTGAAGGTTCCATCGCCGTTGTTCCGATAGAAATTGCACCCGCCATGTGCGGCAGTGATGAGGACGTCCAGATAACCATCGTTGTTGGAATCGAAAACCGCGACACCACGACCAGCGCTGGTCTTATCGAGCCCGATTTTAGCGGCAATATCTTCGAAGACGAGTGACGGCTTCGCGTAGCCCGACTTGATTTCCATACGGCATTCAGCGGGCACCCAATTGGGATAGGCGCCGAGTTTCTTGGCGGCCAGCATCAGCCAGAACCGCGTCCTTGCAAAGCCGGGTCGTGCGGCCAGGGAGGCCACCGCAATCCGCGCAGCGCGCTCTGGCTGACCTGCACGATAGAGCGCCACGGTCGCATCGTGGGTTGCATCGGCGTAGTACGACGAGCTCTTTGGAATCAGCGTCAGCTGCGCCTCGGCCTGTTCGTAAAGACCGCACTTGATATAGGCGTCGCCCAACTCCATGCGGCTTTTGTGGTCTTCGGGAGCCACTTCGAGACGTGCTTTGTATTGCTCGATTTTCTCTGAATACTCAAGCCCCAGGTACACAGGGAGCTCACTGAACAGCGTGATGAAATCTTTCATCAGCAACTGCACCCGCTCGGGCCCAAGTACGCCATACGCCACCAATCCGCGCAGCGACGACTGTGCCATCAGGCTGGTGGCCGAGAGCGCAAGCTGAGCCGGCAGCACCATCGCCGAGGGACTTTTCAGGTCGACAAATTCAAATGCACGCCGCGCTGCGTCGACCATGTCGGAAGACACTTTCGGGATCTGCGTAAGATCCAGCGGCATCGTGGTCATGATTCGCATCGCTCGCGCCGCCAGGTCAGACAGCGCGGTGTCGACATCCGCCGGCCCCGCCACCGGCGCGGGATGGCAATCGCCTGAGTTCTTTTGGCCCGTCACTTTCGCGATAGTCATCTGTGCCGTTTCGGCAGCAGTCTGGATAACGGACAAACCCGATTCCAACATCACTGACGGAATCTTAAAGAACGAGGGAATTTGATAGCTCATGTTGACCTGGAGAAAATTGGAACCTGCATATCGCTGAAGTGCTGTAGCGCTTCGGGAGCGCCGCCGGCAAGCAGCGAGTCGGCCGCTCGGCTGAAGCGGAAGTAGTTATCCGAGAGCTCACGGGCATCGTCATGCCCGGTAAGGATTGCTTTTGCTACACGCTGCGCCGATACGATGACGGGTGTGATGCCGCCGCCGGGCTGCGTCCAGTGGCCTGTCAGATACAGGTTGTCCACGGGCGTGTGCATGGGCAGCCGAGACGGCCCCAGCTGTTCGGGAGACATCTCCCAGCCCAGCATGCCGCCTTGCCAGTTGCCGGTGAATCGCTGTGAGGTGACGGCTGTTGCAGCCGAAGCCGTCACGATGTGTTCGTCGATGCCGGGAAGTTCCTCGCGGATGCGCGAGAGCGTTCGCTCGAAAAGTTCCTCTTTGTGAGCGGCCCAATCGATTTTGTCGCCGGCCATGTGCGGAGATGGTCTCTGCACAATCAGCACCTGACAGCCAGGGGGCGCGATACTCGAATCGAAGCGGGTTGGCACGAAGATCTTGAATACGTTCGAGCGAATGTCCGACGGATCGCAACGTGACCAGTAGTAGCCCTCGGACTCGGCTAGCTTCGCTTCGTCCATACCCTTCAGCCCCATGTGGACAAGAAAGCAAGGATACGACGCCTTGAGCGACTCGAGGTGCTGGACCATCCAGCCACCGCCACCGGCTTCGCCCATCAGGTCGCGATAGGTATGGACCGCGTCGGCATTTGAAACAACCACAGGGGCCTGGAACTCGAAGTACTCCGGCGCGCGCTTCGACACGGTTTGGACGCGGACGCCCTTCACCTTGTTGCCTTCGATCAGGATGTTCTCAACACTGGCGCACTTGATGACACGTCCGCCGAGGCGTTCCAGCGAGGTCCCCAGATCGTTCGCGAACTGTTGTGAGCTGCCCTTCGGATAGTAGTTGCCGAGGAAGTACGAGAGGCGCAGCATGGCGTCGAAGACATAAGATGTCTTATCCGGCGACGAACCCCAGTGCGGCGCATCGCCCATCAGAATCGTCTTCAGCCGCGGGTCGTGGAAGTGTTCGTCCAGCTTGCTGGCGATTGTGTGCTTCTCGTACTTCTCCATCTGGTCGTTCGCGACACCGCGGAAATAGTACAGCAGCCCGTACATATGGGCCTTACGCAGCTCCTGAAAGTAAGCGTCCACATTCGGCGCTTCGTCCGGGAACCACTCCTTCAGGCGCTCGATGTAGGGGCCGAATTCAGCCGGCACCGCGAACGTCTTCATGCCTGGGAGGTGGAACTGATCCACCGGATCCATCTTGATCCACTCCGTTTCGACGCCTAAATCTTTGAGGATTCTGCCGCTGAGAGTTGTGGAATTGCCCAGCAGCGGATAGAAGTGCGTGGCGGCGTCGAACAGGTAACCTTTGCGGCGGAAGCCAGAGCAGAAGCCGCCGAGCACTGAGTGCTTTTCCAGCAGCAACACCTTCAGGCCGCCCTTGGCCAGGAGGTTGGCGCAGAACAATCCCCCGATCCCGGCACCCACCACAATTGCGTCGTAGCTTGCCGGATACTGACGCCCGAAAATGGAGTGGCTTTGGCTCACGGAGTATTCCAGTAAAGGCTAGCTCAACCCCCCGTCCATATTCCACACCTGGCCGGTTACATACCCTGAATCCTGTGATGCGAGGTACACCGCAAGCTTCGCCACCTCGTGCGCCGTGCCCGCGCGGCCCAGCGGGATGCCGGCGTAGAGCTTGTTCCGCGTCGCCTCATCCATTGACGAAGTCATGTCGGTATCGATGAAACCGGGGGCGATTGCATTCACGCGAACTTCGAAGCGGGCTACTTCTTTCGCCAGCGCTTTCGTAAACCCGATGATGCCGGCCTTTGAAGCGCTGTAGTTCGACTGCCCCGCCATGCCGATCACGCCGCTCACGCTCGTGACGTTGACGATTGCGCCGCCTGTCCGCATCATGCCGCCGATTACGGACCGCGAGTAATTGAAGACGCCGGTAAGGTTCGTGTCGATGACATCCTGCCACTGCGCCAGATTCATGCGTGCGAGCGAGACGTCTTTGCGAATCCCGGCGTTGTTGATCAGCGCGGTGATCGGACCGAGGGTGGTTTTTGCTTGCTCGACCGCGGCCACCGCACGATCGTAATCCTTCACGTCTGCCTGAATAGCCAAGGCGGAATCGCCGCCCAGCTTCGCGACGAGTTCCGCCGCTGCATCCGGGTTCGATGCATACGTGAACGCCACTTTGTAACCCGCCGAGTGCAGGGCTTCAACGATGGCGCGCCCAATTCCCCGACTGCCGCCTGTAACCAGCGCAACGCTCATTTGGGCCGGTTCCTTCCGTATTGCTCGTGGGCATGAACGAATTCCTGCGACGCGATTGCCGCGCCCATGGAAATCTCGCCGCCGAGGATTGTTGCCGCCACGATCTCGGCATACTTCTTCGCGTGTCCACTGCCCGCGCAACCCATCACGCTGAGGCACTCATGCTGCGTCGGGAGCCCGGTGCCGCCGCCCACGGTCGCAACAGAAAGTGCGGACAGAGTTGTGCTTACGTACAGCCCATCGGGATGGGGTTCGAACACCGTAACGGCAAGCGACGAGTTCACCACATTCGCAACGTCCTGCCCTGTCGCGATGAAGATGGCCGTGAGCCCGTTCGCCGCATGACCGTTGTAGCCGAGCGAGCCTGCCTGTAAATGGCCCACTACCGTCGACTGCCACATTCGGAACATCTGGTCCGCCGTGACGTGCAGGTACAGGCGCATTACATCGTGCGTAAGCAGCGCGCCGGCGGTGACCCGCTTACCTTTGCCACGAGTCATCAGAAACCCGGAAGGTTTCTTCTCTGAGCACATGCCGCTAAACAGGAAGTAACTCGTGATCGGATAGTTTGCCTCCACCCACCGGCAAACGGCATCGGTCGCGCGCACAATCATGTTCATGCCCTGCGCGTCACCCGTTGCAAAGCCCAGATTGACCATCACCTGGCGGCCGGCAACATAGCACTTCACGTTTCTGAGTTTGCCGTGCCGCGTCGTGCTATCGGCAGCCGCTTTGATGTCGGCGAAATGCTCTTCAACCCAGGCCGGAAAATCACGTGCGGCTCCAACGTTCGGGAAGAAGAACGAGGGCACCGTCTGGTTCTCGTCGGTAAGGACTGCGGTCTGCACGCCACCCGTTTTCGTCAGCGCAACCATGCCGCGCTCGTAGCTGCGAATCAGCGCGCCCTCGGTCGTCGCCATGGGAACATAGAACAGACCCTTCGCGTGTTGACCATGCACCAAAATGGGACCGGCCACGCCGCAAGGTACCTGCGCGACGCCAATCGGGTTCTCAATGTTCCCGCGCCAGACTTCCGTGTCGTACGAGACCGCGCCCGTATGATCCAGCGACGCACCGGTCTTATTGGACACCCATGCACGACGCCGAGCCAGACGCTCCGGATCGTACCCGTTCGCCTTCAGACGCGGCAGCAGATCTTCCGGGCCTATCTCAATGAGTTCTTCTACTTCTTCCATGGCCGGATCACCAGGGAAGCGTTATTCCCGTCGCAACTGAAAGCGTTAATCAGGATGTTGGTCGAGCGCAGCGCCGTACCGCCTGGCAACTCACCACGGCGAAGGGCGAAGCCGGCCGTCATCGCGCCGATCGCGCCACCGGCACCCATCGCTTCACCAAAGATGGTCTTGGGCGCAAACGATGGCATGCCCATGATGCTGTCGCCGAACACAGCTTTCAGCGCGCGCGATTCCATCACGTCGCCTGCTTCGATGCCGTTAGCGCTGGTAATGACCGCGCCGATATCGGCAGGCGTCAACTCAGAGTTTGCAATCGCCATCCGGATAGCGGAGGCCGCTCCTTCGCCGCGCGGATTGTAGCCGATCTTCCCGTGGGCATCGTGGACCGCACCGAACCCCATCACTTCGAACATGGGCGCCGCACCACGACCCAGCGCGGTCTCTTCCGTTTCGAGCATCCAGATCGCGGCACCTTCGCCGGGAGCAGAAAGCCCCAGCTTCACGAAGCCCAGCGAAGTCTCTTCACAGACTTCTTCCATGCCGCCCGCAAGCAGGTGTTTCGCGCGGCCGAACCGCAGAAAGTCGGCTGCATAGCTGATCGCATACAGGCCGGAAGCAAAGCCGGAACAGACCGTGGAGTTCACGCCCCTGAGCTTCTGTTTAATCGCCGCCTGCCCTGCCGGAGCGTTGATTACCGTGTTGGCGAACTCCATCGGACTGACCCAGGACGGACCTTCAGTAATCCCCGTCCAGTCGAACGAAGCGATGCTGTGAACGCCGCCGAAGACGGTACCCACCACGAGCCCCAGGTTCGGATCACCCTCACCGCCTTCGGGAGCCACGTAGTTAGACGCCGTCAAGGCCATCTGAGCCGCAATGCAGAGGAAACGAGTGCCGCGATCGAGAACGCGAACGCCCTTATTGCCCAACCAGGGACCAGGATCGACCTCGCCCAGATCGGCCATCAAGCGCCCCCCCAGCCGCTCACTCGGTGCGATCGTCGTCTTGCCGGACCACAATGCCGCCTCGGCTGCTGCAACGCCCGGCCCCGCCGCCGTCATCATTCCTTCGCCGGTAACCACCACGCGCGGCATCAAGCTACGTACCTCGTCAAACACAGACACGCATTATTCCCGCCGAACGCATACGCATTGTTCAAAATGATCTTTGGATTCGTCTTGCGACACCTGTTCGCCACAATGTCGAGACCACAATCCGGATCCGCTTCCTCGTGGTTCATCGTCGCCGGGATCCAGCCCGTGTCCAGAGCCATCGCGCAAGCAGCTGCTTCAATTGCACTCGCCGCGCCCATTGTGTGACCCAGCATCGACTTGATGGAACTCATCGGAAGACGAGGCGCGCGCTCACCGAACAACGTCCGCACCGCCAGCGATTCCAAACGATCGTTCGTCGGCGTACCCGTGCCGTGGGCGCTGATGTAATCCACTTGATCCGGAGTCACACCGCTCTCGTTCATCGCATTCTGCATGCAGCGGATTGCGCCATCGGCGGACGGATGCGCCGCGGTCATGTGATGCGCATCGCAGCTCACGCCGTAACCCAGCACTTCCGCGTAAATTTTCGATCC
>JAOAPO010000623.1 GCA_025462945.1 Bryobacterales bacterium
GGACTGTCCAACGCTGATGGATGCCCGCCGCGCCGAGTTGCTGGATCTCATTTGAAGCCTATCGCTTTTCGAAGTCGCTCGGCCGACACTCAGGCAAGGCTGACAGGGTTCGCACACGCAGAAAAGCGAGCCGGTTTCCCGACTCGCCTGAAAACTGTGTTAACCTCTCCGTGGTTAAGGGCCCGGAGGGCACGACTTTAAGCATTGCCTAGCGCGTGACTCGCCGACGGCCTACGATGGCGGCCAACAGTCCGGCACCGGCCAGCATCCATGTACCGGGCTCGGGGGCTGACTGGATTTCCAAGAAACCCGTACCCTGAAGCTGGGTGCCAACCGGGCCAGTTTTAACAGTGAACGTTCCGTCCAGAGCGCCCTCGTAGCTGCCGACAGAATTGGAGATTGTGTAGCTCCCCTCATTGAGCCCGTAGGTGATGTCGCCGATCAGGAAGGTACCAGTCGTGACACCGCTGAAGAAGCCGGACACGCTGTTGAACTCATCGTCGATGATGGAGAACAATCCACCAACGATTGCACCGGGGGTGTTGTTGCACGCGCTGAAAGTAATGGCGTTCGGCCCACCGATCGAGTTTGAGCCCTCTCCGGCGAAGTGGTCCCGGCTACCGGCCGAGCACGTGCCGTCCAGAGCACTGCTCACATAAGAATATGCGTAGCTTCCATTAATTGAACCGGCGACTGCCTGGCTGGACAGTCCGGCAAACATGCAAAGTGCGACGACTGTAGAAGTTTTGATAGATAAGCGCAAAAGGGTCTCTTTCCGTTCTTCGCTCCGCCCTCGGGTCCGGACAGAACGTAACCATAAAAGTGTAACATATATAACCAATATATAAAGGATAAAGTACCGGTAAGCCCACTGTCACGGCTGTGGCCAAGTCAGCATTCTTGCCCCTCGCTGACCGGCATAGCGTTTGCCGTTACCACCGTCTGGATCGCCGATTGGGACCCTGGGAACGGAGAAGCGGCGCCCCGATGCGGGAATCCGGATCGATGGAAGGTTGAAACCCGAGGTGTGCGGGACGCTAGATGCCAGGTGCCACCCCAACTGACGAGCCAGCGGATATCGGGATTCTTAGGTCGAGCGAATTGGGAGCTAACAGGATTGCAGCTTTTCTGATTGCAAAGCGCTGGACAAACGAAGTACGAAGAAATCTACGGTGGGGCCATCGCCTACCATCATGTACATGAAACGGCGCGACCTTTGAAAAGTGGCTGCGGGCACCGCAGCTCTGTTCAACATTCGGCTGGCGAATGCTGCCGGCGCCAGGTACGGGCGTCCAGAGCCGCGATCGATTCATGCACGTGAGCCAACCTAAGGCGCAAGTAATCAAAATGCTTTCGGAGTTCGACTTGTGAAGACGCCTCGGTACCGGCAGCGAGACTGAGTTCCCAAACGGCACATCCGGCAATCGCCAGATACCGCTGACAGCCGGACGAACGGATTGTCTACTTAGCTGAAGGCTTACGTCGCCGCCGGATCAGTACCAGGGTGCCGACGCCTGCCCCCAGCAGGAGCATTGTGCCCGGTTCGGGTGCCGCGTTGGCGTCGCCGGTCACGATATTGTCCATTGTCCCGTAGTAGGTGCCCGTGAAAACTACGCTCTGCAGGCCTGTCCAGTTCAGTGTCTCGGTCGTGGCTCCGAGTAGGCCTTCGAAGGTCTTTGTCAGTGTGCCGCCAGCTGCCACATTTCCGGTCAGCGTTATGTTTGTGTGCTTGTCGCCGGGCGCAGCGATATACGCGCCCAAGTCCACGCTCAGGAGATCGAACGACTCGGGCCCGGTCAGCGTAACGCTGGACCCGTACGAGGTATTCCAGCCGAGATTGGAGGTCAAGTTTCCAACCATGCCAGACGCGCCCGCACCGAAGACCGCAACTCCAGTTGTGCCGTTGTAGCCGGTGTATGAAAGGATGAAGCCTGACTCTGTATAATCGGGCGGCAGAGTGACGAGGCCGCCATTCGGCGCGTAGCCCTCGAACGTAATCGTCGCGGCATCAGCAGAGACAGTCGTGATAGCCAAAGCGGCGGCCGCAGCAGCCAGACATAAAGTAAAGTTCTTCACAGATTCGATCATACTGCTTGATCGCTATCGTTTGACCGTTGACAGTCACGAAGCATCTGGTCACCAGCGGTTTGTAGCAGTCCCCAGCGTCCAGCAAAATCGGGCAGGACGCGGGGACTGTGGGGCGAGCCTTGCCTCGAAGCGGGCCCGCCTCAGTGCTACAGCAGAGCAACCGTGCGACCAAACAGCAAAAAGGGCACGCCGATTTCCCGACACGCCGCGCATTTGAAAGTGCACCGGACATTCAAATCTTTCGACATGCTTTGAGATCAATCAACAGCTGTGGCTCGTCTAAAACGTGACGAATCACTGCCTTTGTTGATCTCTTCAGCAGCCGTAACGGTTCGTCCGGGCCGATAAGTATCTCAAGTTCATCCTTAATCTAATCTCTGACCGGATAATCGCCGGCTTATCGATCAGCGAAGCTCTTTGAGTTCGGGTGCGCGAAACCAGCGCCAGAGGGATCGCGTGGAGGTTTCGCCAGGCATCCATCAGGTCGAGGCACGCTTCTGGCTTGAAATTATTTTCGGCGGGTCTGCTGGCCATCGTACACGGCCGGCAAGAAATCCCCAGCTCGATTCACAACTGCCTTGCTGTGCGGTCGCGGCATTATCAGGAATGATTCTACAAGTGCCTGCATATCGCTTTCCCCTGCAAGGCAACGCGGCGCGCGTCGCAAGGAGCGCGATGCAGCGAAAGACCGAAAGCCTGCTTCTTCCACGGGGTTCCGCGCGCTGCTGTGGACATTCCTCGGACGCGCGACGACTGCCCGATTGAGCGACTTTCTGAGATGAATACCCGAGGCTGACGTGAACGTGAACGATCTGCTGGCCCGAGGCCCAGAGACGGCCCGGATGCGCTATGTCAACGAAGACGAAACATGCAGCGGGCCGGGTACTAGTACTTGGCGGGCTTGCGCTTTTTGCCGGCGAGGACTAATCTCGTGGGACCAAAACATTTGGAAGCAGTCAGGTGGAGAGCCTCATGGATCTTAAGCGGCGGATAGCGGAATTGATCGAAGAGCAACGGCTGGTTGCTGATGCGATTGCGGCCTTCGAACGAGTGAGGAAGAGCGCGGAGACTAAAATCAGCCCTGCGGGCGGAGCATCGGCAGGAAAGCGAGTGATGCCGCTTGAGGCGGATCGACCCACGCAATCAAGATAGAGCCGGAGAGGGAGGCCCACGCCGTTCGGGTGTGAGCGCTCCAGATCGGCCGTGCGCTGGCTGAGGAGCCTTCGTCTTCTTAAAAACCATAGCTTCGATACTCCTC
>JAOAPO010000625.1 GCA_025462945.1 Bryobacterales bacterium
GGTGAAGGGGCGGCGATCTCGATCGCGATGGTGCCGTTCCTGCTGGCCGCGATCATGTTCAGCTACTTCGGCCTGCAACGCCGCGCCTGGCAGCAAGGAGGGGCGGACAAATGAGCTCGGTCGCCGAAAAGGACAAGACCGCCGACATGGGCGGCATGGGGTTCCTCGATTCGCCGCTGCGCAAGGCGCTGACGGTGTACCTGCCGCTGGCGATCTTCGTCTTCGTGCTGCTGTTCCCGTTCTACTGGATGGCCATCACTGCGTTCAAGCCGAACAACGAACTGCTCTCGCGCGAAGGCAATCCGTTCTGGGTGATGGCGCCCACCCTGGCGCACATCAACAAGCTGCTGTTCGAGACGTCGTATCCGCAATGGATGTGGAACACGGTGCTGGTCTCGGTGGTGTCGACCTTCTTCTCCCTGGCCGCGTCGGTCTTCGCGGCCTATGCGATCGAGCGGCTGCGCTTTTCAGGCGCCAAGCAGGTGGGACTGGCCATCTTCCTGGCGTACCTGGTGCCCCCTTCCATCCTCTTCATCCCGCTTGCATCGGTGGTCTTCCAGCTGGGCCTGTTCGATACGCGCCTCGCGCTGATCCTGACCTATCCCACATTCCTCATCCCCTTTTGCACCTGGCTCTTGATGGGCTACTTCCGCTCCATCCCTTTCGAGCTGGAGGAATGCGCGCTGATCGACGGCGCGACGCGCTGGCAGATCCTGACGAAGATCATCCTGCCGCTGGCCGTGCCAGGACTGATCTCGGCGGGCATCTTCGCTTTCACGCTGTCGTGGAACGAGTTCATCTACGCGCTGACCTTTGTTTCGTCGAGCGAGATCAAGACGATCCCGGTGGGCGTCGTGACGGAACTGGTCGAGGGGGACGTGTACCACTGGGGCTCGCTGATGGCCGGCGCGCTGTTTGGCTCGCTGCCGGTGGCGTTCATCTACTCGTTCTTCGTCGAATACTACGTTTCGGGGATGACGGGATCGGTGAAAGAGTAAGCCGGACTCCGAGGGTCGTCATGCCGGACTTGATCCGGCATCCAGGATGCTTTGAATCCTCCATGCCTTGCCCTGCCCTCTGTCGTAGTAAAAACAGACTGGGGTTGACGCATGTAGCCCATAGGCTACAATTGCCACGTGCGAGTAGAGAAAACAGACGAGTACGCCGAGTGGATCGACGCACTTAAAGATCGTGCCGGCCGTGCGCGTATTCTCATGCGAGTCGAGCGGCTGATCGAAGGCAATCCTGGTCAGCACCGGGCTTTGACCGATGGCGTCGCTGAGTTGAAGATCGACTTCGGCCCAGGGTACCGCGTTTACTACACGCAGCGCGGAACAAGCTTGCTCCTTCTCCTCGCTGGGGGCAACAAGCCGACGCAAGAGAAGGACGTTCGGCTCGCGATCAAGCTGGCCAAGAATTTTCAGGAGCAGTTCGCCATGCCAAAAGCCGCCGCCAAGAAGGCGTCAAGAACCGAGACGACGCCGTATGACGTTGCAGAACATCTTCGCACCCCGGAAGAGATGGCCGCGTATCTCGATGCGTGGCTCGAAGACGCGCCCGACGATGCAGCGGGAATTGCCAAGGCATTGGGCGACATCGCACGCGCAAAGGGCATGACTCAAGTTGCCAAGGATGCAGGACTGAGCCGCGAGAGTCTGTATCGTGCGCTCAGCGCCGGCGGAAACCCGAGCTTCGCCACCGTGCTGAAGGTGGCTCGTGCCTTAGGCGTAAAACTTCATGCAGAGGCAGCGTAGCGCCGCAACCGACTCGTCCTTGACGCCCCGCACACCCAAGACCCGTTAGCCTGGAGAAGCCATATGTCCGGAGCCATCATTGCCGCCCTGTTCTTCACGGTAGCGCTCCTCGTCACGACGGCCTACTTCATCCTGGGCTCGATTCCGCTGCTCGTTCTAAGGCACGACACGCCGCTCGACGCCCGCTTTGTGCGAGGCTTCTTCAACATCTACTACGTTTCCGCATTCACAACCGCTACAGCCACGTCGATCAGCTATGTGTTCGCGGGCCGCCCGGCGATCGCAACCGGGGCCGCCGGGCTCGCGTTGATTGCCGTCGTCCTGCGCAAGATGGTGATCCCGAAGATGGACTCGCTGGGCGCTCAGATCCAGTCAGACTACATGGATGCAATTCCAGGATTTCGCAAAATCCACATTGCCGCCATCCTGATCAACATCGTGCAACTCGCAGCCATCGTATGGAGTCTCATAGCCTTGAGTCGGTAGCCCTGCAGGAGTGAACACATGAGCAGTCCGCTCGGCCCTGCGAGGCTGTAAGCTCACAGCCATGTCGCCCATCCAAGCCTGCGCTCTCCCTGAACAGGCGCTACTCGCCAGGTACGCGCGAGACGGGGCCTACACCGATTGCTACACAACTGAAGTTGCCCGCCCCGTCTCACATGCACAGTACGTCGAGGCGTTCTACACCGGCGCGCTGTTCAAGCTCGAAAGGCTCTTGCTCGCCTGGTTCGCTTCCAGGCCGTCCACCGATGCGCAAGCCAGGGACCTCGCCTCCGGCATGCTTGGCACGTTCGCCGCCTGGCGAGTAGAGGATCGGAGCGCCAACCAACTGCTCATGTGCGACCTCAGCGGCCGCACCAGGTCGTGGCTGATGGTTGCTCCGGCAGACACCGGCGGCTCAGAATTCACGCGCTTGTACTTCGGCTCCGCCGTGGTGCCTATCCCCGACAAGACGTCCGGGCGGGCAAGGCTGGGCTTCACTTTCAAGGCGCTCCTGGGCTTTCACAAGCTGTACTCCCGGGCGCTTCTTCACGCGGCGCGTACACGTTTGGCGCGCCTCGGCAGCATCGAGCATGCATCACAGCACGACGCCTGACCCTTTCGTCGCTCATAGGAGTTGTCTAGAAATTATTGTTCCGTCGAGTCCCATGTACGAACCCAAATCACATCCCCCGATCCCCCGCGGCCTGTTCATCCGGCGGTTTCTGCTTCACCTCGCGGCCGCACTGGCCCTGCTGCTGCTTTCATTGGGGATGGGGATCGCTGGCTACGAACACTTCGAGCAACTCGCCTGGCGCGATGCATTCCTGAATACAGCCATGCTGCTGGGCGGAATGGGGCCTGTGGACGCACCCCATACCGATGGAGGCAAAGTGTTCGCCGCGCTGTTTGCGCTCTACGCCGGCCTGGTATTTCTGGTTGGGGCGAGCCTCGTCATAGCGCCGATAGTGCACCGCGCCATGCACAAGTTCCATTGGAAGGAAGACCGGTAGGTCCCGCACGCCGGCCAGCAAAATGAAGCTCACCATCCATCCGCTCACAGAAGACCGCTGGCCCGACCTCGAAGCCGTCTTCAACGGCAGGGGATGTTCCGTCGCCCGCGGATGCTGGTGCATGTACTACCGGGTCAGTGGCAAAGGCGCTTACACGCGGCCCAGCGACGACCAGCGTTCACTCAGCAAGGCAGCGCTCAAAGCCCTCGCCAGCCAGGACCCGCCGCCTGGCCTTCTCGGCTACCAGGGCAAGACGCCGGTTGGCTGGATATCCCTGGGCCCAAGGGAAGACTACGCAAAGCTCGCCAAGTCGCCGGCCATGAAGCCGGTGGACGATCAGCCCGTCTGGTCGATCGTCTGCTTTGTCGTGCCGTCCGAGTATCGCGGGCAAGGCGTCGCGAAGGACTTGCTTGCGGGCGCCGTGCGGTATGCCAGGAAGCGTGGCGTCCAGTTGCTGGAGGCCTATCCGGTGGACAGGGACGAGCCTTCGGCCCCCGAGGCGCCGTGGTTCGGCTCCAGGAGCATGTTCGACGGGGCGGGCTTCGAGGAAGTCGCGCGTCGCAAATCCGCGCGGCCCGTGGTGCGGCTGAAACTATGATCTCCACTTGCCGGACCCAGCACGTGAATACGAGAGCGCCAACAGGGGAGGTTCCTTATCCATGAAGAAGAGCAAGAGCGATTCGAACGAACAAGTCGCAGGCGGCTCTCCCTGCGAGCTGATAGACGCGAGGATCAATGAGCTGAACGATTGGCGGGGCGAGACGCTCGCTCGGGTCCGAACACTCATCAAGCAGGCCGACCCCGAAGTGGTCGAGGAGTGGAAGTGGCGGGTTCCGGTGTGGTCGCACGCCGGAATCATCTGCACCGGCGAGACGTACAAGAACGCGGTGAAGATGACGTTCGCCAAGGGCGCCTCGCTGGAGGACCCGTCACGCCTCTTCAACTCCAGCCTCGAAGGCAACACCAGGCGCGCCATCGATTTCCATGAGGGCGACAAGATCGATGACAAGGCGTTGAAGGCGCTCGTTCGCGCCGCCGTGGCACTGAACACGTCCTGCGATATTCAATCACCCGAAGGCCACTTGAGGAAGACGAAATGAATCCCGTAAAAATCATTGGAACGATCCTGATCGCCGCCGGCGTGCTCGGGCTGATCTATGGAAGCTTCAGCTATACCAAGGACACCACGGCGGTGAAGCTCGGCCCCATCGAACTCTCCGTCAAGGAGAAGCAGACGGTCAACATTCCCGTGTGGGCTGGCGCAGGAGCCATCGTGGTCGGCGCCCTTCTCCTGGTGCTCGGGGGCAAGAAGCGGTAGGCCGAAGCCATGTCCCACCGGACGCAGGACCTGGCGCTCATCACTGCAAAAACGCTCGAGCATTACGACGAGCGCGCTGCCGAGTTCTGGGAAGGAACGCGCGACCATGACGTGCGGCAGAACATCGAGGCGTTGCTGCGGCACATCCAGGGCGTACCACCCTTGCGCATCCTGGATTTCGGCTGCGGACCCGGCCGGGACCTGGCGGCGTTTCGCGCTTTGGGCCACGAGCCGGTCGGCCTCGAAGGGTCACCACGGCTGGCCGCCATGGCGCGCGAGCACAGCGGCTGCGAAGTCTGGGAACAGGACTTCCTCGCACTTCGACTTCCCGCCGGCCGCTTCGACGGCATTTTCGCCAATGCGTCGCTGTTCCACGTACCAAGCCAGGAGCTGCCGCGCGTCCTGGGCGAGTTGCATGCCGCGCTCAAGCCGGATGGCGTGCTATTCACCTCGAACCCCCGAGGCAACAACGAGGAAGGATGGAATCGCGGGCGCTATGGCGCGTATCACGACCTTGGAACGTGGCGCGCCTTTCTTGAAGCGGCGGCATTCTCCGAGCTGGAGCACTACTATCGCCCGCCGGGGCTGCCGATCGAGCAACAACCCTGGCTCGCAAGCGTCTGGCAAAAGAATGGTTGCGTCCCCGAGCCCATTTAGAACGCCAGGCCCATCCCATGCGCAAGCTCATCACCCTGCTTCTCGCCCTCGCCATCATCGTTGTCGCCGGTGTCGCAGCAGCCATCGCGTTCGGTGGCCCCGCCCAGCCCGCTCCGATGCAAAGCGTCAGCGACCCGTTCAAGGGCGTCGATTTTTCTGACGTACCTCCGGTCCGGAGATACCCGGCGCGCGACGGTAGCCAGCTGGCCTACCGCACATACCGTCCTGAAGGCGCGGTCAAGGGAGCTGTCGTTCTCGTTCATGGATCGTCAGCGCGGAGCGTCAGCATTCATCCGCTGGCCAAGGGTCTTGCTCAAGCCGGCTATGTCACGCATGCGCTCGATGTACGTGGCCACGGAGACTCCGGCCAAAAAGGGCAGATCGCTTATGTCGGTCAGTTGGAAGACGACCTGGAGGACTTCATGAAGGCCACCAGGCCCCCGGGAAAGAAAAGCCTGGTTGGCTTCTCGGCAGGCGGCGGCTTTGCCCTGCGTTTCGCTGCGGATGCACGACGAAGCCTCCTCGACAACTACGTTCTTCTGTCGCCGTTCCTGGGCCAGGATGCGAGCACTTATCGTCCCGACAGCGGTGGCTGGGTATCCGTGGGCGTGCCCAGGATCCTGGGGCTCGTTGCCCTCAACCGGGTCGGCATTTCATCGTTCAACCACCTCCCCATCACCGCGTATGCCCTGCCACCGGAAGTGCAGAAGGACCTGACTCCGCGCTATTCATTCGCCTTGGCTTCCAACTTCCGCCCCCACCTCGACTACCGCGCCGACATTTCCGCCGCGAGCCAGCCCATGGAAGTGCTGGGCGGAGAGAAGGATGATCAGTTCCGTCCCGAGCGCTTCTCGCCGGAGTTCAGTTCCGCCGGACGGACTGTGCCGGTCACGATC
>JAOAPO010000007.1 GCA_025462945.1 Bryobacterales bacterium
CCGGCCCTTCTTCCAGTGCGATCAGGCCAGCCGCCGCCAGAACTCCCGCCTGGCGCATCCCGCCGCCCAGTCGCTTCCGATACAGCCGGGCCTTATCCATCAACTTAGCCGGACCAGCCAGCATCGATCCCACCGGAGCCCCTAACGCTTTCGAGAGGCAGAAAGTCACCGTGTCGACCTCAGCCACGATTTCGCTCACTGGCCGGTTCGCAGCAGCAGCCGCATTGAACAGCCGCGCGCCATCCATGTGGACCGGCACACCCCGCGCATGCGCCTCATCGCAGATTTCGTCGATCACCGTTTGCGGATAGACGCGGCCGCCGCCCATGTTGTGGGTGTTCTCGATTTCGATGGCTCCGGTCGGAGCCCAGTGCGGCCCCACCGGCTTGACGTATGGCTTGATCGCGTCCCAGGTCAAAATGCCGTCTTCGGTAGGCACTGCCCGTATCAGGCAGCCTGAGAACCAGGCCAGCATCGAGAGTTCCCAGTCCAGAATATGAGCGCGCGAGTCGGAAATCACTTCGGCGCCGTGCTCCGTCAGAACCTTGATCCCGATCGTATTGCCCATGGTCCCCGTCGGCACGAAAAGGGCGGCCTCTTTGCCCAGGATCTCCGCTGACCGAGCCTCCAGCCGGTTCACCGTCGGGTCTTCGCCATAAACGTCGTCGCCCACCTCGGCTTCCGCCATGGCGCGGCGCATTTTTTCGTTCGGTTTGGTGACGGTATCGCTGCGCAGATCGATCATGCCGAGAGAAACTCCTGAAAAACTTCGTTGGAAACCATAATTCCACGCTCAGTCAGCCGCACTCGATCCGCTGATCGCTCCATCATCCCCAGTTCGATAAATCGTTCGAAGGTCCGGCCATAACGGACCTCATCCGACGCGCTGACCTGCACGCCGGACGACAACCGCAGCCCCACGAAGAACTTCTCTTCGTCAGCATTCGGAGTCATCCGATCGATGGCAGGGCTGTCGCCTCGTTCCCAGGCGCCGACATAATCTTTCGCCGATTCCACATTCTGCCACCGCTCGCCGCCGTCGAAAGAATGAGCATCTGCCCCAAACCCGACATAAGCCTCCTGCTGCCAGTACTTCAGGTTGTGCAAAGATTCATACCCTGGTTTCGCAAAGTTCGAGATCTCGTATCGCGCAATCCCAACGTCCGCCAGCGCCTCTGCTGCCTGTTCGTAAAACGTCGCCATGGCATCGTCTGAAGGCGTATCTAAAGCTCCGTACCGCTTCCCACCCAAAATAATTTCGGACCCAAGGCGGCTGTCCTCGTCCACCTCCAGCATGTACACCGAAACATGCGGCGGATCCAGCCGCCGGACGGCCTCCAGCGACTCGCGCCACGAAGCCTCCGTCTGACCCGGCAAACCGGCGATCAGGTCTACATTAATGTTCGAAATTCCCATCTTCCGAAGCAGCGCGATCTCACGTTCCACCACTGCCGCATCGTGCTTTCGACCCGTCCGTGCGAGTTCGTGTTTGATGAACGACTGAACACCCAGGCTGACGCGATTGATCCCGGCCGCGAGCCACGCCTCGATCTTCTCCGGAGTCACCGACCCCGGCGCAGTCTCGATCGTCGCCTCGCGCCATGGACGCCCCGGCAGATCGGCCAGCAACTCTCGTAGCTGGTCGCCGTCAATGGAACTCGGTGTGCCGCCACCGATGTAGAGCGTTTCGGGAATCCACTTCCATCGATGCTGACGGAACTCCCCTCGCAGAGCCTCGCCATACCGCGCTTCCAGTTCTTTCGGCTGAACCCCCGAAGCAAAGTTGCAGAAAGTGCACTTTTGGGCACAAAACGGCCACGAAATATAAATGCCTGCCAAAGGCCATTCTAGCGGTCCGCTCCACCGAACGCTAAGCTTGTAGCTAATGGCCGACAACGAAATCGTGACGCTTGGGGGCGGCTGCTTCTGGTGCCTCGAAGCAGTTTACCGTGAGACGAAAGGCGTGATCTCCGCCGTCTCCGGCTACATGGGCGGTCCCGGGCCGAATCCCACCTACCAGGATGTCTGTTCCGGCCGTACCGGACATGTGGAAGTCGTGCAGGTCACGTTCGACCCCGAAAAGATCAGCTTCCGGAACATCCTCGAAATCTTCTTCGTTATCCACGATCCAACCACGCTCGACCGGCAGGGGAACGACATCGGCACGCAGTACCGCTCGGTCATCTACTGCCACACCCCCGAACAGCGCGAAACGGCACGCCAGATGATCTCTGAACTGACGTCCTCTGTCGCTTTCAGTGACCCCATTGTGACCACGGTGGAAGACGCGCCGCGCTTCTGGACGGGCGAGGCATACCATCAGGACTACCTGAACCGAAATCCCAACCAGCCCTACTGCATGTATGTGGTCGCCCCCAAGCTGGAGAAGTTCCGCAAGACCTTCGCAAGTCATAGAAGGTGACGAAACGCACCGACCGTCTAAACTGGATGACGGTACCACGGTGCAATCGGCGGTTACATTCAAACAAGACGAGTTGCAACAGTCGCTCGTCGCGGCGTACAGCGAGATTCAGATCTTGCGCAGCACCGTGTCCGCCATGCGGGACGAGCTGGAACGCGCGCGCGCGGCCGAGCAGCAAAAGGTGCAGCAGACCGCGCATGCATCCCAGGACGAGATCCTGCAGCTTCGCGAAACCATCTCCGCCATGCGCGAAGAGCTGGAAAAAGCGCGCTTCGGTGAACAGACGAAAATCCAGGGAGCTGTCGCGGAGAAGCACGAGGAACTCGTCAACATGCGTACCACCGTGCAGGCTCTTCGCGAAAAGATGGAACAGCAGCGAGTGGCCGCGGACGATGCGGCGCAGCTGTTGCGTGCTGCGACGGCCGACGAAGTCCGGCAGCTTCACCTGACCATCCAGGAATTGCGGGGCCGACTCGAGAAACAGCATGCCTGATACCGCCGAGCAAAGAGCGTCGTCGACCATCGCGCTGCTGACCGCGAAGCGTCCTCCCCGGCGGAAGCCAAAAAAGACGAACCTTCTGCTGCAGATTGCAACGAAGGTCGCTGCGGCCGAAACGCTCGACGAGATTCTTCGCTACATTGTCGAGGTCAGCGTTCAGCAGACCAACGCCGAACGCGGCACGCTCTTCCTGAACGATGAGAAGTCCAACGAACTCTACTCGCGCGTCGCCCAGGGCATCGGCGTTCGCGAGATCCGGCTTCTGAACGATGCTGGTATCGCCGGCCTCGTTTTCAAGACCGGTCAGGGACTCATCGTCGAGGACGCGTATAACGACTCGCGCTTTAACCGTGCGATCGATCAGGATACAGGCTTCACCACTCGCAACATCCTCTGCGCGCCGATCGTGACTCCCGGCGGCGAGACCATCGGCGTCCTGCAGGTCCTCAATAAGCGCGATGGGAACTTCAGCCGCGAAGACCTGTACTTGCTGGAATCCATGACGGCCCAGGCCGCCATGACGCTGCGCAGCGCTCAGGTCATGGAGCGCATGCTCGCCGCCCGGCAGGAAGAACTTCGCTTCCTCGACATGGTCGGTGAACTCACGTCTGACCTCGACCTGAGCACCATGCTGGCCCGCGTCGTCACCGAAGCCGCGAAAATGCTTCAGGCGGATCGAGCGTCTCTCTTCCTGAATGATGAGAAGAAAGGCGAGCTGTTTTCGCGCGTCGCCATGGGTGCCTCCGTCGGCGAGATCCGCCTGCCCAATACCGCCGGCATCGCAGGCGCTGTCTTCACCTCCGGCCAGGTCATCAACATCCCGTACGCCTACGCCGACCTGCGCTTCAACCCCGCCTTCGACAAGCGAACGGGCTACTTCACGCGTTCCATTCTCTGTGTCCCGATCGTCAACAAAAACGGCAAGACTATCGGGGTCACGCAGGTCCTGAACAAGAAGGGCGGACCCTTCACCGATGAAGACGAGAAGCGCCTTAAAGTCTTCACCGCCCAACTCGCAATCAGCCTCGAAAACGCCAAGCTGTTCGACGACATCCAGAACATCAAGAACTACAACGAAGGCATTCTGCAAAGCATGTCGAACGGCGTGATCACGCTGAACGAAGACGGCAAGATCGTCACCTGCAATCACGCCGGTGAGCGCATTCTCCGCGTTTCCAGCAAAGATGTTCTGCAGAAACCGGCCTCCGACTACTTCACCGGCCCCAACCAATGGGTTATGGAACGGATCGCTCACGTGGGCGAAACGCTGAAAACCGAAATCGCCGTCGACGCCGAACTGCAGGCCGACGGCCAGAAGCTTTCCGTCAATCTGACGGCCCTGCCGCTCATGAGCGAGCCCGACCGTGACAACCCCGCCAGGAAGCTGGGCACGCTGCTCATGATCGAAGACGTCTCCAGCGAGAAACGTATGAAATCGACCATGTCGCGTTACATGGACCCGGCCATCGCCGAAAAGCTGATGGAGGGCGGGGAAGACGCGCTGGGCGGCAAAAGTGTCATCGGAACCGTGTTGTTCAGTGACATCCGGGGCTTCACGTCCATCACTGAAGACCTCGGGGCACAAGGCACCGTCACCCTGCTAAACGAATACTTCACCATCATGGTGGAATGCATTCAAAAGCAGGGCGGCATGCTCGATAAGTTCATCGGCGACGCCATTATGGCCGTCTTCGGCCTGCCCTTGCCGCACGACGACGATGAGGACCGCGCCGTCCGAGCCTCCATATCGATGATCGGCGATCTCCGGCGCTGGAATCAGGAGCGCGCCGCAGCTGGCAAGAAGCCCGTCGATATCGGCATCGGCCTGAATACGGACACCATCGTCTCCGGCAACATCGGCTCGCCCAAACGCATGGATTACACCGTCATCGGTGACGGCGTGAACCTCGCCGCACGTCTCGAAAGTGCCTGCAAAGAGTACAGCGCGCGAATTTTGATCAGCGAGAACACCTTCAAACGGCTGCGCGGCACGTACCGGGTTCGCGAGATCGATAAGGTCATCGTGAAAGGCAAAACCGAGCCAGCCGCGGTCTTCGAAGTCCTCGACTACCACACTGAAGAGACGTTTCCGAATCTCCGCGAGGTGCTGGAAGCCTTCAAAGACGGGCTCATGTACTATCGGCGTCAGGAATGGGAAAAAGCTGACAGTTGCTTCAACGCGGCACTGGCCGCAAACCCGGGCGACAAACTTTCCGCCACCTATCTCAAACGCGTTGCCCTGATGCGCGACACCCCGCCCGGTGACGCCTGGGACGGCACCTGGGTCATGAAGTCAAAGTAGGAAATCCAGCGCCGGGGTCAGGTCGATCCTGCCCTTCTTCAGGTCGTGACCGGCGCCCGTAACAGGACACAGCAGCGTCTCGGCTGGAATGAGCGCCAAAGCCGCCCGCATCTCGTCGATGGTCCCGAAGTCATCTCGCTCCCCATGGACGAAGGCCGCCCGCGTCCCCAACTGCGG
>JAOAPO010000020.1 GCA_025462945.1 Bryobacterales bacterium
CTGAACGCGTTCAGCCTTGGGAACGCGACATTGCGCGTTCCCACCATGAGTGGGACAAAATAGATGCCCATGCCTTCCATGACGGGCACCGCGAACAGGAACATCATGGTGGTGCCATGCATCGTGAACAGCTTGTTATATGCAGAGGGGCCGAGCAGCGTGCTGTCAGCGCGCGCCAGTTGCATGCGCATGACGAAAGCCTCGATGCCGCCCAGCAGGAGGAAGATGAAAGCCGTGATGATGTATCTTCGGCCGATCGCCTGGTGGGTAGTCGCCGAAAGCCAGCCGAGGAGGCCGGGGCAGTGCTGCCAGGAGCGCTCGAGTTGTTCGCGGTCCGTTTGTTCCGTGGGCGATCCGAGAGTGAGTGTGGAGCTCATTGCAGACTCTCCAGATAGTCAATCAGGGGCTGGATATCTTCGGCATGCAGTGGAACGGTTGCCATATGAGTTCCGGGCTTGATGTTTTGGGGGTCGGCGATCCAGCCGGCGAGGTTGCCTTTGTTGTTGGGCATGGCACCTGCCGCGAGTGACAGCCTGCTGCCCATGTGGGTGAGATCGGGTCCGACGAAACCGGAGGCCTCAGTGCCCCGGATGGTGTGGCACAAGACGCAGGCGCTGTCCATGAACACCTTACGACCGCGCCGCTTCTCGTCGTCCTGCGGCTCAACGGCGGGCTGCAACTGCTGCCTCATCCAGGCTTGGAATTGCGCGTCCGGCTCCGCCACGACCCAAAACGCCATGTGGGCGTGTTGGAAGCCGCAGAACTCGGCGCACTGGCCACGGAAGCGTCCGGGGCGGTCTGCTTTCAGCCATTCGCTCGTCATGTGCTGGGGGAAAAGATCGCGCTTGCCCTGCAGACTGGGGACCCAGAAGCTGTGGATGACGTCATTCGAGCTGCCGCGAATCAAGACGCGGCGTCCGACGGGGAGGTGGATCTCGTTGGCTGTTGTGACGATGGCGCTGGCATCGTCGCTGAGGTAGCGGATCTGCCACCACCACTGATTTGCGTTCACTTCCACCACCAGATCCTTCGGCGCGTTCACGGGTGCCGAGATGCCTTTGCCGACGGAGACGCTGACGGTGACGAGTCCGAAGATGATCAGGAGCGTAATGCCGCAGGCGATGCTGACGGCCCTGGTGAGCTTCGCTTCGGTCCCGGGCGACGGGTGGTGAGTGTGTTCGAGCGGCTCCTGCTCGATGCCGCGATGACGCCGCCTGATGGAGAGAAGCGACATGGTGATGACGAGCAGGAAGATCAAACCGAGAAGTCCGACGAACTGCAGGCCGAGGTTGCGAATCGCGTCAGCATGCTGGCCGGCGGTCTGGAAAGCCGATTGAGGGTTCATTGGAGGGGCCTCTCCCGGAGCGACTGCTGCAGGTGATCGGAGCGGACGGGGGTCGCGGACTTCGGCTCCAGGCCGTTCATCGACCGGACGTAGGTGACGAGTTGCCAGATCTGATATTCAGGGACTTTTGAACCCCAGGCGGGCATGCCGTCTGGGCGGCCCTTCGCGATGGTCTCGAATAGTTTCTCGGGTTCGACACCGTAGATCCACTTGTCTTTAATGAGAGGCGGACCCATGCCGCCAGCTCCTCGCGCGTGACAGCCGGAGCAGTTGTACGAATCGAACAGGAATTGCCCTTCGGAGATGCCCCAGGCGACGCCTTCATAGGGATTACCTCCTCGGACCGGAGATGTGACGGTATTCGCAGGGGTATTAGCAGGCACGAGGTCGCCTTGCGCTTCCGAGGGTGCAGTCAGCGAAAGTCTGGCGGGCTGCGGCCGGAAATCGCGCTCCTCTCGTTTGCAGGCGAGTGCAAGGAGGCAGGCCGCGAAGGTCGCGACTCTAAGGAAGCGCGAAGACATAGAGAGTGCCGCCTTTCGGGCTGTACCTCGGCAGATCTGACATGGCGTTGACGAACCCGAGCGCGCCTGTTCCGTCTTTCGGATTGAGGCCGCCGGAGACGATAGCTCCGGACCAGCCGCCGACGCCATCGACGACAGCGACGTACTGCTTGCCATCCGGTCCTCTATAGGTGACGGGCTGCGAGATGACGCCCGAGGCGGTTTTGAATTGCCATAGCTGTGTGCCGGTCCTCGCGTCCACAGCCTTGAACCAGCCATCCATGGTGCCGTAGAAGAGAACGTCCCCGGCAGTCACGACGGTACCGCTCCAGGCCGGGAAGCGCTCATTAATGCTCCAGACCGTTTTAGCTTTGACAGGATCCCAGGCGCTGACCTGACCGCGATAGTTGCCGGGTCCCGCGTACATTCGCACGGTGGCTCCCAGGTAGGGCGTGCCCGCGATGTAGTTGGCCTGTCTGCCCTCGAATTCCTTGCAGAGTTTGTTGTGTGGGAGATAGATCAAGCCGGTTCGCGGGGAGTAGGATGAGGGCTGCCAGTCTTTGCCGCCAGGGGCCGCGGGGCAGATGTCACGGACGGTTTTGAAGCCGGTACTCTTCGAGGGAACCGTCTTGAGACGACCGGTTTTCAGATCGACGCCCTCGCTGGTGTTCTGGTGCGCGTAGGTCTCGGCAGAGAGGACTTCGCCCGTGGCGCGATCCATGATGTACATGCGGGCGTTGCGGTCGGGGTGTGCAAGAACTTTGCGCAGTCGACCGTTGATATTGAGGTCGAGCAGAATGTTTTCGTTGACGCCGTCGTAGTCATGATCGTCGTGCGGATTCAACTGGTAGGCCCAGATGGCTTCGCCGGTTTCGGGGCGGCGGGCGAAAAGCGTGGAGCTCCACTTGTTATCGCCGGGGCGCTGATCGGCATTCCAGGGGCTGGCGTTCGCGGTGCCGTAGTAGATAAGGTCCAGTTCGGGATCGTACGAGATCCAGCTCCAGGCTGAGCCGCCGCCGATACGCCACATATCCGGAGGCCAGGACTTCAGGCCGAGGTCCTTGCCCTGATCCATGGGGTAGAAGGGTTTGAAATTCGGGCCGATCAGGACGTCGGTGTCCGGGCCGGCCGTATACGCGCGCCATGAAATTTTGCCGGTTTCGGCGTCGAGCCCGGCAAGCCACCCACGGACTCCCATTTCGCCGCCGCTGTTGCCGACGATGACCTTACCTTTTACAACGAGCGGTGCCATTGTCATCGACTCGCCCTGGCGGATAGTGCCCAGACTGGTCTTCCAGACTTCTTTGCCGGTGACAGCGTCCACCGCAACGGTATTCATGTCCAGGGTGTTGTAGAAGACTCTGCCGTTGAAGTAGGCCGCGCCGCGATTGACAACGTCGCAGCACGCAACACCTTTCGCGCTGCGGGAGGGGTTCGGCTGGTAGGTCCACTTCACGGCTGGCCCGGGCCTGGTGAGGTCGAGGGCAAAGAGCGTGTTCGGCCAGGGCGTCACGATGTACATCGTGTTGTTGACGACTAAGGGTGCCGCTTCGTGGCCTTTGTCGAGGCCGGTTGAGAACGACCACTTCAGTGCGAGATTTTTGACGTTCGCGGTGTTGATTTCGCTTAGGGTGCTGAAACGAGTGCTGGCGAAGTTCTTGGCCGGCATCACCCACTGCGCGTCATCAGGCTGATTTTGGATTTGGCTTCCAAGTCCGCCTGTGAGGAGGAGACCAAGCGCGGTGGCCAATAGAGGAGGATGCTTCACGTTCTTTCCCGGAATCAAGCGGGAACGCTGGAGCAATCGAAACGCCAGAACAGGTCAGGAGGAGATTGGGTGCGGGCGCTGCAACACAGTCAGGGACGGAGCGCCCGAAACGTGAGGCCGAGCAGCAGAGCCAGGATGGGATCGGTTATCTCCGGAGTTCGTCCGGGGATGTACATCTGGCAGATTTCTATGGCTGCGAGCGTGACGACTACCGTAGCGGTGGCACTGCTAAGCGTGAGCGACCCCGCCCGGAGCAGCCAAATAGCGGCACCGTAATACCAGCTTTTCTCAAGCAGGAGTTGCGTTCCTGTTTCCCACCTCATGTCCAGAAACGCGCCGAACGGGACGAAGCTGAGCGCGTGAGACGGACCGAAATGGAGTGGCATGAGGCCGCGAACAGCAATGGTCGCAAGGAATAGCCAGGGAGCCACGGGCCGACTGGCATAGCGAGTGGCCAGGCTGAGCCCGACAACGGCACCCAGCGCTTCTGAAAACGTGGGTATTCGCTCCAGGATCAAGATTTGCGCGGGGATCACCGTGAACGAGATCCACACCAGGCGACGCGGAACTGAAACGGTGCGGAGCATCCAGGCGACTGCATACCAACTTGCCATTGCTGTCAAAAAAACGACGAGATGGAAGGACGGCGGGTGCAGCATTTGGGCGATCTTATATTTGAAGACCGGCAGCCACATCACCGGGAAGAACGGAAATGTGAGGGAGGACAAAAACACCGTGAGCAGGAAGAGAGCCGGGCGGTCCAGCTTTCGATATCCCGCCTGGCCGAGCTTCCGCCTCACCGTTGATTCCAGCAGCATGGCGACGATGACGCCAAGCAGCGTGCCGACGGTATTGTCGCCCACATCAATGATGCTGGATCGGCGGCTGGGAATGTAGAGTTGCAGCATTTCAACGCTGGCGGAGAGGGTTAAGCCGAACGCTACTGCGAGGAGAAGGCGAACGGCCGCGGAACGAAGGCGCGGGAAGGCGAGGTATGCACTAAATCCGAGCGGCACATACAGGCCGAGGTTAATGATGATGTCTGTTATGAAGCGCCGGTTGAAATCGTCCGCGTGAGCGGTCAGCAGGACCAGGAACGGGTTGGTTACACCGGGATTTGCCTGAAACGTCCACGGGTATAGTGACCCGTAGACGATGAGCCCAACGACAGCGATGAGGATGGCGAACAGACATGTTCATTATCCGCAACCTGTTATGATCGGCTGCAAACTATGAAGCGCACGATCATTTCGATGTTTGCTTTCGCGGCTCTGGCCGCCGCACAGCAGGGGCGCGGTCCCCAAACGACCTTGCAGGATACGAAGGTGATGCCTCTGTGGGAAGGGCAGGCTCCCGGCGCTCAGGGGACGGAGGATCGCGACATTCCGACCATCACGGTGTACCTGCCCCGGAGCATGAATCAGCCTGTGGCTGCGGTGATCGTTTGTCCGGGCGGCGGCTATGGCGCGCTCGCTTCGAATCACGAAGGCCGGCAGGTTGCGAATTATCTGAATTCTCTGGGTATAGCGGCTTTTGTGCTGAAGTACCGGCTGGGACCGCGTTATCACCATCCGGTGGAGATCGGGGATGCGCAGCGGGCGATCCGTACGGTGCGGGCGAAAGCGGCGGAGTGGCGTATTCTCCCGGAGCGTATCGGGATTATGGGGTTCTCGGCGGGTGGGCATCTGGCGATGAGTGCTTCGACACTGTTCGAGGCGGGCAAGGCCGACGCGCCGGATGCGATCGATCGCGCGTCGAGCCGGCCTGATTTTGCGGTGCTTGGCTATCCGGTGATTTCGATGACCGAGGCGTGGACGCATCAGGGGTCGAAGAAGAATTTGCTGGGTGAGAACCCGGATCCGGCGCTGGCGAAGAGTTTGTCGGGTGAGAATGCCGTAACGGCGCAGACTCCTCCGACTTTTATCTTTCAGACCACTGCAGATACGACGGTGCCTGCAGAGAACAGCGTTCATTACTACCTGGCGCTGCGAAAGGCGGGTGTGCCGGCGGAAATGCACATTTTCCAGCGCGGCCCGCACGGCGTGGGGCTAGCCATGGATGATTTCGCACTCGCTGAATGGCCGGGCCTGCTGGCGAACTGGCTGCGTGTGAACAATCTGCTGAAGTAACCTGTTAGTTCATGCCTGGATTGCTAGAAGGACAGACGGCGGTCATCGCCGGGATTGCAAATAAGTGGAGTCTTGCTTTTGGTATAGCGGAATCGTTTGCCAAAGAGGGTGCTTCGCTGGTGCTCACGTACCTGAATGAGAAGCAGAAGGAGACCATCGAGTCGATCGTTGGCCACCTGCCTGTGATCAAGCTGATTCCTTGCGATGTCTCAAAAGACGCAGAGATCGACGGCCTCACGGAGCATTTGCGGGCATTGGGCCGGCCGATCAACGCGCTGGTCCACAGTCTTGCGTTTGCGAACCGCGAAGATCTGGGACGGCCATTCGTAGAGACGGACAGGGAAGGTTTCCTGCTGGCGCACAGCATCAGCGCTTATTCGCTGGTAGGGATGGCGCGCGCGGTGGCTCCTCTGATGACGGACGGGGGCGCAATCACCACGCTAAGTTATCTGGGGTCTATCCGGGTTCGGCCAAACTACAACGTGATGGGCGTGGCGAAAGCGGCGCTGGAGGCTTCGGTTCGGTACCTGGCGAACGATCTCGGGCCGAGTAAGATTCGCGTCAACGCGATTTCGGCGGGCGCGGTGAAGACGGCGTCGGCACGAGCGGTGAAGGATCTGACCACGATGCTGGACGCGACACGCGACCACTCGCCGCTGCGGCACAATACGGAACCGGGCGAAGTCGGCGATGCGGCGGTCTTCCTTTCGAGCCGGCTGGGACGCGGCGTAACAGGTAATGTTCTGTTCGTCGATTCCGGCATGCATCTGATGTAACCACAAAGCCTCAACGCCCGGGCGGATTTGCACGTCAATCAGTTATGGACTTTGTGCGGACATGCTGTCTGCTGGTGGCAATGCCGGTTTTGGCGGCGGGCGCGGATGTCCGCGATCATTTGAAAGCCATTGAGAATCGCTATAACCGCGCGCAGTCTTTGACTTTGTCTTTCTCCGAGATCTACACAGCCTCGAGGAGGCCGGCACGCTCCGAAAACGGCACTCTCTACCTCCGGAAGCCGGGGCGCATGCGCTGGGAGTACGCCGATCCGGCCGGCAAGCTCTTCATTTCGGACGGCAAGAACGCGTACCTGTACACTCCGGGCGATGCTCATGCCGAGAAGAGCCGTTTGAAGGAGTCGGACGATATGCGCGCTCCTTTGGCCTTTTTGCTGGGCAAGCTTGACTTCGAGAAGGAATTCAAGGGATTTGCGACCGCGAATCAAGCTGACGGAACCTGGGTTACCGCGGAACCGAAGTCCGCGAATGCGGCTTATACGAAGGTGGAGTTTCTGGCGACGGCAGAGGGCGAGATCCATCGATTACGGGTGACCGGGCAGGATGGTTCGCGCCTGGAGTTTAATTTCTCCAATGAAAAGCTGAACCCACCGATCGCGCCGACGCTGTTCGCATTCCAGCCGCCGCCGGGGATTTCTGTTGTCGAGGCGGATCGCTAGATGGCCGACTTTGTACTGAAGTACGCCGATGCGCACGGCCAGACCCACACGCAGGCCGTTCAGGGCGCGACCGAGCAGGAGATCCGGGACCGGTTCAACCGACAGGGTTTTCTCGTCTATTCGGTAAAGTCGAAGCAGGCTGGGATCAGCCTTTCCGGCGATATTGCGATGCCGGGCCGCAGGAAGCTGAACCTTGAGAAGTTTCTAATTTTCAATCAGCAGTTTGTGACGTTGATTCGCGCGGGCTTGCCGATTTTGAAGTCGCTGGACCTGCTGGCGGAACGACTGACCGACGCGAAGCTGATGCCTTACGTGAATGCGGTGCGCGAGGACGTTCGCAAGGGCGTATTGCTGTCTGAGGCGTTTCGGGCGCAGGGTATCTTTCCCAAGATCTTCGTGACCTCAGTGATGGCTGGCGAGAAGTCGGGCAGCCTGACGGAGGTCCTGGAACGGTACATCACGTATCAGAAGCTGGCGCTTTCGGTGCGCAAGAAGGTGCTGGTTTCGCTGCTGTATCCGTGCATGCTGATTCTGCTGGTGATCGCGCTAATGGTGTTCCTGGTAACGTCAGTGGTGCCGAGTTTCGCGACGCTCTACAGCAGCATGTCGGCACGTCTGCCGGATATTACGATCTACCTGATCGCGATCGGGACGACGGCGCGCGGCTACATAGTAGTGGGCGCGCTGGCGGTCTTTGGGCTGATTGCGCTGTTCCTGTGGTGGTCGCGAGGTGAGGCGGCGCGGGAGAAGATCGACCGCGTGAAGATTCGGGTGCCGCTGTTTGGGGACATTTGGATCAAGTATCAGGTGGCGCAGTTCTCGCGCGTGCTGGGGACGCTGCTGACGGGCGGTATCCCGCTGGTGCAGGGGCTGGACACGGCGGCGGAATCTCTGGGGACGCCGCTGCTGCGGAAAACGCTGGAGAAGGCGGGCCGGATGGTGAAAGAAGGCCAGCCGCTTTCTACCTCGCTCGCCGCGACCAAGATTTTCCCGCCGCTGGCCGTGGACATGATTGAAGTTGGCGAGTCCACGGGCGCGCTGCCTGCGATGCTGAGCAGCGTTGCCGAGTTCTATGAAGAAGATGTGAATACGAAGATGACCGCAGCGCTTTCGCTGATCGAGCCGTTGATCATGGTGTTCATGGGGATCTTCGTCGCGTTCGTGCTGATCGCTTTGTATCTGCCGATCTTCTCGCTGGCCGACTCGATCCAGTAAGGTTCAGTCTTCGAGTTCCACCTGGCGGAGGCGTGGCACGAGTATGTGGATGATGAGCAGCGCCACCAGGTAGGCGCTGCCCGCCCAGATAAATAGTGGACCGTAGGACTTGTGCGAGTAGTCGAGCCACTTGCCGACGACCTTCGCGACGACGGCCCCGGCGAGTGCGCCTCCCATCCCTCCGAAGCCCACCACGGAGCCGACTGCGCGGCGGGGGAAGGTATCTGAGGGCAATGTAAACAGGTTGGCTGACCAGCCCTGGTGAGCGGCCGTGGCGAGGCCGATGAGCCCGACAGCGGCCCACATACTGCCGCCCGTGAACATGATCAAGCCGACCGGCGTTACGGCGCAGGCGCAGATCAGCATAGCGGTCTTGCGGGCATTTGAGGCCTCCCAGCCGCGACCAATCAGGCCGCGCGAAATCCAGCCGCCGCCTATGGAACCGATGTCCGCCGCGAGGTAGATCACGACCAGCGGCAGGCCGAGCTGCGTTAGGTTGAGGCCATAGGCGTCGTGGAGAAAGCCGGGCACCCAGAAGATGTAGAACCACCAGACGGGGTCCGTCATGAACTTGCCGGCGAGAAAGGCCCAGGCGGCGCGCTGCTTCACGATCTGCAGGAACGGGAGCCGGACGACGCTTTCGTTTTCCTCGCGATCGGAAGTGATGTACTCGCGTTCTTCGCGGGTGAGTGACTTGTGCTGCTCCGGCTGGCGGTACCAGATGAGCCAGATAACGAGCCAGACAACGTCGAAAAGGCCGGTGGCGATGAAGGACATGCGCCAGCCAAAGTGCAGTGCCACGAAGGGGACGAGCAGAGGCGCGATCAGTGCGCCGATGTTGGTCCCGCTGTTGAAGATGCCGGTGGCGAAGGCGCGCTCCTTACGGGGGAACCAGTCGGCCGTGGTTTTGATGGCAGCGGGGAAATTCGCGGCCTCGCCAAGGCCCAGACCGAAACGGGCGAGCGCGAACTGAAAGGGCGTTCCGGCCAGGGAGTGAAGCATTGATGCGCCGCACCAGACGGCGACAGCCAGCGCATAGCCGAAGCGGGTGCCGAGCCAGTCGATCAGGCGACCGGCGAGGGGCATCATCAGCGCGTAGGCGATCTGGAACGTAGAGACGATGGTGCCGTAGTTGTCCTCGTTCCAGCCGAGTTCTTTCTCGAGGGTTGGCTTGAGGATGCCAAGGACCTGGCGGTCGAGGTAGTTGACGGTGGTCGCGAAGAAGAGGAGGCCGCACACCGCCCAGCGGAGTCGGGAGCCGAAGATTCCGGGTTTTGGATCCGCTGCTGTTAGTGAGGGCATACGTGGGCGCTTGCCGGTTGAATGAAGTTCTCGAAGTTAAGGCGGAAAAGGCGGTTGATGTCGCGCTTGATATCAGTGCGGGTTACCGGGCGGCCGTCTTCGCGGAGCGTCAGGTAGGTGTTCGAAAGGATGGGCGTCAGGGTTCGGCGCGTGTTGCGCCACTTGTAGATGACTTGTTCGAGCACACGCGCATCAGAATGCTGCGGGATGAAGCTGGCCCCGAGCATTTCGAGGCGCTCGCGCGTCATCTCCTCGACGATTGACGGGTTGTTAAGGAACCACCAGCAGCCGAACGGCATGAGGTTCGCGAACTTGCGCGCATAGACGCAGAGTTCGTGCTGGTTCTCGCGGCTGAGCAGGCTGATGAAGAACTTGTTGTCGGGGAAGTCGACGCAGAGGCGTTCGACGGTACGCAGGTCGGCCTTGCCCGCGCCGTCGCCAGCCAGGCGGAGTTCCGGATTGACCTGGTAACGGACGCCGATCATCAGGGACATCGGCATGTCTGCGACGCGGCAGATGGGGAGCACTGCTTCGCGGAGGAAACGGACGCGGAGACTGTTGTCGGGGTAAGCGAACGTGTCGGGCAGCGAGACGGCCATGTAGACGGGCTTCATCAGGTCGACCCAGCCTTCGAGGAAGCGGCGAACCTCAGCCATGGTGCGCCCGGAGCCGTCGGCCTGGACGTCGAAGCCTTTGGCCTGGAGAATGTGCCAGTGCTGGTCCCACTTGTTGAGGATGCGGTCGAGGCGGAGCACGGGGCGGAACAGGGAATGGGGCTCAGTCCCCTTTTCCCAAAGCGGCGCTTCGTCGGGGTCGAGAGGGTCGTTCGTCATGACGGCTTCGCTGATGCCGGCGAGGCGGAAGACGTCGCGAATGTGATCGTCGAGGTTACGGGAGGCGAAGAAGGCGCGGGATTCGGTCAGGTCGCCTGACGTGGGGAGACCGAAGGCGTGGAGCACCGCGATGACGCCCCGGGTCGCTTCGGAGATGGGCGTGTTCGCAACGAACAGCGTCTGCCAGATGATGTCGGCCTTCTCGGTTTTGGTCAGGGAGAAGTACTTGCCGGGCGTGATGGGATTGGAGCGAAAGAGCTCGGCCTCCAGATAGTGATAGGTGATGAGTTCATCGATACCCCACAGGCCGATGGAGCCGAGGCTGGGTTTGTAGAGGTGGGTGTGGATGTCGACGAACTGCGCCACGTTGAGTTCTTCGGCGACGGCGGTCCGGATCTGGTCGGGGGAAAGTGGGGCGCTCACTATCAGAGGATTATCTGACATCGTGAGGCGCAGCGTGTCAGTCTGGGCCCATTGTTATCCTTAAACTTTGGAGTCTCTTACACTTTGAACCGTATCGTGATGGCATTTCGGGCCTTTTTCGGGCTCCTGTTCGGCGGCGCTCTTCCCGAGGATCTTCTGGAAGCGCTGGGCCTGGTGACCAAAGCTTCGATTCCGAAGCCTGCTCCGCCCAAGCCTGAAGTGAAACCGGAGGACGGAGCCCTGCAACTGTTGAGCCTGCTGCAGCGCGAATCGCGGATACTCGATTTCCTAATGGAAGATTTAGGACCGTTTTCGGACGAGCAGATCGGCGCGGCGGCGCGTGATGTCCAGTCGAATGCGCGCGGCGTGCTGTTGCGCCACTTCACGCCGGGTCCGGTGATCGATGCAGTGGAAGGCAGCCCTGTGAAGCCTCCTTCGGGCGGCGCGGCGATGGCGAAATTCATCGGCAACGTTCCGGCAACGGGCCAGCCTTCGGGCGGTGTGTTGCGGCATAAGGGCTGGCGTGCCAACTCGGCCTCGCTGCCGAAGCTGGGCTCGCGCTCGGATCTGATGATTTTGGCGCCTGCCGAAATCGAAGTGGAGTAGGCTCTACATGTCGTCAGCGGGCCCGAAATACTCCATTGGGATTGACCTTGGCACGACTAATAGTGCTTTGGCGTTCGCCGCCCTGGGCGTGGAACAGCCAGCCGTCGAAGTTGCGGCTATTCCGCAGCTGACGGGTCCGAATGAGGTTTCTTCGGAATCGCTGCTGCCATCGTTTCTTTACCTGAACGGTGAGAAGGAGTTTCCGGAGGGCGGCACTTCCCTGCCCTGGAATCCTGCGCCTGCTTACGTGGTTGGCAGATTCGCGCAGCGGCGCGGCGCCGAGGTGGCGGGCAGACTGGTTTCCTCGGCAAAGAGCTGGCTTTCTTACCCTGCGGTCGACAGGACCTCCGCCCTGCTGCCGCAGCAGGCGCCAGAAGGCGTGGGGAGGATTTCGCCGGTCTCTGCTTCGGCCGCTTACCTGGAGCATCTTCGGGCGGCGTGGAACGAGCAGCATCCGGATGCGCCTTTCAATGAGCAGGATGTGCTGGTTACGGTTCCGGCTTCGTTCGATGCCATCGCGCGAGAACTGACGCAGCGTGCCGCGAAGTCGGCCGGGTATCCTGATGCCGTTTTGCTGGAAGAGCCGCAGGCCGCGTTCTATGCCTGGGTTGAGCGGCATCCCGACTGGCGCACGCGCCTTGGGAAGGGCGACCTGGTGCTGGTGATCGACATTGGCGGCGGTACGACGGACTTCACGTTGATTTCAGTCGCCGACCGTGACGGTCAGCTTGAGCTGGAACGTGTCGCCGTGGGCGATCACATCCTGCTGGGCGGCGATAACATCGACCTCGCCCTGGCTCACGCTGTGAATGCGGAACTGGCCGGCCGCGGGACGAAGCTGGATTCGTTCCAGATGCAGACGCTGCGGAACCAGTGCCGGGTGGCAAAAGAGAAGCTGCTGGATCCGGAGTCGACCGACACGGAAGCTCCGGTGACGATTCTTGGAAAGGGTTCAAGTCTGATTGGCGGTACGATCCGGGCGAAGCTGACGCGCGACCAGCTTGCGGCGGTGCTGGAAGGTTTCCTGCCACGGACGTCGAGCACGGAAATGCCGGAGGCTGCGCGGCGCGCGGGGCTGCAGGAGATAGGTCTGCCGTACGCACACGATGCGGCAATCACGCGGCATCTGGCGAAGTTTCTGCGCCAACGCGCGGCGGAATCGGAGCATGGCGCAGTTCGGCGCGGCGCGAGTGGTCTGGCGTGCCCGACACACGTGCTGTTCAACGGTGGCGTACTGTATGCGTCGCTGGTGCGCGAGCGTGTTGCCGAGGTTCTGAATGGCTGGCTGGCAGAGGAAGGCTTCGCGGGTGCGGAACTCCTGCCCGGCGAGGATCTGGATCATGCGGTCGCGCGTGGTGCGGCGTATTATGGTGCGGCGCGGCGCGGCAAGGGCGTCCGAATTCGCGGCGGCATTGCGCGCTCGTATTACGTGGGAATTGAATCGGCGATGCCTGCCGTGCCGGGTGTTCCGGCTCCGCTGAAGGCTTTGGCCGTGGCGCAATTCGGGATGGAAGAAGGTACGTCGGTGACGATTCCGGGGCGGGAGTTCGGTCTGGCGGTTGGCGAGCCGGCCGAGTTCCGGTTCTTCTCGTCGTCCGTTCGGAAGGACGATCCGCCGGGCGAACTGATCGAGGATCTAACGGGTGATCTGGACGAGTTGGCTCCGATGCAAGTGACCTTGAGTGGTTCCAGCGACGGCTTTGTTCCCGTATCGTTCGAGACCGCGATTACCGAAACCGGCGTGTTGCAGTTGTGGTGCAAGTCCAGAGACGGTGAGCGCTGGAAGCTTGAATTCGACGTGCGTGAGAAAAGATGAAAGTCGGTATCGACCTTGGCACGACCAACTCAGCTTTAGCCTGGATCGATCCCGCGGACGCGGAAGATACCAGTTTTCCTCCCATTCAGGTCTTTCCGATTCCACAACTAGTGGCCCCTGGGCGCATCGAAACCCGGACGACTTTGCCGTCATTCGTCTTTCTGGATGAAGGGCAGCCGGTGGGAACCTATGCGCGTGAGCAGGGCGCGATTGTGCCGACACGGCTTGTCCACAGCGCGAAGTCCTGGCTTTCGAATGCTGATGTAGACCGCACGGCCAAGATTCTCCCGTGGGATGCGGGCGAAGGCGGGCGCGTGATGTCGCCTGTCGAGGTGTCGGCGAAGCTGCTTTCAACGATGCGTGAGGCGTGGGATCAGGCAGGGATCGACGGCCCGCTCGCGGATCAGGACATCGTGCTGACCGTGCCGGCTTCGTTCGACGAAGAGGCTCGGGAGTTGACGATCAAGGCGGCGGAAGAGGCCGGGCTGACCAAGCTCACGCTGCTGGAAGAGCCAGCTGCTGCGTTCTACTCGTGGATCGCGAATAACTTCGCCCGGTCGCGGCGGCTTCTGTTCGACGGGCAGGTGGTGCTGATCTGCGACGTGGGCGGCGGCACGAGCGACTTTTCACTGATCCGCGTTTCGCGCGATGGCGACAAAATCGATTTCACCCGGACGGCGGTTGGCAAGCACCTGCTGCTGGGCGGCGACAATCTGGATCTGACGCTGGCTTGGCTGGCGGAGACGAAGCTGGGCAAGCAGTTGTCCATTCGGCAGCGCAGCGGGCTGCGGCGACAGTGCTCGGCGGCCAAAGAGGTGCTGCTGTGCGATGAGCGGCGGCAGAGTGTCGAGATCAGTGTTCTGGGGTCAGGGTCGTCGATCATCGGCGGGACGTTGAAGACGGAGATTACTCGGGCGGAGGCGCTGGAGCTGGCTCTGGATGGATTCCTGCCGCTGACTCCTCGTGGTGAGAAGCCGAAGGAAGAGAAGCGGAGTCTGTTTCGGGAGCTGGGTCTGCCGTACGTGTCGGATCCGGCGATCAGCCGCCACTTGTCGGCGTTTCTCGATAGTTCGGGGCAGGTTCCCGATGCGATTCTGTTCAATGGCGGGTTCTTCATCCCCGAGATTCTGCGTCAGCGAGTGGCTGACCTGCTGGAGCACTGGTACGGCAAGCGTCCGGAAATCTTCGAGAACCGGGACCTGGATCTGGCGGTGGCTACCGGGGCGGCTTACTATTCCTATGCGAAGTCCACCGGGTCGGGGATTTTAGTCCGGGGCGGACTGCCTCGGTCGTATTACATCGGGATTGGTGAGACGTCGGGAGTTTGCCTGGTGGCTCGCGGGGCGGAGGAAGGCAACACCGTCGAAGTGGATCGGGAAGATCTGCAGCTGGTTGCGAACAAGCCGGTCGCGTTTCGTTTATTGAGTTCGCTGACGCGTACGGACGACGTGCCCGGGCAGGTCGTGGAGTTTGCGGAGGGCGAGGAACTGCACCAGCATGCGCCGCTCGAAGCAGTTATCCGGTTCGGCAAGGGTGGCGAGCGTTTGGTCCCGGTGAAGCTCGGTGCCCGGCTGACGGAGATCGGGACGCTGGAAACGTGGTGCGATTCCAAGATCAGCGACAATCGGTGGCGGCTCCAGTTCCAGTTGCGCAAGCAAACGGCGAAGAACCCACTGGCCGGGAGACCGGCTGCGGTGATCAGCCAGGAAGCGCAGGACGCGGCGCTGGAGTTGGTGCGCGGGACGTTCGTGAGGGGCGACGTGGCTCCGGAAGAGTTGCCGGCAAAGCTGGAAGGCGTGCTGGGGCTGGGCCGAAATTCGTGGCCTGTGGATTTTTCTCGTCATCTGGCCGATCTGTTTCTGGAACTGGTGGAACGACGCAAGAGGTCGGCCGCGCATGAGATCCGGTGGCTGAACCTGGGTGGTTTCTGCATGAGGCCGGGATTCGGCTACATGGGAGACGAGTTCCGGGTGGAGCAGGCTCGTCGGATCTTTGCTGCGGGACCACAGTTTGCAAATCAAACCCAAAATGAGATCGACTGGTGGATTTTCTGGGGACGTCTGGCGGGCGGACTGAATAAGAATCAGCAGAGCGATATCGCGCAGCGTTTGCTGCCATTCCTGATGCCGAAGGCCGGGAAGAAGCTGGTTCGCCTGAATAACAGCCTGCTGCGGGAGATGTGGCGTACCGCCGCGAGCATGGAGCTGATTCCGGCGGCGACACGGGTTCAGCTGGGCGATACGCTGTTGAAAGAGGCGAGGCAGACGGGATTTAATCCGGTCGTGCTTTGGTGCATTTCGCGGTTGGGCGCGCGGCAGCTGTTCTACGGGCCGGCCAATCAGGTAGTGGCACCGGCCGTGGCAGCTCGCTGGATTGAGGCGCTGGCGAGCGTTCCTAGTGCCGAGGACGCGCTGGTCTCTCTCGCTCGCTGCACCGGCGACCCGGTTCGAGACGTTTCCGCCGCAGCCGCAGCAATTGCACGAGGTCGGGTCATCGACCCCGGCATGATCGCCCAACTCGAAGGCGATACAGCACGAGACGACCGCGCGCTGGGCCGAATCTTCGGCGAAGACCTACCCTCCGGCCTCGTCCTTTCAAACTAGTTCGGGGCGCTATGCGTCTACGATATGTATGTATATGGATCGTAGACTACTCTATCCCGCCATCACGGTGACCGCATGGGCGCAACAACAGCCCGCGCAGCCCGCAGCCGAAGCCCTCCGTGACCGAGTCCAGGAGTATTACCAGCTCATGGTCGATAAGAAGTATCGGCAGGCGGAAGCGATGGTCGCCGAGGAGTCGAGGGAAGACTACTACAACGGCAGGAAGCCCGATCTCAAGGGGTTCGAGATCCTGACACTCGATATGCAGACGGCAACCGCGGCGAAAGTCACGATTCAGGCGAAGGTCGTCCTATTGATGCCAGGAGCGGGCGGTCAGGTCTTCGACATGCCGACCCCGACCTATTGGAAGTTGGAAAACGGCGCTTGGAGCTGGTATATCCCCGAGGAGGTCAAGGCAGCGACGCCATTCGGGAAGATGAAGGCCGACTCGGCGGCGGCACCGGCGCTCGATATGAAGGGCGCTGCGCCCGGGGGGATCGATAATCCCGATGTGGGTTCGCTGCTTAACCAGATTACGATCGATAAGCACGCTGTAAAACTAAGCGCGAAGGAACCGGAACAGCAGGTCACGATCTTCAATAATCTGCCAGGCCCGCTTGATCTGATCATCGACTCGCACGTCAAGACGATCAAAGGACTTAGCGTGGTCGTTCAGCCCGTGCACTTGGAGGCGGGTAGCAAAGCAGTAGTTACACTGCGCCGGACAGGTGAGAACAAGATCGAAGATTCCGTGACGATTCTGGCCGAACCATTTCATCGGGAACTTACGATCAAGGTTCAAACGAACTAGCTATCTTGGCAAGTCCGCAAAAACGTAAAGAGGGGGAGCCGAAGCTCCCCCTCTTTTGGTTGGTGCTGATTGTTGACTAGTTGCCGAGCGTTTCGCCAGTGCCGCTCGCGCGGGCGATCTGGTTCACGTCGGGAATGACTCCAGCGAGGTAACCCTGTGAGAGGCCACCGTTCGCGCCGACGCCGTTCGTGATGAAGGCGAAGCCGTGAGCGTACTGGAAGTTGCAGAGAGCGATCATGTAGCCCTGGAAACCAGCGGCGACACCCGACAGAACCTGCGTGTAGGTGGTTCCGGTCGGAACGTTCGGGGTGGTGACGTTGGCGGGGCTCGGAGCGCCGGCACCGTAGAAGTTCAGCGAGCAGGTGCCAGCCTGAGGAGCGGCGCCCTGCTTGGCGAACGGATCGCTAGAGGTGTTCGAGATCGCGATACCGGTGTCGAAACCAAGCTGGTTGGTCACGAACGGGAATAGCAGGCTGGTGCTGCACTGGCTGAACGAGTTCATGGTCGTGTTGGTCGTGCTGGAGGCAACCACAAAGTTCGGAACCGCAGTGGCTGAACCAACAGGAGCGAAGCTGGCCGACATCGTGAACGGGGTGGAGGAAGAAGTCACACCGTTGTTGGCGGTAACGACATAGACCGGAATGTCAAACTTGTCGAGAGCCGTCAAATCCTGAGTGGTCACGCTGTAGGTCACGCTGCCAGCGCCGCTGGTCAGAGCAACCGCGCGAAGGGTTGCTGCGAGACCCGGAGCGGTAACACCGGTGTTGTTGTCGGAGGTAGCGGCAGTGGTTCCCGTGTCACTGGTTACCCAAGTGAGCACAGCGGGAGCCACACCGGCCGCCGACGAAGTAACGGTCAGCGGGAGGAGGACAGTGACGCCTGCAGGAACGCTGGCGAGGCTGACCTTGATACGCGTGGAGATTGCAGCGGACGGACCGACAACCGGCACGGTGTTTGCTTCACCGGCTGCCGTCTTGAA
Source organism: Bryobacterales bacterium (assembly GCA_025462945.1). GTDB lineage: Bacteria > Acidobacteriota > Terriglobia > Bryobacterales > Bryobacteraceae > BOG-234. The sequence continues at coordinate 17,784 of JAOAPO010000020.1, forward strand.
GGCTTGAGCGAAGTTCTCATTGACGCGGAACGAGCCAGCCAAGGTGCCGCCTTCAGCAACGCAGTTGACGAAGTTCTTGGTCACACCTGCTGTGGTGCCACCGATCGCTTTAAACACGCCCGTTGCGCCAAGTCCGTTCTGAACGAACGCGACCTGCGTCGAAGGGATCACTGCGGGAATGATGCTGGTATCGCTGCCCGTGATGAACGCAGTTGCGCTGACCGACGGAGGTACGCCAGCGCCGACGCTGAGAGACGTGGCGTTAATGCGAACGTTTGAGATCGTGATGGTGAAACCACCAGCGGGGATGGCAAAGTTGCTGAAGTTGATCGTAGAACCGCTAACAGTACCGGCAGCCGTGCCAGCACCGCTAACGACGGCGATAACTTCGGTGTCAGTGCCGCCAGCCGCAAGAAGCCGGCTGGTAACGGGCAGTGAGGGAGACAGGAAAACCTGAAGGGATGCCGTGCCTGCAAGGCCGCCACCTGCGCAACTGATGACCAGGTTGCCGACCTGCTCCGCAGTGCCTTCCGCGCGAATGATGTTCGTCTGGGGTGCTCCGGAAGTGCAAATCGAGGGAGCCGCGAACGCCATGCTAGCGAATACTGTCGCTGCGCCGGCGAAGCCAAATACTTTCTTTGTAAAACTAGACATTCTGATTTCTTCTCCTTAAGAAGATGCTGCTAAGTGTGAATCGCCTGGAGTGCTTTGCAACCCGAGCCTCAACTACAACGAGTCACCGGATACAACGAAAACTCTCCGTGTCGGGCGGAGGTGAGACTGCCAGCATTCCAGAAGCGGTTTGACTGGCCGTACATCTCGATGGTGCGAGCTTATTTTGTTTAACTGCGCTGCCCGCTACCGAAAAGCAAACTTTTAAAGCCGTGAGACCAAAAACCCTGGAGCTGGGCTCCTTGATGACGCAACCACACAGGCACTGGCAGTAAAACGTTCGGTAAAGAACGCTACGCTAGCCTGCAAGTATCGACGATACAAGGTTCCGTCAGCCAAAGCAAGTGGCTTGCGACGAAATGAACGAGATTTCATGAAAC
>JAOAPO010000021.1 GCA_025462945.1 Bryobacterales bacterium
GCCATAACTGAACAACTCGTTTTGGTGTATGTCTGCGCCGCGCATAGTATCCAGGCGTCTTTTTGTGCGCCCAGGTTACTCGTTTTGTTTTTCAGCAGCCTGCTAGAGGGGCGGGTGCGTTTTTCGGAAAGCATTTCTGCCCTTTGCGCTGCGATGATGTTGTCGTCGCCCCACCCGCTGCCCTTGGCGCGCTGAATCGTTTGTCTGTACAGCCGCAGGACCAGCGGCGTATCCGGCGTCCATGCGAGAGTTCATCGGCCCACCATCGCTGACACAAGTGACACAACTGGACTATTGTCACTTCTGTCATCGGACTTGAGCATCTGCCGCGTCGAGCTGCACCCAGGTTTGCGCCCTGCCGGTGGCGGATGTGTTCTGCGATTCGCGACGCGGCCCAGCGGCAAGCCTGCACTCACTCCCCGGTAAGTCTCCGACTTGTGGTTAAGCCTCGACTCGCGGGACTGCAATAGCAGCTTTACGTTGCGATTCACCGGGTCCTGCGAGCCCAGCCGGGCAGCGGCGATTCGTCTTAGGGGCTGTGGCGAAGTCGGTGTAGCCGGTTTTCGGGTTCCAGGCTATTGAGGCCGGATCGGTCCCCCCAAAAGCCTCTCCAAGTGCCATTTGGCGCGTCGGTGTCTGGCTCACGGCGTCTTCGCCAGCGCGATCCCCCATCCGGCTTGCGGCCCACTGTTTCATCTTATGGCCAGAATGGCGAGGCGGTTTGGAGCAAGAGGCGAACACGCTGCCATGAACCGCTGTCGTTCCGAAAACGGTCATGGAAGATGGGCTGCTCTGTGTTGATTAGATGGCGAAAAGGAACCGTAAGAAGCATGTTCCAATAACGAACGTTTATGTGTACGATGGGTCATGACCAAAACGGCACTGCGAGTGGCTTTGTATGCGCGAGTTTCCTTGCGCGACAAACGCCAGGACACCGAGAACCAACTGGCACAGCTTCGGCAGTTCTGCGAGTCCCAAGGGTGGGCCGTGTCGGATGAGTACGTGGACCGCGCATCCGGCTAGCGTTCCGACCGTGAACAGTTCCTGAAGATGTATGAGGACGCTTCTCAGCGGAAGTTCGACGTGGTGCTGTTCTGGTCCCTGGACCGTTTCAGCCGTGAAGGTGTCCGGGAAACACTGAACCACCTGGAACGGCTCACAAGCTACGGCGTGAATTATCGGAGCTTCACGGAGCAGTACCTGGACTCATGCGGCATGTTCAAGGATGCGGTTCTGGCAATCCTGGCTGTCATTGCGAAGCAGGAACGCGTGAGGCTCTCAGAGCGGACGCTGGCAGGTCTAGCCAAGGCGCGGAAGCAGGGACGGGTTGGGGGTCGTCCTAAGCTTGTGGTGAGACGTGACCAGGTTGCGGCGCATCGGGCTGCGGGGCTGTCGATTACTGCGATCTCGGAGAAGATGGAAATCCCGAGAACGTCAGTTCATCGGATTCTGAAGGAGTCGGCTGGGGAGGCTCACGCGACAGCTTAAAAGGAGAGCCTAGCATTCACCATTTTCGGATTAGCTCGGAGTGCGAGGGATTTGCCGGAGAACAGAAAGCGGATGTACTCCACAGACGGGCAAACTTCACGGAGCCCTTCGAGGGGCATCAGACATTCACGCCGCAACTGGCTTCTTGGTTCTGAACACAAAAACCCCACCTTGGTGGGCTTCCGATCACCCTGTAGGTGGATCGTGGACCTGCGTTGCGGACGCCTTGAGTTCCTCAACGAAAACTCCGATGGGCTTGCCGTCCCAGAGCATGGGTACCCTTTTGCGCGAGTAGTCGAGGGGAGCTGCGGAGGTCAGGACGGCACCCTGCGGGATTCGCAACGTCTGCAGCACGCCGCTGTTTGTCCCGGTCACGCCGAAACTGACTTTGTGTAGTTGGAATTTGACCAAGGCACGCACTCTCTCCCTCTGCGTCAAAGAGGAGCACCCGGTCTCAGCGGTTAAGAGATCCCTTAGCGCATGACCACTCTAGCAGTCGCTACTGCCTCCCCCTGTAACTTATGCCTCCCTTACACCGTCATAAAAGCCACAATGGACATCCGCATTCCAGAGATCGCTCAGGCCCAGGCATACACTGCGGGTGCTTGGGGGCACGCTCATTTGGGCAATAAGCACGAAGCGAAGGCCAAACTCGCCAAGGCTGAAGCGGCATACGCGCTAGCTGCAGGGCTACCGCGCACAGACTGGTCGGCGGATACCGTTAACCGTCTTTCGGCTGTCCGCGCTGAACTGGATCAGCTTACAGCCCGCCTCTAGTCGCCCATGGACCTTGAAGCGGCGAATCGAAGCGCTGAAGCTCAAGATGCGGAGAATAGACGAGGGGATCTCTGCGATGGAGGCACTGGCTGAAAACGAGATACAGGGAAGGCGCGAGCCTCGGGAGCACATTCGTGCCGGAGAACAGAACCCTCAGCGAGGGGAGCGGTCGTCACCAGACGCGAAGGGCAACTCCCGAAGTGCGGCGAGCTGAAGCCAATTTCCGAGGGTGCCGAGAACCACATTGTATACATCCGTACAAATCGTGAACGATTACCATCAACTGTGACTGCACGAACGGCGGGCAGTCGAAGCGTTACAGTTTCTCCTCCAAGCTGCCCGCCGTTGTTCCATAGACAGAGCCCGAGGCGCTAGGCCCGCTTCTTCTTCGCTGGTGCGGCACCCTCTTCACGGCCCATCCGCTCGATGTGCCTGAGTACTCCGTAGTTTCCCTGTACTCGGTGCCCTCACCACTGGAGGGATGTACGTAGCGTCCATCGAGTGCCGATAGTGAAGGCGCGCCCGGAGCCAGGAGATGTACTCCGGGCGCGTCTGATCGCGACTCCCGAAAGTGAAAGCAGCAATCGTCAACGAATCAAATGCCACATCACAAGCCGGCCTGCGAATCAGAGATCAGCTTTCAACAGCCATCTCACGACCTGCCCGATCCGCTGCGTGGCGGCCGAGTTCAGGTGCGAGGTTATGAAAGAGTGTCTTTTCTGCGCAGTAGAGGCGTAGCACCGTGAAGCTTTAGTTCAACCCAGTGAACGTTCACAGCCCGCTTCACACCGACGCCGAACCGCACCAATGATGAGCGCCGCCCCTGCACACGTGAGCCGGGCCATTCTCACCCCATATCCAAATTGGCGGTGATTAACCAAGAATCCACGTACCTTTTGCTATGCCGAGGCGGCTCCGTGGGGCGACCGTGACGGTTTCCCATGTTCCCGGACACAGTACTCGGTATGGCTCTCAGCTTCATCGGTTCCTCCGTTATGTGCAAAACCTGTGGATTCACCTCAAATGAGTGGCACGTTACGTGCTATTAGCGAACTGCGGCACGCTCAGGGTCTGTCGTTCGTGATATAACTACTGCTTTGGATGCGTCTTCTCAGTTCATCTGCTCCGCAGCGGCGGTCCGCTCGTCTCAACGGGCAATGACCGCCGCTTTTTGATCGCAGTCTGCCAACCTGAAGCGTAAATCGACCAAACTGGTCGTTCGGGGCAACTTGGGGACGCCGACGCGCCTTTTCGACACCACCGCACACCAGCTAGATAGCCGAAGCGCCCAAAGATACCCCGGCAGGGCCGCTCCGGCGTGAACTGCGCGTCCATGCCGTCCAGCATTGCACGAAATGACTCACGTAGCAAAGAAATGGATGGGTCCCAGCAACCGAGCTGCGCCAGCATCCTACTATTCAACAAACACAAGAGAGCAGTGTATGGCCTTGGCTGAAAGAGGCGAACTGAACGGCTTATGTCCCGCGCACGGCAACCAAACGATTCCTTGGGCGCTCCAAACGGAAATCGCCGAAGCGATCCTAGCCCACCGTTTCCCGGACCTTCGAGAACCCTCAGCCGAAGCGCCGCCGAATCGGGAAGCCCCCGTTGCCATGATGTCAGCGAGCGGCGCGGTACATCAAGGCCGGAGCTGACATAAAACGCTGCATGGTTTGCGGAGCCGCCACTCGGTTTCTATACTTTGACGGCAGCCCTCTCTGCCTTCACTGTGATCACGTAGGCGAAGAAACAAATCCTGCCCTAATGAAACCGCCCACTTGCCCGGACCAGTCGCCTGCTGCCGGATGCACCTCATGGGCACTCGAAGCCGTAGAACCCGTGACGTGTTCTCGTACAGTCGGCTAAATGACCGGAACGCCGTCCCGGCGAATCGCACTCTGCCTGCTCTCGGTCACAAATCGTCCCCAAAGCTACCGATGGCCAAAGTGTGCCTCTCCCTCGCTAAGTGGCTTGAACAGAAAGCAGCAACGAGTGGGAGCGTGATGCGCGCAATTGGGGCGAAGGAAACAAGGAGGCCGCTCCAGCCCCGGCCTTGCTCGCCCCGGTTTCAGCCACCAGCCAGCCTATCAACGAGGGTAGCCTAACTATCAGATTCGGACGGCCGTACCTCTTCGGGGAGTTCGGAGGACCGGCCCGCCGCCCAGAAGCGCCTGTAGCAGATGGTGCATTCCCACTTCCTGAGCTGGGTCCATTGGCTCACGATTCGCTCCAAGCTTGACCGCCTGATGCGACTCCACGCGCCGCTTCGACATCGGGGGCACCCCTTTGCCCTCTTGATAACACTGGTCACTCATGTATATCGTAACTTACACGTTTAATTCGGCTTCGATGTCAAGAATCTGCTTTTCTTAAGCCGGAACGGGGGTGCGTTTGTTACGGTGATTCAGCGGTGGGTCCGGGGGCGTAGGCGTGCCGGCCACACCAACTAGACCGGGCGAGGCTGCAACCGCTCTCTGGCGGATTCTCCATGGACGGGCTCTAAATGTGGAAAGTACTCTCTTCCTGTTACGCTGGTCTAATTAACCTGCCGCGCTGCATACCTGCCGCCGCATACGAAGGGGTGACTCAGTGACGGCAAACTCTCGCGAGCAGACACGACCTTCTGCAACGCTCTCTCGGCCGAAGCCTCGCCTCTGGAACGTATGAAGCGCCCTCGACGAAAGCCTCGTCGAGATCCTGTCCGTGCAGCGGGGCGAAACGATGCGGACGCATCGCACCGAGCAGAAGGACCCGGCGCGGCACTCGATCATCCGCTGCGCCTGCTGGCCGAGAATGTGGCAGATGTTTTCTGGCTAACCGACTACCCACCGACTCGCGTTATATACGTAAGCCCATCGTATTTCACGGTCTCGGGGCTGGCCCCAGACGGTCTGGGCGAGGACCTCGACTCCTGGCGGAAGCTCATTCATCCGAGCGACGCGGAGTGGGTCCGGCGCGAGTTCGAGGAGAAAATGGCCGGCGGGGGATTCGCCGCAGAATACCGCCTTATTCGCCCTGACGGAGCGGTGCGTTGGATCTTCGACCGGGCATTTCCAATCCGCGACGCCAATGGAGTTATCCACCAGGTAGCTGGCGTCGCACAAGACATCACGTTACGAAAACTGGGCGAGGATAAACTCCGCCAGCAGTGGCACCACTTCGATACAGTTCTTTCCCATATCCCGGATTTCGCTTACACCTTCAGCCTTGACGGACGATTCACGTACGTGAACCGCGCGCTTTTGTCGCTTTGGCAGCTCTCGCTGAACGAGGCTATCGGCAGGAATTTCTTTGACCTGGAGTATCCGCCAGACCCCGCCGCCAGACTGCAGCGGCAAATCGAGCAGGTAATTGCAACACGACAACCGATACGCGACGAGACGCCCTATTCTGGCGCGGACGGAAGTGCCGGGTTCTACGAGTACATCTTCGTCCCTGTGTTCGCTCCTGATCACTCGATAGAAGCCGTTGCTGGTTCGACGAGAGACATAACGGAGCGCACTCGGGCAGAAGCGGCGTTGCGGGAAAGCGAAGAGCGCTTCAGTGCAGCCTTTGCAGAAGCGCCGGTTGCGATGGTACTCACCACTCCGGCGGGCGAGTTGGTTGAGGCGAATAAAGCCTATCTGCCGTAGATGCGTTCGCCTCATCGCACCGCTTTCGTACATGTGGGCGAACGACCTTCCCACCTTCTCGCCACGCTGCCGCAGGAGTCGCTTGCCGCGCTCGCCCCTGATCCTGCGCCGGTTTCCGTACACCGCTTCCTGCTCCGCCTCTTTGTCTGACCACCGTCGCCGGCCACGGTCCGGTTCCGAGCAATAGCTCCGCACGTTCCACTCTTTCAAAGTCCGCAACACGCCATTACTGTGATGGCTCTTGTCCAGAACCAATTCGGCAGGACCTTCGACGCTGACTCCCGAAGCCGCCGTGTCCGCAGCCACAGCACAGATATTCTCGCCTGCTTCGCACAAAGTTTCGAGCACCGTTTGCGTGTCGCCCGCAGTTGCCGGATGGAGAACGACAGCCACTACCCCGCCCGTCTCCAGATCCACCGCATGTTCGGCTTTGTGGGCAAGGTGCGTGCGGCCGTCTTTCATCTTCACGATCCGTGAATCGGGATCTTCCGGGGCTTTTCCACTCCTCACTGGAGCCCTTTCGCGGGCGCTTTCGGTCCAGCTTTGCCAGTTGCTCGCGCGTCGGCGTTTCGATCCCGCTCTCAGCTGCGAGTTTCTTTAGAAAGTCGTTGTAAGCTTCGCCTGTTCCTCGGTGGACGATGGAGCGAAGGGCGGCGTTGGCTTCCAGAGTCGTCCCGTCGATAGAGACGGTGTTGCCTTTCATCAGACCCTGTTCGGCCAGCATCTTCAGTACCCAGCCAAATACCGTCCGGTGAGTTTCCACATCGATCAGCCGCCGGGTTCGCGAGATGGTGGTGTGGTCCGGGGTGCTCTCGTGCAGTTCGATGCCAAGGAAGCGGCGCAGCGCCAGTGAGTCGGCCACCCTCCACGCGATACCCCGTTCCGAATCGATGCCTTCGAAGTATCCGACCATCAGCAGCCGAAAGTAGATGCCGGGAGCCAGGCCCGGTCTTCCCGTCTTCGAATAAAACGGCCTGCACGCGTTCCCGGCGAAGCCGTCAAACTCGCCTGTGTCCAGAATCCTGTTCAGGCGTTCGTAGAAGGGGTGCGCTCCAGAGGTCCGCAGTGATGCGGTCTCGACCCACATCGCCTCCTGCCCCTGCCGACTTCTTCTGCCCAGCGACATGCTTAAATCTAAAAGCTGCTCTTGCTTTTACGCCAGGTTCAAAATGGAGTTGCACTCCGGGCTGCTAGTGTGGCTCGGCCTCAACTACTTCGCGCACCAGTGCCCCGAGCTTCATAAACTCCTTCAACTCTGAAGGCTTCTGGTAGTACCGGGTCGCGCCTGCATCCGTTGCCCGCCTCCGGTCCCTCTCTGCGCCGGACGACGAAATGATGATCACGGGCTTGTCGCCGCACAGGGGATGCGCCCGCAACAGTACGAGAAGCTCACAGCCGTCCAATTTGGGGAGGTTCAGATCCAACAGAAAAAGATCGGGACATGGTAGGCCACTGCCTTTTCCGACCCGTTCAATAAACACAGCCGCCTCTGAGCC
>JAOAPO010000034.1 GCA_025462945.1 Bryobacterales bacterium
TGTGAAGCTGCAAAAGAGCGAACTGAGCGATCTGGCGACGCTCTTCCAGGGCTCGGAGTCAGGGCTCCATGGACACGTTTGGGGCGAGGCCCACTTCGCGGGTCCGGCCGATCGGGTGGGGCTGGCGGGACGTTTGAATATCGACGACATTCACGGGTGGAATCAGCCGCCCCCGCCGGGAGGTAAGGCCTTTCCCGTGGTGCTGAGCGGTGCTGTGGATGCGCGCAACCAGATCTTCGATATTCGGGCCCTGAGCAGTGTGCAGCAGGTGCCACTGGATCTTCGCTATCGCGTTCAGAACTTCCTGGGGCGGCCACGGTGGGCGGTCACGGCCCTGTTCAACAACACGCCGCTCGCCCCCATGGTGGATGTGGCGCGACATTTGGGTTTGGCTATTCCGGACGACATGGCCATTGAGGGGACGGCGAGGGGCGTACTGGGCTACTCGACGGGGGCCGAAACCCCGCGCCTGGACGGGGGCGTGAGCATCACCGGTCTGGCGGCCACTCCAAAAGGCGGCACGGCGCTGCGGGTTGCGGACGCGGCTTTGACGCTGTCTGGTTCACGTGCTTCGCTGGCAGCCACTGAACTCAGTACTGCGAACGGAGAAAAGGCCTTCATCGACGGAGTTTGGGACACGAGTTCAGATACGTTCGGGATTGGTCTGAACAGCCAGGGCATGTCGGTGGATGCGTTGAAGCCGTTCCTCGCGAACGCGCAGGTTCCGATGCTGAGTCAGCTGGCTGGCGGCACGTGGAGCGGTGTGGTTCGGAATGAAGGTGGGAGAGACGGCTGGCGCGGCGATCTGCGCATTACGGACTCGAGCCTGCGGTTCGAGGCGTTCGCGGAGCCGATGCGTATCTCCCAGGCGGACGTGGTGCTTGACGACAAGGGCACCAGCGTCAGGAAGATGGCGGTTGCCGTGGCCGGGATGGACGTGCAGGGGGACTACAGCTATGAACCCGGCGCCCGCGTTCCGCATGTGGTTCACCTCACGGCAGGGCAGGTGGATGCGGCGACGGTGGAGAAGCTGCTGGAACCGGCTCTGAACCGGGCGGGGCTGCTGAATAAGACGCTGAACTTCGGGAAAGTGCCCACCCCGGAGTGGCTGCATAACCTGCATGCAGGGGGCACCCTGCAGATCGGCAGCCTGACTCTGGGCGCGCTCACGATGACGCGAGTTCGCTCCCGTCTGGAGTGGAATGCCGAAACCGTGGTCTTTCCCGGACTTTCGGCCGCGGCGGGTGGCGCGAGCATCACGGGCGCTTTGACCGCCGATCTGACGGGCGCTGAGCCCCACTACGAGTTCTCTGGCAGGGCGGGCGGCATCAACTGGCGCGGGGGGTCGATCGAGGCGGAAGGCCGCGTCTCAACGGCGGGTTCAGGTGCGGAGCTGCTGGGGAAGCTGGCGGCCAAAGGCGCGTTCACGGCACGCAATCTGGATCTGGCGCCGGTGAATCAGTTTTCCAGCGCGCAGGGCGAATTCGACCTGACGTGGACGAAGGGCGGCCCCCGCCTCACCCTGGTGCCGCTGTCGGCCACGGCGGGGGGCGTTTCGTGGCGCGGCAGCGTGGAGCCGCGGGATAACGGTGAGGTACTGGTAAAGCTGGCCGCCGGCGAGAAGCTGGTGCAGGCGTCCGGTGCGATCTTCCGGGGCGACCCGCTCGTGCTGGCAGCTTCTCCGCGTTAGCTTTCCTCCTGCCATGTGGGGCTGGGAATGGAGTGGCTTACAATAAAGCGAGGAGGCGTAACCTAAGAAGACTTTAGGGTATAAACATGGGACCGCTAGGTGTGGGAGAAATGGCGTTCATCTTTATCCTCGCTTTGCTGCTGTTCGGGCCAAAGAAGCTGCCTGAGCTGGGCAAGACGATCGGTAAGGCGATGACGGAGTTTCGCCGCGCTCAGAGCGAGCTGAAAGCTACCTTTGACCGCGAAATGGCAAACATTGAGCGGGAAACGGGTGTGAAAGAGCTGGCTGCCACGAATTACGCACAGGACAGCTACAGCCACGACTATTCCAGTTACGACTCGTCGTATTACGACGGGTACGATCACTCCGCTACCACCACCACAACCGCTGGCGCATCCGCAATAGAGGGTGCCGGCGCCACGACTACGCTTCAAATTGAAGGCGCAGCCGGTTCGATCGCAAACGGGCACCTGGACGCCGCGCATGACTCTCATGCTTCGGCCCCCGCTCCCGATGTGGCCGGACACCAGGAACATGCCCATCTGGCCGACGCCCCCGCGGCAAAGCCGGAAGGCGCCGAAAAGCCGGCGAACACCTAAACGACAGCCGATGGCATTTTCTGATGAACCGCAGGGAGCCGATGCTCCCTCCAAGCTGGTTACCGGCGCTCCTGTGAGCGCCGGTAACGCTGACGAACCACAGACGCATTCGGACCTTCCGCCTGAGCACTTCGGGGCGGACGGGCACGACGACTATCGTCCGGATGAGTCTTTAACTCATCCGGCAGAGCCTGCACCGACAGAAGCCTCTCACGACGTATCGGCTGAGGTGGTTACGGTTCCTCCGGTTGCGCCCTCTCAGGGAGCGCAGACGGTCGAGACCGGCGACTGGAGTTCCAGCCATCTGGGCGAAGCCGTGCCCTTTACTCCAGAGACTCCCGCCCCGTATCGTCCGGCCGCCCCACCGCGCCCCCCGAAAACTCCAGACCCACCCGAGCCAGAGGACGACGAAGAAGAAGACGGCATGGCCCGGATGAGCTTCATGGAGCATCTGGAGGAACTGCGCAAGCGCCTGCTGCTGGCGATCGGCGGCATCGGCGTTGCGTTTGCACTCTGTCTTTTGTTTTCAGATGAGCTCTTCGCGCTGGTGATCGGACCGGCGAAAGCTGCCCTGATAGCGTTGCACGTGGATCCGCCGACCCTGAAGGGCATTTCCCCTACCGACACCTTCCAGATCATGTGGATGAAGGTGCCGATCCTGGCTGCGTCGTTTCTGGCCTCACCGTGGGTGCTGTATCAGTTGTGGGCTTTCATCTCGCCGGGCCTGTATAAGCACGAACGCCGCTATGCCATCCCGTTTGTGGTTTCGAGCGCGGGACTCTTCATCAGCGGTGGCCTGTTCGCCTACTTCGTGGCGTTCCGGTTCGGTCTGGAATTCCTGCTCGGCCTCGGCATCGGCAAGGGCGTCGACCCCGCGGTCAGTATCAACGAGTACTACGATCTGTTCGTCGACATCATGCTGGGCGTCGGAATCGTGTTTGAGATTCCGATTCTGCTCTTCCTGCTGACTCTTGTTCGCGTGGTGAAGCCGCAGTTTCTGGTACGTCACAGCCGCTACGTGATTCTCGCGATCGTCATGCTGGCCGCCATCATCACGCCGACCGGCGATGTGTTTAACCTCGCCATTTTCGCAACGCCGATGATCGTGCTTTTCTATGTCGGAATTCTTGCCAGCTACATGCTGGTGCTGAAGCGCGAGAAGCGAAGGTTCCCGTGGAAGAAACTGCTGCCGGTGATTTTGATCGTAATCGTCGCCATCGGGGGCATCCTCTACGGACTCTACCGGTATTACGGGTACAGGATTGTAGAACATTGGCCATTTTTTGTGAAATAATGCGCTTACAAGCATAGGCGAACTCAACTCGCGGTTTGCCAAGGCGCGCATGGATCTAAATCAGGTAATTCAGGAACTACTCAGAGAGCGAAATCGTCTCGATTCGCTCATTAAAACACTCGAAAAGGGACTGGATCCGGTTCCAGCGAAGGGGATCAGGTCGACCCGGGGGCGCAAGTCTATGTCTGCGGATGAGCGCGCTCAGGTAGCTGAACGTATGCGACGGTACTGGGCTGCACGGAAGGGGTCTACGCTGCCGCCGCCAGATTCACAGAATTAAGCGCGGATTTCTAAGCTCGGCGAAATCTAACTGCTGGTACGTCTGCGTTAGTGCCGAAAAAGCCATAGCCAAAAGTATTGGGTCCCGACGCCGGTCGTGTAGCGGAGTTCAAAACCGCAGTCCTCCGCCATGTGTTTCGCATCCGCCTCGGAAAAAGGCACTCCAAGCCACGTATCGTCGGGCACGGTAGGGTCCATGGTCGTGTCGCCCTGCAGTTGGCACTTGAACAGCGCACCGGGCTTCAGCAGTCGAGCCGCTTCCCGAACGTAACTGTGAATGACTTCGCGGCTCGGGATATGCTGAAAAACGATGCAACTGAACGCAAAATCCACCTGAACATCACCCAACACGGTCAGATCCTGGCCGTTGTTCTGAAATAGCTGAATATTTTCACGGTCACGCAGGCTTTCCTTTGCCTGACGAATCATCTCGCCACTCACATCGACGGCGTAAACCTCGCCGAAGACTTCAGAGAGCGCACGCGTCATTCGACCCGAGCCACAGCCGATCTCGAGTACTGACATCTGCTTCGCGTTCGTTTGGTGGCAAACGTTGCCGAGGTCTGTCAGGATCTCGTGGAAGACGCTGAGGCGGCCGGAGTCGAAGTAAGAGTCGTCGGACCAGTCGGTCTGGGCTGTGGCCACGTAGTGGCGGGCATTTTCGCGGGCGCGCTCGTCCCAATCCGAGCGCATCTTGTGGAGGAGGGAGGGTGTCTCCAGGGCGCGTAACGGCTTATCCGAAGGCATCTGTTATATTGTAAATGTTAGCCGCTAGTGGGCGGATAGCTCAGTTGGGAGAGCACCGCGTTCGCATCGCGGGGGTCGAGGGTTCGAATCCCTTTCCGTCCACCAATTTCACCCTTCTCGCCTCAATTTCCGGCAAACCCAAACCCTAAGCTGCAAAAGAAAAGCCCCGCAGACGTGTGACTGTCTGCAGGGCTCTGATTTCGTTTGCCGAATTGCGCTCGCTGGCGCGACGGCGGAGCGGCTTACTTGCGTGAGCCGGGTCTGGGGTTCTTCAGCCGTGTCTGCCGCGCTTTGGTCTTCTTGCGCTTCGGCTTGCTGATGATGAAGGTTCCGCTGCCGATATATTCGGCTTTATAAAGCTTGTCGTCTGCCAAGGTTCCGTGCTCCTGATATCAAAAACTCCAGTATAGCGCGAAGTTCGCGTTGTCACAGAGCGGAAAGTCGTCTCACGGCTTCCGTGCACAGACCGGGCGAGGTTGCGACAACCAGACCGGAGATGCCGCCGCGGCGAAACGAGCCTACTTCTGCCCCATCAAGGGTCGCGGCTTCGATGTCCGGCTCGGTCCCGGTGGTTTTCACGTATACGGACAGCGCGCGGTGACCATCGCTGAAAACCAGGTGCAGTGTCGGCTGGCCGTTCAGACCGCACTCTTTCGCCTTCTCCAGAACGAAGCCAGCAGGCAGCAGCCTCTCAGCGTCAGACGACGTCACTTTGTACTGATCGAGCAGTGGCTGCATCGCGGCCCGCGTGGCTCGCCAGCGCCTCGGCCGGTTCTGCAGCACCTCGAGCCGATGATCCTTTGCCGCGGCCGTGAAGACGGCTGTGGGTGCGGGCTGGGCGGTGTTGAAGTAATATCCCGCTCCGGCAAGGCTGAACAGTGCAGCGGCGGCCAGACCGACCCACCATTTCACGCGCGTTTGCGTCGCCAGCGTGCGCCTGGTTTCCATGAGTACGCGGGCGGGGTCTGCATTTTCGGCAAGCGTCACGCGGCGCAGCCACGCGTCAGCGCCAATAGTGTTCTCCAGCGACTCATTGCAGGCTGGGCAGGCGGCGCGATGGCTGTCGAACGCGGCACGCCTCACGCTGTCGATCTCGCCCGACAGCCACGGCCCCGTCCACTCCGCGAATTCGGTACAGTTCATTTTCAGACCTGCTCCAGCCTTTCTTTCGTCGCCTGTCTTGATCGAGCTTGTTCTTGTCTGGGCACCAGCTCGCGCATCGCGGCACGTGCCCGGCTGAGTCGTGACATCACAGTGCCTATCGGGATGCCAAGCATCAAGGCCAGTTCCTTGCAGGTAAAACCTTCCACTACGGCCAGCAGCAGCACGGTTCGCTGGTCGTCGGGGAGGCGGGCAAGGGCCTCGTTCAGTTCGGTGCTCTCGGCCAGACCGCCCGTCGCCAACACCCCGCTCTGGGCATTGCTGGCTTCGCGAATCGGTGTTTCTACCGGACGTGCATTCTTCTTTCGCCCGGCACTGTACCAGGTGTTGAGAAGAATGCGGAACAGCCAGGCTCGCGGGTTCGAATCCACTCGCAACCCCTCGATACCCCGCCATGCACGCAGAAGCGCATCCTGCACGATGTCCTCCGCTTCACCGTCGCGTCCGGCGAGGCGGCGCGCGAAGCGGAGCAGACTCGCGGCATGGGGAACTACAAGGGCTTCGAAATCGCTTTGTCGTTGCCCCACGCCGTAATCATCTGTCCTTTCGAGGAGTTATTTCTGCAGTTCCGTCAACGCCGCCAGAACTTCTTCGCTGTGCGGATTCGGCTTTACCTGGGTGTAGACTTTGCGGACGACGCCCTGAGGATCGATCAGGAACGTGTTGCGGGCGGCCACGGCACCGTTGGCCGAGAGCGAACCATAGCTGCCAATCATCTCTTTCGAGGGATCGGCGAGCAGCTTGAAGGTCAGGTTTTCTTTCGTACAAAACTCGACGTGCGAGTCAACCGAGTCGGCGCTCACGCCGACGATCGCCGCCTTCTTCGCCGTGTACTGGCTCTGATCGCGCTGGAAGTTGTGCGCCTCGATGGTGCAGCCCTGCGTCATGTCTTTCGGGTAGAAGTACAGGACCACCCACTGACCTTTGAAGTCCTTGAGGCTGACAGTTTTCCCTTCCTGAGACTTGAGGGTGAAATCGGGTGCTTTGGCGCCGACCGCGGGCAGTTCAGCCGCACGGGCAACGAAGCTCGAGGCCGCGAGCACGATAGCTGCGGCACCGAAAGTAAATGAAGAGAAGTTTCTCATGGACTGTTTAACGCGCCGCACCTGCGATTTCATCCAAACACTTCAACGCCAGTATTGTAACGTGCGATCCCGATAACGCACACTGGTTACAGGTGTCCCGTTTGCCCGTCCGTACCCGCTCCTTTTCCCCCCTGGTTTTGTTGTTGTTGATCGCTTTGAGCGGGAAGGCGGCTCAGGACGCGCCCGCAGCGCCCCCGGGCCTCCCCACCGCGGCCGAAATCGACACCGTGTTGAAGGGGCTGGCCGACATCACCGGTTTCCGCATCCACCGGCAATTGCCCTTCGAGATGGTGAGCCGCGAGCAGGTGAACCAGTTCCTTCGCGAGCAGATTCGGCGTTCGGTAAAACCCAAAGAACTCCGGGCCGAAGAGGTGACTCTCCGGATGTTCGGCTTCGTTCCCAAAGATTTCGACCTGAAGCAAACGACGATCGATCTGCTGACGGAGCAGGCCGCCGCTTACTACGACTTCCAGCGGCACAAGCTGTTCATCTCCGACTGGGCCAGCCGCAACATGCGCGAAGTCGCGCTGGTTCACGAGCTGGCGCACGCCCTGGCTGACCAGAACTTCCCTCTGCGGCGCTATTTGGCGAAAGCCGGCGATGATGCTGAGGCCTCGCTGGCGCGGCAGTCAGTGGTGGAGGGTCAGGCGTCGTGGCTGATGCTGGAGTACGCCGCGCGGCAAGGCGGGAAGTCGCTGAAAGACCCAGGTACTGCCGCCGACTACATGCAGGAACAGGCTGATTCTGGTCCGGATGATGCGGGGGAGTCTCAGTATCCGGTCTTTAGTAAAGCACCGCTCTATGTCCGCCGTACGCTGATGTTCCCGTACGACGAGGGCCTGAAGCTGCAGCAGATGCTGTACCTCAGGGAAGGAAAGGCGTCGTTTGCCAGGCTGTTCCTGCGGGCGCCCACTTCGTCGTCGCAGGTGATCCACCCAGACCGATACCTGAGCGG
>JAOAPO010000037.1 GCA_025462945.1 Bryobacterales bacterium
GTTCACGATGCATGGCACCACCATGATGTTCCTGTTCGCCGTGCCCGTCATGGAAGGCATGGGCATCTACTTTGTCCCGCTCATGGTGGGCACCCGCAACGTCGCGTTCCCAAGGCTCAACGCATTCAGCTACTGGATGTATCTCGCCGGTGGACTCTTCCTCTACGGCATGGCGCTCTCCAACACCATCCCGGACGTCGGCTGGTTCGCCTACCCGCCGCTCTCCGGGCCGCAATACTCGGCCGGCAAGGGCGTTGACGTCTGGGCACAGATGATCACCTTCACTGAGATCTCGGCCCTCTGCGTAGCCATCGAACTCATCGTGACCATCCTGCGCATGCGCGCTCCGGGCATGTCGCTCAACCGCCTCCCCCTCTTCTGCTGGGGCGTGCTCATCCAGTCGTTTATGATCGTTTTCGCCATGCCCGCCGTCATGGTGGCCAGCACGGTGTTTATCCTCAACGACCGCACTATCGGCACCCACTTCGTGAACCCCTCGGAAGGCGGCGATCCCCTCCTGTACCAACACGTCTTCTGGTTCTTCGGCCACCCCGAGGTCTACATCATCTTCCTCCCCGGGCTGGGCATGATCTCGTCAATCCTCGAAACCCACACCCGCCGCACAGTATTCGGCTACCCGGCCCTTGTCGTCTCGCTCGCAGGCACAGGGTTCATCGCCTTCGGCCTCTGGGTGCACCACATGTTCGCAACGGGTCTGCCGCAGATCGGCGAAGCGTATTTCACCGCCGCCAGCATGATGATTGCCCTCACCACCGGGACCATCATCTTCTGCTGGATCGCCACCCTGTGGACCGGCCGTCTGCAACTCACAGCCGCGATGCACTTCGTCTTCGGCTTCCTCTTCATCCTGGTGATGGGCGGTATGACGGGCGTGATGCTGGCTTCCATCCCCATCGACCTGCAAGTCCACGACACCTACTTCGTCGTCGCCCACTTCCATTACGTCCTCATCGGTGGCGCCCTCTTTCCGCTCTTCGGCGCCTTCCACTACTGGTTCCCGAAACTCACGGGTAAACTCATTGACGAACGCCTCGGAAAGATCAGCTTCTGGATTTTGTTCATCGGCTTCAACATCACTTTCTTTCCGATGCACATCCTCGGTATAGAGGGGATGCCTCGCCGCATCTACACCTACGCCGCCAGCATGGGCTGGGCTCCCATAAATCTCCTCGCCACCTTCGGTGCTCTGCTCATCGCTATCGGCGGCGCGATCTTCATCGCGAATGCGCTCCACAGCATCAGTTCCGGCCAGGTTGCCGGACCCAACCCGTGGGACGCCTCCACTCTGGAATGGGCAGCCGCCTCGCCCCCCGCGAACTACAACTTCGTTCATCTGCCCATCGTTCCCTCGCGCTCGCCCCTTTGGAGCGACAGCGCGGAACAGGGCATCGTGACCGGCATGCGCAATGATCGCCGCGAAGTGCTGGTCACTTCCCACCTCGAGGCGCAACCGCACCACCGCCTCGTGCTCCCCGGTGCATCGATCTGGCCCCTCATTACAGCCGTCGGTCTTTCCATCGGCTTATACGTGAGCGTCTTCGCCTTTTCCGGCTACTACCTGGCGTCTGCCCTCGGACTCATCGGCTTCCTCGGCTGGTTCTGGCCGCGACAGCCTCTGGAGGTGAAGCCGTGACTCCTGCCCGCACCCTCGATGTCTCCAGCCTGCCACCCTACGACGTCTCGAACAAGTCCCCCCTCTTTATGGGACAGACACTGCTCTGCGCCGTCGAAGTCAGCGTCTTCTTCATCCTCATCGCGACCTACTTCTTTCTCCGGCTCAGTGTCGATGTCTGGCCTCCGCCCGGCACAATCAAGCCCGACCTCCTGCTGCCGACGCTCGCCTTCATCCCTCTCCTTGCGAGCTGCGGCGGCTCATACTGGGCCAGCGAAGCAGCTAAAAAGAACGACCGCAAAGGCATGCTGACCGGCCTCGGCCTAAATCTGTTCCTCGGCTGCGTCTTCATGATGCTGCGCGCCGTCGAGTGGGGTTCGTTCAACTTCAGTTGGTCCAGCGACGCCCACGGCACCATCGTCTGGAGCATCCTGTTTCTGCACAGCTACGACGCGATTGCCGACCTGCTCATGACGGCCGCGCTCATCTTCTTTGTCGCGACGGGCCGCTGGGCCGAGAAGCAGCGCATCGGCGTCCACGTCGACAGCGTCCTTTGGTACTTCATCGTCGCCATCTGGGTCCCGCTCTACACCGTCGTGTACTGGGGCCCGAGATTCGTGGGGACTCGCTGATGGAACAAATACAAGCTGAACAGCCAGAGACACAGAAAGGCGAGGCCGTCTCCGTCCTGCTCCTCTGGGCCGGAGCGGGGCTCGGCCCGCTTGCCTGGTTCCTCAACCATCTGGCCGGCTTCGCGCTCGCGCCCCTGGCCTGCACCACCTCAGCCAGATGGTTTCTCTGGCTCCTCGCGGCCGCCACGCTCTCATTGACCGTGGTGGCCGCCGCGATCTCTTTCCGGTGCTGGAAGATGGTGCGCGACGCACCCGATCCGGCGCTGCCGTCCCTCGCATCTCATCCCGATCCGTGCAACCAGCGAGCGATGGCAATCGCCGGCATTGCTCTTAGCTCCCTGTCATTCCTCGCGATCGTCGCGCAGGTGATCCCGACCCTCATTCTGGGTGGCTGCGAATGACAGGGCCGCGAATCAAGCGTCTCGCCGCGATCGCCGCCCTAGCCCCGCTGCAACTGCTCGCGCACGCCGGCGAGCCTCTTCAGCCGCATGACCTCTGGCGCTCCTGGGCGATCGACCCGGGCGTCGTGCTTCCACTGCTGATCAGCGCCGCTCTCTATGCGGCCGGAGCACGCCGCGCCCGAGGCACCGCCCCGCGACAGATCGCCCTCTTCTGGTCCGGCTGGATCTGCCTCGCGCTTTCCCTCGTCTCACCAATTCATCCACTCGGCGAGATTCTCTTCTCCGCCCACATGACCCAGCACGAAGTTATGATCCTGCTGGCCGCCCCGCTCCTCGTTTTGTCACGCCCGCTGGTCGCGTTCCTCTGGGCCCTGCCGCTCCACTGGCGTAGGTCAGTCGGACGCGCCTCCCGGCTGATCGAACCCGTTTGGCGAGCCCTGACGCGCCCACTGAATGCCTGGCTCATCCACGCCGCCGCCCTCTGGATCTGGCACGCGCCCGCACTCTTCCAGGCTACCCTCACGAATGACTTGGTCCACGCCGCGCAACACGTCAGCTTCTTCGCCTCCGCGCTCCTGTTCTGGTGGTCACTGCTCTACGCACACCAGGCCCCCGGCCGCGCCACGGCTCTGCTTTACGTCTTCAGCACCGGCGTCCACACCAGCATCCTCGGTGCCCTGCTGACCTTCTCCCGTTCACCTTGGTATCCAGCCTATGCGCGGACAGCCGCATGGGGGTTCACCGCCCTCGAAGACCAACAATTGGGCGGTCTGATCATGTGGGTTCCCGCCGGAACCGTTTACGTCGCAGCGGGCCTTGGAATGCTCGCGCTGGTGCTGCGTGACCTCGCCCGCGAGGAGAATACATCCACTGCCCGGAGCACCCAGTATGTCCGCTAGATTCAACCCATTACTCCTGACCGTTTTGCTCTCGGCGGCCTGCAGTCCCAAACCTCGCGTCGTCGCGGGTGGCGACCCTGCCCGAGGCGCGGCTCACCTCTCCAATTACGGGTGCGGTTCCTGTCATTCAATTCCTGGCATTCGCGGCGCACACGGCCTCGTTGGGCCTTCTCTCGCCGGAGTGGGCGGTCGTCAGTACATTGCCGGCATGCTTCCCAACGAGCCCGCACAACTCGCGCACTGGATTGTCGACCCGCACTCTGTGAACCCTAAGACCGCCATGCCTAACATCGGCGTCACAGCCAAAGACGCCGCCGATATTTCCGCCTATCTTTACACTCTCGTTGAAACACCTGGAGGTCACACATGGTAACCCTTACCGAAGCAAGAAGAATCATCACCGCAGCCGAGCGCAAAGCCGAGGAAATCGGCCAGCCGATGAACATCGCAG
Source organism: Bryobacterales bacterium (assembly GCA_025462945.1). Lineage (GTDB taxonomy): Bacteria > Acidobacteriota > Terriglobia > Bryobacterales > Bryobacteraceae > BOG-234. Next base: position 4,017 of record JAOAPO010000037.1, read on the forward strand.
TCGTCGACGCAGGGGGCAATCTCGTCGCTCACGTCCGCATGGACAACGCATGGGTCGGGAGCATCGATATTTCCATCAACAAAGCCTGGACCGCGCGCGCCTTCGATATCGCGACGAAGGAACTCGCTGAACTCAGCCAGTCAGGCGATCAGTTTTTCGGCATCCACGCTTCCAACCACGGTCGCGTGATGATTTTCGCCGGCGGAATCCCCTTGAAGCGCGGGGACCTGGTCGTCGGTGCCATCGGCGTCAGCGGAGGCATGGGCAAACAGGATCAGGCTGTCGCCGTAGCCGGGGCCGCCGCCTTCTTAGGCCCGCTTCCTTAGAGACTCTTCACCATCGTTTCCCTGGTGAGCCGGGGCCGTAAGCGAGCGGGGCCGACAAAGCAGAGGGAGGCAAATCGCACTAGCGCCCCGAACTCCAATGCTGCCTGAGGGGTACCGCGTTCGCCGGCGCCGGTTGCTCCCTGCCCGGCGGGCGTCTCAATAATCTTCTCGCCTCATCCTCTGCGTCGCAACATCTAACGCAGAGTGGCCGACCGTTCGAATACAGCTGTGTTTCGGTTTCGCAACGTACACATTTGGCCATGGCTCGATCCTTAGGACCTCATCGTACTGGCGTTTGGCTCCTGATTCAAGCGAAAAACGACACTCCCTGCTTTCTTATGTCCGGTTTCTAACTTTTTCAAGACCGCCACTTCTCTCGAACGAACACTCCAATGTGCGGTTTGAGCCTCGCTCGCCACACCTGGAGCAGTATGTGGCCCTCTATCTGCTTCATGGAGCAACATCAAGGAATCCCCTAAAATCATGGATGCAACAGTATTCGCTAATACTTATAAAAAAGGCATTAAGTCGACCATTAATTTTCTAAGTTCCCGTGGCATCCCGCGCGATATGGCTCCCGAATGCGCTCAGGCTGCATGGGCAAAAGGCTGGGAGCGCCTGAAGCAGCTTCGGGACGAAAGTTTGCTTGTCAGTTGGGTGAATTCCATTGCCCTCAACCATTCGCGTCGCGCCATGAAGAAAGCTCGTCATGAAGTCGCATGGACTCAGGACCGCGAACGCCGTACTGAAATGGATCTTGCGGCCATTGACGTCGCCTCCATTCTCCAGTCATGCGAGCCCAAAGATCGCGAGTTGCTTGAAGCTCAACTCCAGGGCCGTTCCGCTCAGGAACTGGCAGCTGAAACCGGCCTGACTGAGACGGCCATGCGGCTCCGCTGTCTTCGTGCTCGTCGCGCTGCCCGGGAGAACTGTCGCTCACGCGCAGCCGCCCATCTCCGCCGCCTCCGGACTTCCGATCTGGCAACCTCTTCCCGTTGAACCACCTCCCCCGTTCGCCATGCCAGCCAACACAGGCACCACTAAATCCCTCTGGACGCAGGCCGCAGAGCCACCGCAGCGTGAAAGCCTCCGATCCAGCGTCAGGGTGGACGTCTGTGTTGTCGGCGCAGGTATCTCTGGTCTGACCACGGCTTATTTACTCGCTCAGGCAGGTCGCTCCGTGCTCGTCATCGAAAGCGGGGAGATCGGCGGAGGTGAAACCGGACGCACCACGGCGCACCTCTCCAACGCTCTCGACGACCGCTACTTCGAACTGGAAAAGATGCACGGTGAGGATGGCGCAAAGCTCGCACAGGAGAGCCACGCCGCAGCCATCGACCGCATCGAAGCCATCGCCAGCCGCGAGAACATCGACTGCGACTTCACACGTCTCGACGGCTACCTGTTCAACCCTCCCGGTGACCACTCCGCAACTCTCGAACGTGAACTCGCCGCCGCTCACCGGGCCGGCCTCACAGGCGTCGAATTCGTTGATCGCGCACCCTTGCCCGGCTTCGACACAGGTCGCTGCCTGCGCTACCCCAACCAGGCGCAGTTTCACCCTCTGAAGTATCTCGTCGGCCTGGCTCGGGCGGTCGAGCGGCTCGGCGGGAAGATCTTCACCGGTACTCATGCCGCGCAGATCGAAGCGGGACCGCCCCCCGTCGTGACGACGGACAGGAACGTCACCATCACTGCCCAGAGCCTTGTGGTGGCCACCAACACGCCCGTAAACGACCGTGTTACCATGCACACCAAACAGGCGGCCTATCGTACTTACGTGGTCGCCTTTGCCATCCCTCGCGACTCCGTTCCGACCGCCCTCTACTGGGATACCCCCGATCCCTACCACTACGTTCGCTTACAGTCCGGCACCGATACTGACTTTCTCATCGTCGGCGGCGAAGACCACAAGACCGGTCAACACCCTGAATCCGATCCATTCGCCCGCCTGACATTCTGGACACGCGAGCGCTTCCCCTCCGTCGGCGAAATCGCTTATACGTGGTCGGGACAGGTTATCGAACCCGTCGATGGTCTTGCTTTCATTGGCAGAAATCCGGGCGATCAGAACGTCTATATAGCCACCGGCGACTCCGGCCACGGCATGACCCACGGCACGATAGCGGGCATGCTGGTTGCGGATCTCATCCAGAACCGGCCCAACCCCTGGCAGGATCTGTATGACCCCGCCCGCACTACCGTACGTTCCGCCAGCACCTTCGCCAAAGAGAATCTCAATGTCGCGGCGCAGTACGCCAGCCTCGTGACTCCGGGCGAGATCGACTCCCCCGCTGACCTCCTCCCCAACACCGGCGCGGTCATCCGCCACGGGCTGTCGAAAGCCGCCGTCTACAAAGACGCCGCAGGCAACGTCACCGAACTTAGT
>JAOAPO010000056.1 GCA_025462945.1 Bryobacterales bacterium
GCTAAGGCTCACAGATGCCCATTCGCGGCCACGGCAAAAACCTTGAATTGCCGCCGATCCTCTTTTGGCTGATGCTTGGCCACATGGCAAATCGCCGAGCCCTGGACCGTTAGGCCCGCTTCTTCTTGGCCGGCGCCTCACCCTTTTCCCGACCTGGCGCCATCCGTTCGATCTCCCTGAAGTAGTCGGCAGCTTGCCGGTACTCGGCGTCCTCGCGCTGAACTGCTTGCGTGTAGTCGTAGTAGCGATCGAGAGCCTTGATGGCAAGTCGCTCTGGAGCGTCGACTTTCACGCCTTCAGTCTGCGAGATAGATCTTGCCCTGCGGCTTCACGATTCGGCGGACCTCAGCCCCGAGCTTTTTGCATTTCGGTGCTTCGTATTCACCGGGCTCGCTCCGAAGGTTCACCGCCAGATGCCCCGGTGCGGCCGGGAGATCGTCCCTGATGCCGGAGAAGCCCTGAACCGGATCTGGACCGAGAAGAACACCAACCTGATTGCCTTGTGGGAAGGCCTTGATTTTCACGTTTCGTGTAGCCGCAGGGCGGATTCCAACCTGTCGGCTCCTACGCTGACCTCAGCGGCACCGCCAGGGTCTGCGACGCGCGGCAGGAAGTGACGAACAGCCTTGAGCGCTTCGCGGGCCTTGCGCAGGAGCGCCTTTGCGTTTCCGGCGTCAGAACTCTGGGCGGCTGTCTCAATGAAGGTGAAAGCGAGATCCAAGTCCGCGCGGAGAAATTCGACCAACGTCCTTTGCCCGCTGCGCCTGATACGGTCGAGATCGAGGGCTGGCCCGGGCGTATTAAGCACGGCCGAGCTCGCGCTCGACGTCGGCAGCCATCACACCCACTTTGGCGACTGCCGCTTTGAGCTCATCGATGGTGCAGCCAAACTTCTCCGTCCAATACTGAAGCTCGTATCGTTCGTTGATGTTGATGCGCTGGGCGTCGTGCGGACGAGTTTTTGTCGTGTCATCCATGGAACGGCGATAAGCAATTGCGCGCCCAGCGTTCCAATCAGGACACGACGCTCTTAACGCACCTCGCGTGGACACGAGCGGATCGGTCCAAGATCTGCCGCAAGAACCACAGAGAAATATGCGAAAGCGGCGCCGCTGCGTTCGCCAGGAGCGCTCCGGAGTCGGAGTGCGAGGCCGTAATGCGCTGAGTGGGCAACTCGACCAAGCGAGTCGCAGCTACTTAAGCGATCTTCAGGTGGCTACGACTGAGGCAGGGGCAATCATCATCCGCGAATCACTCCCTGACGTCGTCGCCAATGCTGCTCATCTCTGCCAGCTATTTCAGAACCTTGTAGGAAACGCGATCAAGTACCGCAGACCGGGCATCGTTCCAGAGGTTCGGGTAAAAGCTCACGACGATGGCGCCAACCGCAAAAGGAACCCAGCGGATTTCATTGTTTGTGCCAGCCGGGCTCGCGAGTCGCGCTCAGCGGTACGGTCCTTTTCCGGACCGAGAGATATCTCAGGTTGGCCGGCGGTTAAGTGCTGCTGTCCGGCTCATTTGTCCCATCGAGAACCCGCACGCACACGCATGCTGATCCGTTGGCGTGCTTAGGCGTCGGCGCGCCCGGGTTGAGATGTCGCGCTACCAGGCCGACAAAACGGCTAATCATTTCCACCCCAAACCACTGTTCCTTCGTGTTGCGGCGTGATATACCTGCGTGCGATGCAAGCCTTCAACATCAAAGTCAACGGCAGTCGCTACAGAATCGACGCGGATCCCGCGATGCCTCTGCTCTGGGCTCTGCGCGATCGCCTCAACCTGACAGGCACGAAGTACGGGTGCGGCGCTGGCCTGTGTGGAGCCTGCACCGTGCACCAGAACGGCCGTGCAGTCCGATCCTGCCAGATAACAATGGCGCAGGCGGACGGAAAATCCTTCATCACCATCGAAGGACTGTCCACGAAGGGCACGCACCCCTGCCAGCGCGCCTGGCTCGAAGAAGACGTCGCGCAATGCGGATTCTGTCAGCCCGGAATGATCATGGAGGCCGCCGCACTTCTGCGGGCCCATCCCTCCGTTAGTGACGCCGAAATCGGTCAGGCATTGGACTCTCATATCTGCCGTTGCGGCACGTACACCAAAATTCGCGCAGCCGTACATCGCGCCGCAAGTGCACGATGAACACGACTCGACGCAACGTCCTCCGCACGGCCGCGGCTTTCTCGCTCGTATTCCGACTTCCCGAACTCCATGCGGCCGATCCTGAACCTGCCGTCTTCTCCCCGAACGCGTATCTGCAAATAACGGACGACGGCACAGTAACTCTCTGGGCCACACATCTGGAAATGGGGCAGGGAGTCCGCACTTTGCTACCTATGATTCTTGCCGAAGAGCTCGAGGCCGATCGGTCTAGAGTCCGCGTCGAACAGGCATCGCCGGGCGATCGCTTCAAAGCAATCCGCCTCCACACCAGCGGCAGCGGCAGTAGTTCCGGTTCGTACCGAACTCTCCGCATTGCAGGAGCAGCCGCAAAGGAAATGCTGATAGCCGCAGCCGCTTCGGACTGGAACGTAGAACCCCGATCCTGCGCTGCGCGCCTGGGTGAGGTGATTCACACCGAAACAAACCGTCGGCGTGCCTTCGGAACACTGGTCGTATCCGCCTCAGCCCAGCCCGTGCCACGCTCGCCCGCATTGAAAAAGCCAGCGGATTTTACTGTTCTCGGAAAGCCCATAAAGCGCGTGGATGGCCCAGCCATCGTGACCGGTCGCGCGCAATATGGGATGGACATCCGAATTCCGGGCATGCTCTACGCCTCTATCGAACACGCCCCCACCCTCGGCGGAACATTGGTGCAATTCGATGCCGAAGCGGCGCATAAGGTACCCGGTGTGCGTAACGTCGTTGCCGTAACCTCGGGAATCCACCCTGGGGTAGCCGTAGTCGCCGACGACAACTGGGCGGCCATGAAGGGGAGGGAGGCACTCAGAGTCGAGTGGGCCACAGACCGCCATGCGTCCTTTGACTCCGAAAGTTTTCTGCAGGACCTTTGGCGGTCGCCTGATCACACAACATTCTCCGTACGCCACGAAGGAGCTGCTACCGAAGCCCTCGCTTCCGCTCACGCGCGCCACGAAGCCAGCTACATGTGGCCCTTTCAGGCGCACGCCGCGATGGAAACGATGAACTGCACGGCACGCGTGACCGCGGAAGCTGTGGAAGTTTGGGCACCCACCCAGACCGACGTCCGGACCCTCGCACAACTTAAAAAGGTAACCGGTCTCCCCGACAGCGCCACCACCCTACACTGCACGCTCATGGGAGGAGGTTTCGGCCGCCGTCTCTTTGCCGACTATGCTGCCGAAGCCGCCGAAATCTCTGAGGCCATTGGCA
>JAOAPO010000064.1 GCA_025462945.1 Bryobacterales bacterium
CGTGAAGCCACGCAGTTCCAGGCGACCCTCCGGCATTCGACGAACAACAGGTCTGTCACGGGACAGGCTGATCTTGATGGTCTCTACTTCGAATTCGGGCGAGCCCGTCTCGGCAGGGCGCGAGACATTGCTCAAGTTGGGCGTTGGCGTTCGTGCGACGCTTTCAACGACGAATACCGGTACCGGTACATCGCGCGTTTCGAGCCTCAACCCAAGTTGCCTGCTGAGTGCGTCGTAGATGGGGATGCCGTCCGTTCCAGCTGTTGCCAGAAACCGTCGGTCTGTCCAGCGGAGGGTGAAGGACCAGGAACCAGTCAAGCCCGTGGCGTCTGCAACGGCAGTGAGCTGGAAGTAGTTTCCGGCCAGGTCCGGAAGCATTTTGGCGAAGCCCGCCATGGTTATGTTGCGACAAGAGACCGAGCGATGGGGCAAAGGTTCAGGTGGTACTGTCGCGTTGCAGCCACTGTCGCCTTCGGATCCAGGCTTGAGTTGCGGGCTCGGGCCCGCCGTGAGGGCATAGCCGGGGAAGGGCTGCGTAGCCGGGTGACCCTGGAGTCGGAAGCGGTCGATCAGAACGGCTTGCAGCATGGGTCCAATGGTTTCCGGGGTTGCGTCGGCGGGTCCTGTTGCGAAGAGTTCGAAGCGATCGTATCGAGCCAGGCGGGGCCGCCAATCACCTGATCCGGGCTGATTCGCCAGGCATACCTGATGAGGTCGAGCATTGTAGCGGCGTGGAGTTCGAGGCGGCCACCGCGCAGCAGACCGCCATGGAAAGTGGCGTTGGGGCGAGCGGGAAGCGCGTATATTTCGACGCTGCTGAGCGCCGGGGGGCTGATGGCGGCGGGCGTCTCCTGTGCGTGTCCACGTGCCACGGTGATGTGCGAAGCGATGGCGCACACTACGAGCGTCCGGGTTATTGAGGTCATGCGGTTCGTCCTTTTAGCGGAAGGTGGTTGGCGGTGTCAGCTGCACAGCCGACGAAGGAAGATGTCGGCCATGATGATGGAGGCGAGGTTGACGGCGAGCAGGAGGGTCGTCGCAGCCATCCATTCGCTTGCGAGTTGGCCGGGCACAGCGACGGTCAGGATTTCTTTGCCTGCGCAGAGTGCGGCCTGGATAACGCCGCGCCAGCCTCTTTGAGCGGATTGATCGGCAAGAAGCGCAGAGAACGCGGCCGCCATTTCGTCCCCGTGTTCGCGCCGAAGGTCAGGCGGGTAGAGCCAGAGGGTGGCCCGGTAGCAGCGACTGAGGCAGTGAAGGAGTTTTGGCATGGCGTTCACGACGCGGAGGTTCGCTGTACGAGCCGTGCGGTAGCCAGTTTGACGACTTCGTTCATCCGAGCTACCTCGGATTCGAGAACTTGTCGCCCCATGGTGGTGAGTTCGTAGTAGCGGCGGCGCGCGTCTTCGCCGACATCGCCGGGCGTTTCTTTGACCAGGCCGAGATCGACCAGGCGCTGGATGGTGGAGTAGAGGGTGGCGGGACCCATTTTGAAGGCGCCACTGGAGAGGGTTGCGCTTTGCTGCATGATGGCGTAGCCGTGGAGGGCACCTGGTGAGATGGCGAGCATGGTGTAGAAGACGGCCGGAGTCATGGGAAGCAGACGCTGGATTTCCGGGGGGATGGGCAGGACGCGCATGTCAGTTACAGATATATCAGTAACGGATTGAGTCGTCAAGTGGATTTGGGCGGAGGGCCTGCGGCATGATGGTGGCATGTTGATCATCGACTGCCATCTGGACCTTGCGTGGAATGCTCTCGGCTGGAATCGGGACCTTCGGGTGAGTGCTCACGAGACTCGGGCCATGGAGGCCGGACTGGTTGAGCAGGGGCATGGCCGGGGGATGGGGACGGTTTCGTTTCCGGACCTTCGGCGGGGGCGGGTCGGGATTTGCGTCGGGACTCTGCTGGCTCGCAAGAACGCCCGGGGGAATTACAACAACCTGGACTTTCGGTCGCAGGAGATCGCCTGCGCCGTCGCGCGGGGCCAGCTGGCTTACTACCGTCAACTGGAAGAGGACGGCGTCTCCCGCGTTCTCACAGACATCGGGCAGTTTGAAACCGCGTATGGGGCTTGGCTCGATGACGACGCGACAGAACCTTTAGGCTTCATCATCAGCATGGAGGGGGCGGACCCGATCCTCTCGCCGGGGCAACTGGAACGTTGGTACCGGGAGGGTCTTCGCGCCATCGGGCTGGCGCACTATGGACCGAGCGCCTATGCGCACGGGACGGGGTGCACGGGTCCGCTGACGCCTGCGGGCCGAGAGATGCTGCAGGGGATGGAGGAGCTGGAGATGATCCTCGATCTGACGCACCTTTGTGACGAAAGCTTTTGGGAGGCAGTGAAGCTGTTCAAGGGCTCGGTGTGGGCGAGCCACAATAACTGCCGCGCAATTACGCCGGGCGACCGGCAGTTCGACGACGATCAGATCCGCTGCATCATCGAGCGCGGCGGGGTGATCGGGGCGGCGCTGGATAACTGGATGATTGTGCCGGACTGGCGGGAGCGCGAGGTGACGCTGGCGCACGTCGTGGATCACATGGACCATATCTGCCAGCTTGCCGGGAATGCGAAACATGTCGCGATCGGGAGCGATCTGGATGGCGGCTTTGGGCGGGAGCAGTCGCCCGGGGATCTGGATACCATCGCCGACATGCAGGCCTTCGCGCCGTTACTGCGGTGGCGGAGTTATTCAGAGGAGGACATTGCCGCTGTGTTTCACGGCAACTGGGCCCGGGTGATTCGGGGGGCGTGGTGACGGGAAAGATCGCGATTGTCAGCGGTGCGGCTCGGGGTATCGGGAGGGCGATCGCGCTGGAGCTTGCGTCGCGCGGGGCGAGGCTGGCTTTGTGCGACCTGATCGACCCGGCAGAGACTGCGGCGGCGATCGGGCCCGAGACGATTTCGGCGCAACTGGACGTGAGCGATCGCGGGGCACTGGAGGCTTTCTTCGCTTCCCTGCCCCGGGTGGACATCCTGGTCAACAACGCGGGCATGAGCATTCGCAAGCCGCTGGTGGAGCTTGAGGTGGCGGATGTGGAGCGGGTTTGGCAGGTGCTGCTTTGGGGTGCCTTTCACACGACTCAGCTGGCGGCGCGCCGGATGATCGCGCAGGGTGAGGGCGGCGCGATTGTGAACGTCACTTCGGTGCTGGCGCATATTCCGTATGTGAATTCGTCGCCATACAACGGGGCCAAGGCGGCTGTGAATCAGATGACCCGGACGTGGGCGCTGGAGCTGGCTCCGCATCGGATTCGGGCGAATGCTTTGGAGCCGGGGTGGACGGATACGCCGGGGGAGCGGGCGTTCAACACGGAGCAGCAGCTACGGGCTGGCGGCGAGAGATTGCCACTGGGCCGGCTGGCTCGTGCGGAAGAGATTGCGAAGGCTGCGGCGTTTCTGGCTTCGGACGATGCTTCGTATATCACGGGGACAGTTCTGCAGGTCGACGGCGGGGTTACGCTAATCGAGTAACCATGCTTGCTCTTGCTCTGCTTGCAATTGCTCCGATTCGTATCCATGTGGATGCCGAGGTTTTCCCGAATGCGGCGCATCACCTGGCCTGCCTGAGCGAACGAATCTCCTGCACGAAGGCCAGCTTTGAAGGGTTTTGGCATAAAGAGCTGCACTGGAGCCCTGCCGACCAGACGGCTTTGGATCAGTGGAAATCTACGATTACGGCGATTGCCGCGCGACAGCCGAATGCGCAGGAGAGCCCGTTCATGCCGAATTTCATGTCGTGGTATCCGGAGCTGGTGGCCGTGAACAAGGTGGTTGGGGCGGCGCTGGGGTCGAAGTCGGCGGCTGAGTTTCGGAAGAACGCCAAGGGACTGGCGCTGGCCGAAGATGTGGAGACACTGGCGGGGTCGCTGGAGCATTTCAGGGTGCTCCTGGAGCCGTGGTGGAAAGCGACTGGCGGGCGGTATGCGGAGACTCGCCGGCGGCAGGTAGAGGCTCTTCTGAAGAAGGTGGACGCGGATGGGCAGGCGTCTCGGGTTGCCGCGTTTTACGAGGCGGAGTTGCCGACGAAGGACTTCTATCTTCACCTGACACCACGGGCGGATGTGCAGTCGAAGGATGCGACGGCTGCGTTCGTCCGGAACCAGATGGTAGTGGAATTAACGGACGACATGCAGGCCGAAGGTCTGGTGTCGATTGTGTTGCACGAGATGACGCACGCGCTGTATGAACTGGCTCCGGCGGCGAAGCAGCGGGCGTTTATTGAGGAGTTCGTGCGCGCACCGGATCCGCAGTCGCAGCCGCTCTATACGATCCTGAACGAGGGTCTGGCCACGGCGATCCAGATCAATGAACTGAAGCGGCACGGGCAGAGCGACGATGATCCTTATCATCACCCTTTCATCCCGAGGGTGGGTCAGGCTGCCGCGCCGGTGGTGGAAGCGGCGATGAATCAGGGAAAGACGGTGTTTCAGGGCTTTGCAAGTCGCTATCTGAAGGCGGCAGGGGAGGCGCTGGGGGCGGAGCTGGAGAGTCCTCGGTTCGTGATGACGACGGCGATTGTGGCCGACTTTGGGCTATCGGCGAGTGCCAAAATCTTCAGGGCCGAGTTTCCGATGCTGAGTTCAGCGGACTTCTCCGACAGGACGCGGTACAGGGAGCTCAACATGGCGTTCCTCGTGACCTACGACAAGCTAAATGCCGTCGGCGAGAACTGGCCGGAGGTGGCGGGCATGGCGAAAGAGCACAGGGGGTTCGCGTTTACTGCTCCGCGGAACGCAAAGGGCCGGATTTACGTGGTAGCGGGGCGCGATGAAGCGACTGTGAGCGAGCTGATTGTGAAGCTTGCGGCGCTGCGAACGGGGAGTCCGGACGGCCTGATCTTCGCCGTGGATTAGGGCTGCGGGGTTTCTTGTTATAATCGTGCCGCCAGTATGTCTAACACCACAAGAAGGTTCTTCCTCGGCGCAGCCACGGCTGCGGCTGCCTCGCGCGTATGGGGCGCGAACGACAAGATCAACATCGGGATTGTAGGTTTAGGGGGGCGCGGCAATAACCACCTCGACACTTATCCGAAGATTGCGGGCGCTCGGGTTGCGGCGCTGTGCGACGTGAATCAGGCCGCGCTCGAAACCGGCAACGCGAAGCTGGTGAAGGCGACCGGCGAGAAAGCGAAAGAGTTCGGGGACATGCGCGCGCTGTTCGCCGATCCGGGCGTGGAGGCTGTGTCGATTGTGACGCCGAATCACTGGCATGCGCTGGCATCCATCTGGGCGATGAAGGCCGGCAAGGACGTCTATTGCGAGAAGCCGGCCGCGTACAACCTGCATGAAGGCGAGCGGTTTGTGCAAGTGGCGCGCGAGACGAAGAAGATTGTGCAGATCGGGTCGCAGCACCGCAGCACGCCGTTCAAGATGAAGGGCATCGAGGCGATCCAGCAGGGCGCGATCGGCAAGGTTTACCTCGCTAAAGGTCTCTGCTTCAAGCGCCGGATTTCGATCGGGCACAAGGAAGACAGTCCGACGCCGCCCGGTGTGAACTGGGATATGTTTCTGGGACCCGCGCCGCGGCGACCGTTCAACGAACTGCGGTTCAAGTACAACTGGCACTGGTTCTGGGACACGGGCAACGGCGATATCGGCAACCAGGGCGTGCATGAGATGGGGATTGCGCGCTGGGGTCTGGGCGATCCGGCGTGGCCTTTGTCTGGAGTGTCCACGGGCGGCAAGTATTACGTGCAGGACGATCAGGAGACGCCGAACACGCAGATGGCGAGCTTCGATTACGGCGGGCGCGAGCTGATCTTCGAGGTCCGCGGTGGTCTGACGGGCGGCGAGGGTGCGCAGGTTCGCGGCAAGGGTGTCGCGGCACCGACCACGGCTCCGGTGATTCCGATGACGGGCGATCTTTTCTACGGCTCGGAAGGCTGGGCGTCGATGAGCGATCAGGGCTGCCAGATCTACAAGGGCGAGGGCAGCGAACTGGTGAATGAGTTCCGTCCGACGCCGGGCGAGAACACAACGCAGCTCCATATGGAGAACTTCCTCGCGGCGCTGCGTGTGCGGGACACGAAGGTTCTGCACGATGGCATTGAGAACGCGGTGTTCAGCGCGGGGCTTTGCCACATTGCGAATATCAGCTACCGGACGGGGCATAAGCTGACGCTGGATAACGGGCCGAAGTTCAAGAACGATGTGGATGCGAATAAGCTGGTGAGCCGGCCGGCGTATTCGAAGGGGTTCGAAGTTTAGTCGTTCGGAGAGTCGATTGAAATGAAGAACGGCGCGACGGCCCAGGGGCTGTCGCGCCGTTGTTTTTTGCGGTCCGCGTGGGCTTAGCTGTTCCGGAGGGTCGACATGTCGATGACGAAGCGGT
>JAOAPO010000116.1 GCA_025462945.1 Bryobacterales bacterium
CTCGGAGGTGTTCTCGTGGGTAACATCGTAGAAGCTGGTACCAGAGAGCACCGCAGGCGCAAACGCCAGAAGCATGCCGCTCTCAAAAATGCGCGCACCGCGCCCCAGGTAATATGAGACTCGACAAATGGCTCTGGGCGGCACGATTCTTTAAGACGAGGGCACTGGCCACCAAGGCCTGTGATCTGAACCGGATTCACTCCAACGAAATCGCGGCGAAACCGGCGCGCGAGGTTCGGGTCGGGGATACCCTCCGCATCAAAACGGAAGCTGGTGACTTTACCGTTGAGGTCATCGGTCTAAGCGAACTCAGAGGACCAGCCACCGAGGCGCAGGCTCTCTACAAAGAGTCTGAAGCGAGCCAGGCCGCGCGCCTCAAGGCCATCGAAGACCGAAGGGCCATGCTGCAGTTCGGAGGTGCGACCGAAGTGAAGCCTTCCAAAAAAGACCGTCGCGTACTCGACCGCTTCCGCCGAAGATAGAACGAAGCTCTAACAGCTGCCAGGCGAGCACTTGCAGTCGAAGCAGCCATGCTCCGCACACGTGCCGCAGGCTTTTTCGACCTGACTTCGCAGCGCCTTCCGGGCGCGATGAATCCGCACCGCCGCATTCTCGGTTGAGATGCCCGCCCTCTCGGCCAGATCGCTCAGCTTGCCTTCTTCCATATCGACGACTTGCAAAGCATCCCGATACTCCGGCTTCAGCGACCCCACCAGTTCCGAGACGCACTTGCAGATCTCGTCCACAATTTCAGGCGGAGCAACCTCGCCTTTGCCGAACTCGCGCTGCCATGTCTCCAAAGCTTTGGTCGCCGTGCCGCGCGATCGATAGTGATCGATCACGGCATTCCGCAGTACCCGATAGAACCACGCCACCACCTTCTCGTCATCCAGATCGGGACCCTTCTCCAGCCCCCGAACGAACGCCGACTGCAGGAGGTCCTCCGCAACGGCCCGAGACTCCACCCGTCGTTCAAGGAAGCCGAGGAACTCACGATGGGCACTGACCAGCTGCGAAACAGCGTCTGCGGAAAGACTCATCTTTCAACTGTAAGGTTTTCGAGAGCCGCACGTCAGCATCATTGAAGGCGCAGATTGAGAGCGCCGAAAACGATACAAACGAGGAAACGATCATGAACAACGACAACTGCACCACCTGCAACTGCTCCTGCCCGGAAAACGTCTGCCCATGCGCCGAAAGCACCTGCGACTGCGGCTGCCAGGGTACGGCCCCGGCCACTCAGCCTGCGTAAGCCACTACGGTAAGCGGAGCGGGGCCGATGCCACTCATCGGTCCCGCGCCCAACTTCGATATACTCGGCGGTCATGCAACCCCCCAGACGCGACTTCCTGACCCGCATGCTCTCCGGCGTCACTGCCTTGACCGCAACCTCACGCCTGGGAGCCCAGTGGATCACCACGCCGCCGTACATCGAGCGCGCCGGAGCACCTCATGCCGGCAAGGTTCTGGCCGCGATTCAGCCCCACTCCGACGACATCGCTATCCTTTGCGCCGGAACCGTCGCCAAGCTCATCGCCGAAGGCTACACCGGCTACATGATCCGTGCCACCAATGACGATATGGGCGACGATGTCGGCGAGCCCGGGACGGTTGGGGAGAACGTCCTTCGCAACGAACGCGAGGTGGACGAGCAGACCTCAGTGCTCGGGCTGAAGAAACACTTCGCGCTCCAATACGGCAATCACCGGATGAGCGACGTCTCTCGCAACGAACTTATCTGCCGCCTTATTTTCCTGTTTCGCTTTCTCAAGGTCGATACGGTGTTCTGCTATGACCCGTGGGGGCACGACGAAGAGAATCCTGACCACTACGTCCTCGGCCATTGCGTTGAAGCGGCTTCGTGGATGGCCGGACGCGTTCACGATTATCCGGAACAGATCGCTGCGGGCTTCGAAGCCCATGCCGTTCGCGACAAGTACTACTACGCGCGCCGCCCCGAGATCACGCGAGTCGTCGACATCACGTCAACCGTGGAGAAGAAGATTGACGCGAACCTCGTTAATATCGCCAAAGGTCCCGGCGGACACCACGGTTCGAAGCTTCGGGCCCAGCTCGCCAAGGAAGGCAAGAAGCTGCCGATCCTTGGAGAGGACGATCGCAGTGCCGATCGCAACTACATCCGGGAATTCGTCCTCGAACCGAACCGTATCTTAGGCCAGAAGTACGGGGTGCAGTACGCCGAAGCGTTCCACTATGTGGGCCCCAATGCCAACGCGATTGAAGCCCCGACACGGCTGGAGGAATACATCAAGAAGAACGCGGTCCCGCTCCGCTGAACGACACCACGATCGTCCGGTGCAAACCTACGGTTTCAAAACCTTGACAACGTAATAGCTGACCGGCCCGGGGACTTCCTTGAACCAGTGCGGAGTTCCCGCGGGAACCACGATCACATCGCCTTTCACGACCTTGCGCGTCTCGCCGCCCGTAACGGAGGTTCCCAGCCACTGACCCGGCCCCGACTGTTTTCCGCCGACCATGGTTCCGCCAGTGACGAGTGTCGCCGTGCCATCCAGGAAGTACATGATGTCCGTCTGTTTATCGTGAACTTCCACCTGCCCAGGGCCGGTGCGATGACTCCCCGAGACACTTAGATCGGAGCCGCTCGCGATGGGTCCGCCCTTTGCGAGAGCCTCCGCCACCTTCTCATGGCCTACAAACGTCACCGGCGGAACGGCATCAGCCGCAGCCAAAGCACCCACTGCCATCCCGCCCATCACTAAGAATCTTTTCATCGGAATCTCCTCTCGGCTATTATCCTGCCAACGACTTGTCTACACCAGTACCTGAATACTTCGCCAGCGCATCGAGATCGATCTCGATGCCAAGGCCCGGTCGCTCCGGGATGACCAGCATCCCCTGTTCGTCTAACGCCCACCCGCCCGCTGCAATTTCGTCGATGAACGGGGACCCCGTCAAATACTCCACCAGATCCGTGTCCACAAACGCCGAGGCGATCTGCAGATCCGAAGCCAGCCCGACCGCGGTGTTCCAGCCATGCGGGATAAACCGGATACCATGCTCCCGAGCCATCCACCCAATCCGGCGCTCCTCGCTGAGGCCGCCGCACTTCGTCACGTCCGGCTGGACAATGTCGAAGGCACCGGCCTCCAACCAGGGCTGGAAACTCTGTCGCCGAGTCAGCACCTCACCGCCGGCGATGGGTACTCGCGCTGCACGGCGCAAAGCCACGAAATCCTCCATGGCATCCGGCTGCAGCGGCTCTTCAATCCAGGCGACGTCGTAATCGGCCAGCATCTCGGCCGTCCGCAAGGCCCACTTGTAGCCCTGCGGCCAGAAAGCATCGCTGGCACCCGCATCCACCATCAGCATCGAATCAGGACCGATCGCATCCCGCGCCGCTCGCACGATCGCCTCGTCGACCGCGTACCCGGACTTTCCAAACGGGCCCCAGCCGATTTTGAAGGCACGGAACCCCTGCTCGCGAACCGGCGACAGCTCGTCCGCCATCTGTTCGGGGTTCCGCATCAACAGTGAGGCATAGGGACGGACCCGATCCCGGTACCGCCCGCCCAACAAGCGGCCCACCGGCTGCCCGGTGACCTTGCCCAGAATGTCCCAAAGCGCTATGTCGATGCCGCTGATCGCGTGTGTGATCGCCCCACCGCGGCCTTGCCAGAACGTGTTTTGGTGGAGCTTCTCGCTGACCCGCTCGGGCTCGAGAGCATTCTCCCCGTTATATAGAGGACGAAGTACTGCGAGGGCACCCCGAACCAGAGCTTCGCTGGTGAACACGCTGCCCCAACCGACAGGACCGCCGTCGGTCAGCACCGCAACGAGCGTATGGACACAGTCTTCGGGCCGAAGTTCATTGGACCAGCCGCCCTCCGGGGTACTTCCTCGTAACCCGAATACCCGGACCTCGCGTATATACATTTGGACAGTCTATTACGCTGCACCGAGCAGTGACACCGTCCATGCAGACAGTTTTCTCCCGGTACTTGCTACTGCGGGAACCGTATGCTAACTTAGGTGAGGCAGCAAGAAACCTCTGAAACACGGTTGGCCCTGAGCTGGCAAGTTGCGGTTCGGTGACAAGTTGTGGTACTAGTAGAGAAGTCTTCTGCGTAAGGTAACAAGCTGAGGGTTGCATGTCGAATGACGCAATCCAAAGTGGTAACGACCTTCCTGAAAGTTCTTTTTCAAGAACGAAATTTTTAGTCGAAGCAAGCCGGATGTAAAAGTCCCATGCGCTGTAGCTGGAGTTTAGGGCTGAGCGGGTTTGAGTCGCAAAGTTTCG
>JAOAPO010000190.1 GCA_025462945.1 Bryobacterales bacterium
AGCAAGTAAAAACCGCCCGCAGCCACCAGCGCGATAAAGCCGATCCCCGTCAGGTGGTCGGAGTTGATCCAGAGCGGAAGCCGAGCAGCCGTCCAGATCAGGAACCGCTTCTCAGCGGCCGCCAGAATACTGGTGTGCTCGCGATTCGCCTGTTTGAAGCTTTCGTTGGGCATCGATTCAACTGTCGCCGATATCATAAGTCAGTGATCGACCCCTCCGCCACCATTGCGCCAACCGCCCGTGTCCACCCGGACGCGGTTATCGGTCCCGGCGCGCGCATAGGTGAGTTCTGCGTGGTCGAACAGGACGTCGTTCTTGGCGTTGGCTGCGTGCTCGAACCGTATGTCTTCGTCAAGCGCTGGACGACGCTGGGCGACAACAACGAAATCTCAGCCGGCACCGTGCTCGGCACTGACCCCCTCGACAAGAATTTCAAAGGCGCGCGCAGTTATCTGCGCATCGGCAACGGCAACAAGATCCGCGAGCATCACACCATTTCACGAGGCACGCAGCCCGAATCACTAACAACACTGGGCGACGACAACTACGTCATGACCTCGGGCCACATTGCGCACAACTGCACCATCGGCAACAACGTAGTAATCGCCAGTTGCGCTCTGATTGCGGGCTACGTCGAAGTGGAGGATCAGGCGTTCATATCCGGCGGCGTGGTTGTTCATCAGTTCTCGAAAATCGGCCGCTTAGCCATGATTGGCGGGAATACGAGAGTCAATCTCGACGTCCCGCCGTTCTTCCTCTACTCGGGCTTCAACGTCGCACCGGTGGGTCTGAACATCGTCGGACTGCGCCGAGCCGGGTTCACGGCCACGCGCGTAGCTGCGCTCAAAACGGCCTACCAGCTGCTCTACCGGCGCGGTCTGAAGCTGGACGACGCCGTGGCGCAAATCGAAGCGCTGGGCGACGATGCAAAGCAACTGGCCGACTTCGTCAATCGCAGCAAGCGGGGCATCTGCCGGCCCGAGTAAACTACTTCGCCGGGCGGCAGATGCCGAAGGACATTCCCTGCGCATCATGCAGGACCGCCATCTCGTCGCCTTCCGGCAACACCGTTGCAGGGATGGTTAAGCGAGCGCCAAAAGCCTGGGGTGGGGCAGCGGTTCGTCCCCCTCGACCTTAGTTCGCCGGGGGGGTCCGATCGACGCGGTCCCGAGGGCCGACCCACCCCGATTCACAGCCTTTGTGGGATTTGCCGATTGTTGATCAGGCCCTGCAGCATCAAGCTGGAAGCCGGGCTCGGCTTGATACTGGCTGCTTCGAACGTCCGACCTTGTACGAGCGTCGTCGCCAGCGCCGAAATGGTGGAAGTCGCATCTGCGACGGCCTAAACGGCGAAATCCACCCGGGCGTGCAGAGTCGCGGGTGTAAAATTACAGCAAAGCCTTATGCTGCGGGACTTCGCGCGAACGACCGGACTGATTGCTCTCGCGGCCGCCGTTGCGCTCGCCGCCGATGAGCCTTTCAAAGTCGCTTATGACTGTGGCGAGGAAGAACTTCAGTCCGTTGGATTGCTCTGCACCGAGCAGGAACCATGCTCGATTTTTCTCGAAATCGCGTCCATCGCGCCGGTCGGTCGCAAGCTTTACCTTGCCGGGAACATCCACGCCACCTCGGGAACCCTTTCGTCCGTTCTGCTCGGCAGTGACGATGGCGGCCTGACCTGGAAAGAGCCCGCCAAACGTACCCGCATGGCTGGCCTCGGCCAAATGCAGTTTTACGACCTCGAACACGGTTGGGCAGTGGGCGAGCTGCAGTACCCTTTCCCGCATGACCCCTTTTTCCTGTTGACTTCGGACGGCGGTGCGTCCTGGCGGAATCGCCCCCTCACCGAGGATGGTGGGCCGGGAGCCATCACGAAGTTCTGGTTCGACTCCGCAAAACACGGTGAGATGATCCTGGACGCGGGCAAGTCCTCACCGAGTGGCCGCTACGTCGCCTATGAGTCCGAGACAGGCGGCGAGAGCTGGATGATTCGGTCCACCTCCGACCAGCTGCCGAAGATCTCTCGCGCACCGGCGATCCTCGATAACGAAAACTTCCGTTTCCGTGCGGACAACAAAGGCAAAAACTACGAGGTCCAGAAACGGACCGGCGAGAAGTGGGACACGGTCTCGACACTCGCCATCGAAATTGCCTCCTGCAAGATGAAGGCGCAAGAGTTCAAAGACGAGCCGGTTACCAACGTCGACACGACGGCCGACGATGCGGCAGGCAAGGATTACGTCAAGGAACTGCAGATCGGCGGTCCTGCCATCCCCAAAGCCGCTAAGCCAGACAAGAGCAAACCCGGGCCCCCCGCAAAGGGCAAGAAGAACTGATTGCTCTCCCGCACGCGCAGTAAGGCTGGCTCAGTCGATCTCGAGATCTTCCGGAACCTCTTCGTTTCCATCGCCGAAGAGATGGGTACGGTGCTGCGCCGGACTGCGTTCAGCGCCAACATCAAAGAACGCCGCGATTATTCGTGCGCGGTTTACGACTCCGAGGGCCAGACCATCGCGATGGGCGATCACATGCCCGTGCATCTCGGGGCCATGCCTCTCTCCGTCCGCCATGCGCTGGACGCGTTCACTTTCGGGCCTGGCGATGTCGTCATCCTCAACGATCCTTTTCGCGGCGGAACGCACCTTCCGGATATCACCGCGGTCTCTGGCGTCTTCATCGGGACAAGTAAGAAGCCCGCGTTCTACGTGGCCAGCCGTGCCCACCATGCCGATGTTGGCGGCATGAGCCCGGGGTCGATGCCACTGGCGCGAGAGATTTATCAGGAAGGTCTGCGCATCCCTCCCCTCATGCTGATACGGGGCGGCAAGATGCGGAAGGACGTGCTGGAGTTGATCCTGGCCAACGTGCGGACCCCGGTGGAGCGTGAGGGCGATCTGCTGGCGCAGGTGATGGCGGGCCGGCGCGGCGAGGCGAGGCTGCGGGAGATTGCGGCTCGCTACGGGCTGCCGCGAATCAGGAGGAGCGTTGCTGCTCTCCTCGACTACACCGAGCGCATGACGCGCGCTATGCTGTCCGCGATCCCGAAAGGCACGTATTGCTTCGAGGACTTCCTCGACAGCGACGGGATCACCGATGACCCCGTGAAGATCGCGGTGGCCCTGCGCATCCTGGGCGATTCCGCTGAAGTGGACTTCACTGGCTCAAGCCCGCAGGTCGCCGGTTCGGTGAACGCGAACTACGCCATAGCCATCGCCGCTGCCATGTACTGCTTCCGTTGCCTGATCGAAACGAACGTGCCCTACAACGCGGGCCTGCTTCGGCCCGTGAAAGTGATTGCGCCCGATCGCAGTGTGGTCAACGCGGGCCTGCCTGCTGCCATGGCCGCAGGCAACGTGGAAACGTCACAGCGCATCACCGACACGATTCTGGGTGCGCTGGCCAAGGCACTCCCCGACCGCATTCCTGCCGCCAGTTCCGGCACCATGAACAATCTCAGCTTCGGCGGCTGGGATTCCGCACGCTGCAAGGCGTTCGCCTGGTACGAAACCATTGCCGGGGGAATGGGCGCATCGGCGCAGGGCCCCGGTCGGTCCGCTACCCATACGCACATGACGAACAGCTGGAACACTCCGGTGGAAGCCTTCGAGCACGCGTACCCGTTGCGTGTGGAGGCCTACACCACAAGACCCGGGTCCGGCGGCAAGGGTATTCACGCTGGCGGCGATGGCATCCGTCGCGAACTTCGATTTCTGGAATCGGCAGAAGTGACGCTTCTGTCAGACCGGCGTGCGCGAGGACCCTGGGGGCTCGCAGGCGGCGGCGACGGCGCCACTGGCAAGAACACGCTCATCGACGGTGCCACCGGTGAAGAACGAACCCTCCCGGCGAAAACACGTTTCGAGATTCGGCGCGGAGACGTACTGCGAATCGAGTCACCGGGCGCCGGCGGCTGGGGCACCGCTTCTTGACCTTCAGCAGGACGGAGCGGTGGGTTCTTGCAGTCTTTCTCGCGGTGTTCACCTGGTTCACGTGGCGAGGCCTGACCATGCACTATTCAGGCGACGACATGATGAACATGCACTTCGCCACTACGCTGAATCCATGGCGTCTGGGCAAAGCCGTCATCATGTTCTGGATCCCCGTCTACAGACCGCTCGGCGGGTCCGTCTATAGAGTTCTGTATGAGTTCCTCGGCTTCAATCCCTTCCCGCTGAACCTGATATCCTGGCTGATCCTCGCAGGGAACGTGGTGCTGGCCTATCGCCTCTTCAAAGCAATCACCGGTGTGACGACGGCATCCTTCGTGGCTCTGGCCTTCACGCTGGTCCACCCGACCTTCTCTGACCTCTACATCAGCGCGGGAACCATCTACGACCACCTTTGGTTTCTGTTCACGGTGCTGGGCATGACCTGCTACGTGCGCTGGCGAGGCAGCGACCGCGGCCTCACTCCGGCACGTCAGGCTCTGCTGGTGTTGCTCTGCATTCTCTCCATGGCATCGAAGGAAAGCGGCGTCGCGCTGCCGGTCCTGTTGGGGCTGTACGAACTGATCTTTTGCTACCCCGGGCACCGGGCCGTTATGCCCTGGCTGCGTGCTCGCGGCCCCCTGTTCCTGCTGCTCGCGATCATCGTCCTGATCGACATTCGGCGCGTGAACCACACGCCAGAGATCGCGATGACGGCCGCCTATCATGCGAAGCCCAGCCTGTCCCTCTGGCTCGAACGTATGGGGCAGTACTTCGGCATTCTCTCTGGCAATCATCTGTCCTTCTCACGTCTGCCGGCTGGTGTGGTTCTCCTCGTCATGGCGGCCGCCGGATACGCGCTGCGCAGCCGAACGATGCTGTTCGGTCTCGGGTACTTCTTAGTCACTCTCACGCCGGTGGCGCTGATTTCTCTTCGGCCCGGCTACGTTCTCTACGTGCCCGAAGTCGGCCTTGGCCTCTGGCTGGCGGGCGCGTTCATCGCCTCGACAGCAGCGCTTCCCCGCATCCGTCCCGCAACGGCAGCGCTGGCGACAGGCCTCGCGCTCTGGTTCTTCGTCGCGAACTGGCCCGCACCGTTCGACCCCAACATCATCCCCGAAAAGCGCCTGTCGGAACAGTTCCAGCGTGAGTTCCCGAAGATGTCGAAAGGTGCGCGCCTCCTGTTCATCACCGACGATTTCCCCCAGAGCGGCTGGGACCTCGCCTTCAACCTGCAGCTGCTTTACAACGACCAGACGCTCACCGTTCATCGCCTGCAGGCACCAGCAGACCAGGGTCCCTCGGACCGTAACAAGCTGGAAGACTACAACCACGTCTTCACTCTCTCCGGTGGCAAATATCAGGAACTGGATCGCAGGAATATCGCGGAATCGATGCGGCTGAACATTCTGGCGGACTACACTGTCGGCCGTGAGATCGACATGGGACGCAAGGACCACGGCGCTTATGTTGTCTCCGGCCTGATGGACGGCGACAACCCCGATCCCTCCCGCTGGACCGAGCCGAAGAGCCGTTATAAATTCGACGTGCACCCTGAGCTGACTGACTTCCACGCCAAATTCTGGGTACCCGATTTTGTCACCAGGACGGGCCAAAGCAGGCTTGTGATCCTCGTCAACGGCCACGAGATCGGCACCCTGCCACTCACTAAAGACGGCAGCAACGAGATCCGCTTCCCGGTGCCCGCTTCTGCCATCAGCCCAGGCGGTACCTATACTTACGTTGACCTGAACGTTGAGAAGCCATGGAAGGATCCGAACGGCATGGCCTTCGGGGTCATTCTGATGAACGCCGGCTTCGACTACGTTCGCGCAACAATAAAGTAATGACCCGCGAAGAAGAACTCCTGGAGCGTATCCAGGAACTGGAAGAAATGAACAGCATCCTGCACGACAAGCTGGATATGATCTATTCGATCGTCGCGCCCGAAGAAGGCGATGGGCAAGAGAGCGACGATGACGAGCCCCAGGCGCCCCAGGGCGGACTGGTCCAAATCGACATGATCAAGCCCAAGGCCCAGCAGAAGCCGACGAACCAGTCTCCGAAGCGTGTGTAGAACGTGAGGTTTGTGCGATAGGCGTAGGAAAGCCGCACCGCCGCTTGCCGGTACTCCGGCAGAGACCGCACGATTCGGCCAGCAGGGTCGATGGCCGCCGTCACACCGTTGTTCGTACCCCGCAAAATCCACCGCTGGACCTCCGCCGCACGCATCCTGACGATCCGCAAATGCTGGTACCGCGCCGGGCTGGTGCCGAACCACCCGTCGTTCGAGATGTTGAAGAGCACCTCGGCCCCTGCGGCCGGAAACTGCCGGATATACGACGGGAACACCGATTCGTAGCAGATAAACGTGCCGATCCGATGCGTGCCCAGCTTCGACACAACAACTCCGGAACCCGGCGCATAATCGCCCGCTTCGCTGGAGATCTTCTCCGTCAAGCCGCCGAACGGCCAGGGCACAAACTCCCCAAAGGGCACCAGGTGGGTCTTGTCATAACGGCTGATGGTCGCGCCGTTCAGGCCGGTCAGCAACCCCGAGTTCAGAGGCGCACCTTTGGTGGTGCGTCCCACGACTCCTGTGAGGATCGGAGCCTTCGCTTGCTCAGAGACCGAGGCCAGGAACGCGCGGAACGCGGCATCGGTCTCATAGAAGGGAACAGGCATCTCTGGCCATACGATCAGGTCCGCGCCGCTGGCGCGCGTCACCGGGGAGGCCGAGAAGGTCCGCAACTGCGACTCCACTGTTTCGAGGAGCTCAGGGGTCCAAATGACGTCGCCGTCGATGTTGGGCTGCACCAGCACTGCGTTCGCATCGCCTCGCACCGGTCCGGGTATATCAGGCAGCAGGTAGAGTCCGAGGAAAGCAAGCAACCACACGCTGGCACCTCTGCGGCGCAGGAAAAGATGGGCGATCACTCCCGACATGAGCGCGAACGCGAACGAGATGCCCCACACGCCCGTGACTGGGGCGAGACGCAGCAGCATGGAGAGGTCGCTGCCGGCATTTCCGAGGTTCAGCCATTCGAAGCCCGTGTACGCGTGAGTCCACTCGAGCGCGACCCAAATCGCGGCTACGACGGGTGGAGCGCACCAGCGCTTCATCACCCTTCCTGCAATCAGGGCGAAGATGCCCGTCTGCACACCTTTGGCAAGGCTGAACAACACGAAAAGCAACCAGGCCGTGATCGGTCCGACGCCCGCATATTGCGCCATCGTGCCCTGTATCCAGGTACAAAGTCCAAACCAGTAGAGAACGCCCGTCGCATAGCCGAGCAGGAAGCGAACCCTCCAGCGGTTTTCGCGCGCGCAGGCCACAATCAGCGGCGTCAGTGCGATCGGCGCCAGGATTGCCAGCGAGATGTTCGGCAGAACAGGGCGGGGGAAGAGAAGCAGCAGGAGCACCGCTGAGAGTACTGAGAGCAGCCAGTTCATGCGGATTTAGGCGTGAGAAGCCTGTTCATTCACCACATCGGCCATATAGGAGCTGCGGACGAGCGGGCCGCTGAACACCATCTTGAAACCGGCCGCCAGCCCGAAGTCGCGGTACTCGTCGAAGCGCTCGGGGCTCACATACTCGTGCACCGGCAGGTTGCGCCGCGTCGGCTGCAGGTACTGGCCAATCGTCGCGACATCCGTATCCTGCTCTCGAAGGTCCCGCAGAAGCTGCTCCACTTCCTCCCGCGTTTCACCCAGCCCGGCCATGAAACCCGACTTCGTCATCACCTCCGGCCGATGCTCCCTCGCGAAGCGCAGAACGCTCAGAGACTGCTGATAGTTCGCCTGCGGCCGAACCTTGCGGTAAAGCCGCGGCACCGTCTCCATATTGTGGTTGAACACATGCGGGCCAGCATCGAGAACTCGCGCCACCGCTTCCAGGTTCCCGTCGAAATCGGGCGTCAGCACTTCAAGGCGCGCATCGGGCAGGGCCTGACGGACCTCCCGCACAGTCTCAGCGAAGTGCGTTGAGCCGCCGTCCGCCAGATCATCGCGGTTCACACTGGTAATGACGATGTAGCGAAGGTTCATGGTTGCGGCCATCCGCGCCACATTCGCCGGTTCGGACGGATCGAGACGCATGTCGTGCTTGCGGGGATTGCCTTTCGGCACCGAACAGAAACCACAGCCGCGCGTACACAGGTTGCCGAGGATCATGAAGGTAGCGGCACCCCGGTGGAAGCACTCGTGAATGTTCGGGCAGCGAGCCGATTCGCAGACGGTGTGCAGGTTCAGCGTCCGCAGGTCTGCTTTTAGCTTGTTCAGCGACTCGAAGTGCGTCCGGGGACGGCGCGCCCACTCCGGCAGTCTCGGGCGCGAAGGCGTTATCTGGACCAGCTCCGGGGTCACTGCTTTTGTACGAAAGCGCCGTTGAAGCCCAGGGCCTTCAGTTTGGTTTTCGCGTCAGACAACTTAACGGTTTCGCGGTACGGTCCAACCAGTACGCGATAGAAGCCTGGCTTGGGGCTGATGGCCATGATGACCGGAAAGTGCTGTTCGCGGAGGGTCTTCACCATATCCTCCGCATTGGGGCGGGGAACGGCCGCGACCTGCAGATAAGAGGCGCCTGTTTCCGGCGAAGCTGCCGGCAGAGGATCGGGCTCAGCCTTACGGACCTTCGGGTCGTAGGGCTTTGGCTCAAGTGGAGTGGACCTGGGTTCGCTCGGCCTGGCTTCTGACGGCTTGGCATCGACTGAGGCAGGTGGTGAAGGAAGGGCAGCGGCAGAACTGATCGGCGTGTCCTGTGCCGGCCTTGTCTCGGTGACGGGCGTCGAGGTCTCGCTGGACGAAACATCGGGTGTGAGCTCTGGCTGAGGACGACGGCCATCTACCGTTCCAGTCAACGCCGGTTCCGCACCCGGCAGCGCTTTCGTAGCATTTCGGCCCATCATGTACCCAAGCGCGAAGCAGATTCCGCACAGCACTGCAGCCACAAAGAACAGGCTGAGCAGCTGCTTGTTCCCGAGTACCAGTTCTTTCTCGTCGTCTTGCTTCATGATTAAACCCGCATTGATCAGGATATCGTGAGTCGCTTGTTTCGACGCGCGCGCAGCGCTGTGACGAACAGAAACGCGAGCACGAGCGCTACCGGCAACAACAACCCCAGCGCCCACGGCCACGCCAGGCTCCAGTCGGGCGGGTTCACATAAAGCGAATGGGCAGCAAACACCAGCAGAAGACTTCCGACGACCCCGGGTACAACGGACCCAGGGCGAAGGAACTCACACGCCACAGCAAGTACTCCCAGTGCTGTGAAAACCATCGAAAGTGTGGGGCTGGTTACAAACATAACGGGCCTGAATTGGCGCATTAACAAGTTTTATGATATACTTGCTCATGACCAAAAAACCTGCCGCCGATAAGGCTGTGAGTGCGGTGCAGACACCGCGCGCGGTACGGCCCTCGGCCACTCGT
The DNA here is from genome assembly GCA_025462945.1 of Bryobacterales bacterium. Lineage (GTDB taxonomy): Bacteria > Acidobacteriota > Terriglobia > Bryobacterales > Bryobacteraceae > BOG-234. Next base: position 9,357 of record JAOAPO010000190.1, read on the forward strand.
ACTACCAGCGTACGCCACAAAAAGTCCGCTGTTTCCGCCGAAGCGCTTGTTTTCGAAACTCCCGTCGCAGTCCTCGCTGAATCCGTAGTTGAAGCCCCCCAGGAAAACGTTCACGAAGCAGTCGCGAAGATTGCTTTCGGATATTGGGCAGCCCGTGGATACCAGGGTGGCAACGCCATTGAAGACTGGTGCCGCGCGGAAGCCGAGTATCACTCGCGCAACGCTGCGTAATCCCGTCACTTAGTATTTCCGAAGAACTGCGAGCAGCCTGCCCTGGACTTCAACGTCCTGGGCGGGCACTCGAATCGGACTCATGCTGGCGTTCGCTGGCTGTAACCGCACGATGTTGCCCGGTTCCCGATAAAAGCGTTTGAGCGTCGCCTCATCGCCTCCTACCAGCGCCACCACAATTTCGCCATCCCGCGCGTCGGTCGCCTTCTCCACCAGGATCATGTCGCCCTCGCAGATGTGGTCCTCGATCATGGAACTGCCGCGAACGCGGAGCGCGAACGTGTCCTTGTGCCCCACGTAGTCGGAAAAACTCAACATTGACTTGTCTTCATAAGGCTGCACAGGCTGACCGGCTGCGATCGTGCCCAGCACCGGAATTTCCAGCGACTGCTTCATCTTGTTCCGGCGCTGTTCCTGCAGAAAGCGCGGCGAGATTTCCAGCGACCGGCTCTGGTTGTCCCGGCGGGTGAGGTAATTCCGGACCTGCAGGGCGGATATGTGCTTGTAGACCGTCGCAATCGAAGCCAGGTTCAGGCCTCGCGCGATCTCTTCATAGCTCGGGCAAACACCGTCGTTTTCCACCTGATAGTCGGCGATAAACTCCAGAACTTCTTTTTGCCTCTTCGTTAGAGCCATCTGTCTGTCCGTCCCCTTCAGGGCTTATGGTAGGCGAACAAAAGGAGAAAAGCAAGCCCCTTCTGTGGACCCCCTGAGCCTTGTAAGCGATTCATCGGTGGGGGTTTGATATCCTCACGGCGTTGTGAGCCAGGCACCGCAGAGACGTCCCCTACCCCGAATATGTATCGCACTAGGCCTTCCGGACATTCCGCGATTGCTGGAGCAAGCTACCCGCGAAGTGGAGGCGGGCGAGAACTTCCTCGAATTCCGCTTCGATTACCTGCCCGAGCCGATGAAGGGCGTCGACGCCATGGGTCAGTTCCTGAAGACCTACCCCTCCTGCGCCGTCCTCGCCACCTGCCGCCGCCACCAGAATCACGGCAAGTTCAACGGCAGTATCGATGAACAGCTTCGCGTCCTCTCCGCCGCCATCGAGCAGGGTGCCCGCGCCATCGACGTCGAGATCGAAACCGCCGAAGTGGTGCCCGAACGCTGCGCCGAACTTCGCACTCGCGCCCACCTGATCGTCTCCTGGCACCATTTCGAAACCACACCGCCCCTCGATCCCGTGATCCGGCGGATGCGCAAAGTGCCGGCCGACGTTTATAAGGTCGTCAGCACGGCCCGCAAACCCAGCGACACCGGCCGGATCCTCGCCGCCGCCCGCCTGAGCCCGAAAATCCCGCTCGTCACCCTCGCGATGGGCGAAACGGGCTTCCCTTCGCGTGTCCTTTCCACCGCATTTGGCTCCGTTTTTTCCTACGCCGCGCCCGCTCACGTTCAGGGAACCGCTCCCGGCCAGGTCAACGCCCGCCAGATGCGGACCCTCTACCGCATCGATAAGTTCACCAAAGCGGCGAAGATCTTCGGCGTCATTGCTGACCCCGTGCGCCACTCGATCTCCCCCCACGTCCACAACCGGGCATTCCAGTCGCGGCGCATGGATGCCGTTTACGTCCCCCTGCTTGTGAACCAGAACCAGCTTCGCGACTTCTTCCAGTTCGCCGAGGAACTGCCCCTTTCCGGGTTCAGCGTCACCATTCCGCACAAGCGCCGTATCCTCCGTTACCTGGACCACGTTGACCCTCTCGCCAAGCGGATCGGCGCTGTCAACACAGTGGTTCGCAAGGCCGGACGGTGGCGCGGCTACAACACGGACGCCGATGCCGTCTCCGGTCCGCTCGCGAAGCTGATCAAGTTGCCGAAATCCACCGCACTCATCCTTGGTAACGGTGGTGCCGCGCGCGGCGCCGCTTGTGCGCTCCTGGACGCCGGTATGAAGGTCTCTATCACGGGCCGCAACGCCGACCGGGTCCGGGCGCTCGCTCGCGCCGTCGGGGCTGAGGCGATTTCGCACGAACTGGCAGTCGCGGGCCACTTCGACGTGCTCATCAACGCAACGCCCGTCGGCATGTGGCCCCATCAGGACGAGTGCTCTTTCCCCGGGAAGATCCCGGCCGAGGTTGTTTTCGACATGGTCTACAACCCTTTAGAGACGCTGCTCATCCGCAACGCGAAGGAGCAGGGTAAGAAGGTGATCCCTGGTGTCAAAATGTTCATTGAGCAGGCTGTGAAACAGTTTGAGCTCTGGACCGGGGAGACGGCACCGCGGAGTGCCATGGAGACGGCGGCGCTGGATGCGCTGCACGTGCGTCACTCCGAACAGAAGCTTTAGGCGACAGTCGCGGCTATCGGGGAGCAACGGTGAAATTTTCAAGACGTGAACTTACGTTGGGGGCGGCGGTCGCGGCGCTGGCTCCAAAGGTCAGTGCGCAACCCGCGCCTCCGGCCGGAGACGCAACTCAGCAGGCGCGCGACGCCTGGCAGCGCAATGCCGAAACCTTAGCGAAGTTCGAGATCCCCATGGCCACTGAACCGGCGTTTCAGTTCAAGCCATGACCGACGATGTATTTTTCGCGCCCATTACTGAACTGAATGAGCGGCTCCGCAAGAAGGAGTTTTCGGCCGTCGAACTGACCAAAGCGTTCGGCGAGCGCCTGGTGAAGCTGGGACCTCGCTACAACGCACTGGCTCTTCCGCTCACCTCGACAGCTGTGAAGCGCGCGAAGAACGTCGACGCTGACCTGAAACGGGACCGTCACCGGGGGCCGCTGCACGGCATTCCTTTCGGCGCGAAAGACCTTCTCTCGGTCGCGGGGCAGCGCACCACCTGGGGCGCGAAGCCTTACGAAACCCAGGTTCTCGACGAGACGGCCACCGTCCTCAAAAAGCTGGACAACGTCGGTGCCCCGCTGGTCGGCAAGCTCGCCATGATCGAACTGGCCGGCGGACCCACCTACCGGACAGCCGAAGCCTCCCTCTTCGGACCCTGCAAGAATCCCTGGGACCTGACACGCTGGGCTGGCGGTTCCTCCAGCGGTTCGGGCGCAGCGGTCGCGGCAGGCCTCGTACCCTTCGCGCTGGGCTCAGAGACCTCCGGCTCCATCATCAATCCCGCTGCCTACTGTGGCGTCACCGGTCTTCGGCCCACCTATGGACTGGTGAGTCGCCATGGAGCCATGGCCCTGTCCTGGACTCTCGACAAAGTCGGTGCCTTGTGCCGCAGCGCGGAGGATTGCGGCCATGTCTTACAGGTGATCGCGGGCGGCGACGAAAAGGATCCAGGCTCCGCTGGAAAGAGCTTCTACTACACCCCGCAGTACGTGCGCAAGATCTCCGAAATCAAAGCGGTGATGGCCTCCGGAGGTCTCGGCTGGGCCGATACAGCTTTCGCAGTTCTGCGCGAGGCTGGCCTGCAGACCGCCGAAGGCAAACTGCCCGAGTTCCCGTTTGGGCCGATGATCTCAACCATCATCTCCTGCGAAGCGGCGTCCATCTTCGAGCCGCTGATTACCAGCGGCAAGATCGACCAGCTGCAGGACCAGCGGCAGATCGCCCGTATGAAAGCAGGCCTGCAGATCCCGGCGAAGGACTACCTGAAAGCCATGCGCATGCGCTCGCTCCTGAAGGCGGGCTTCCGTGAACTCTTCAGCAAGGTCGACGTCCTGATCGCACCGACGTTCACCACAATCGCGCCCAGGATCTCTGACCCGCTGGACGCCCCCGCAGCGAATCAGCCGAGCGGTCCTGCACCGCTGTCCGGGTTGATTCAGGCAGGGAACCTCGCGGGCCTGCCGGCGCTCTCCATTCCGTGCGGCTTCCAGGACGGGATGCCCGTGGCGCTCCAGATCGTCGGGCCGGCCTTCAGTGAGAACCTCTTGC
>JAOAPO010000241.1 GCA_025462945.1 Bryobacterales bacterium
GGGACTCTTCGGTGTGCCAGACGCGATTTCGTTCGTGCGCAACGAAGGCAGCCATGGCGAGCGCCGTCGCGCAGACACCAGCCACGACGGGCTGCGGGACGCGCCACCGGTCGACGATCAGCAGGCCGGTCCAAATCACACTAAGGGCGAGGCCCACGAAGGGGAGGAACATGCGGTGATCATTCTCCAGTTCGGCGAGCGCTACAAGGGAGGTCGGCGCGGACGCAATGAGGAACCAGCCCAGCCCGAACGCTATAGGCCGCTGGGCTGGCTTTTTGGCGCTCCACAAGATCAGGGCCAACAGCGTGGCGAGGAAGAGGAAGCCGGCGAGGGGTTCGAGCTGCCAGGGCGAGGTGAAGGGAAAGTGGTCGGTGTCGGCAGTGAGGTCGGTGGGCAGGAAGAAACGGCGGAAGTAGTGCATCAGCACGGCTGGTTGTGAGAACCGATAGGCGGCGGTGGAGACCGCACCCGCGACGAAGCTGGGCGGGTCCATGCGAATGGTGAAGAGCGCGGCGGCACCCGTGACGAGGAAAGCCGGGAGCGATCGCAAGAGCACGGTTCGGAAGCGGACAGGTTCGAAGAGCCAAATCCAGAGCAGGAGCAGCGCGGGGAAGACGGCTGCCGAGGGCTTCGAGAGGACGCCCAGGATGACGGGGAGCAGATAGACTCCCCAGCGTCGCAAACGAGGAAACTGAGCGTAGATCACGAGCCCGGCGACCACGCCGAGGGTGGCGAAGAGATCACCCCTCTGGACGACGTAGTTGACGGTTTCGGCCTCTACCGGATGGAGTGCGTAGAGGGCCGCCGCAACGAGGGCCGCCCACCAGCCTGACTGGGTGGGCCGGGTGCGGTTCGCAACGCCGCGATAGAGGACGAAAACGGAGCCGCACAAAACGGCGAACCAGATGAAGGTTGTGAGGTGGAACCAGAAAGGGTTGAGTCCGTGGGCCAGCCAGTAGTCGACCGCGAGCGTCGTCGTCACGATTGGGCGGTAGGAGCGATTGGCGGGCAGCGCGCTGAAGGTAGAGCCGTCAGTGAAAAAGCGAGGTATGTTGCGCAGGTCTCGGATCCACGGGTTTTCGAGAACGGCGTGGCTGTCGTCGAAGTGAAACGCGTTGTTGAAGTGGTTCGAGTACGTCAGGAGAAGCAGGCTCACCAGCACCGCGGCGACGAAATACCGAGTGGCGGAGGGCGGGGTTTTCGGCTCAACCAACCTGGATTGTAGCGGCAAAAGCCTGCGCGATGAGTTCGAAGGAGTGCACTCGGGCGGTGTGATCGAACGTGTTTGTGACGATCATGACTTCGTCGGCACCGTAGCTGGTGGAAACAGCGGTAATTGCCTGCCTGACCGTATCCGGGGAGCCGTTGATGAGACGTCGCCCGACCGGGAGCAGTTCGGGAGGCATGCCTTCGGATTTCAGGAACGCTTCGGCGCGTTCGACGGGCGGGATGGGGATGGTGCGGCCCCGGAAGAGCATGAGCAGCGACATTCTTTGGCTGAGTGAGAGGCGCAATGCTTCGGAGTCGGTATCCGCGCAAATGACGGAAAGGGCGACGATCACGTGGGGCGAGTTGCCGTTCCGACTCACGAAGTTCCGGCGGTACCAAGCCGCGTACGCCGCACCTTCAGGGTTGATGAAGTCGGCGAAAGCGTAGGGCATCCCGCGTTCGGCGGCCCAGATTGCGCTTTGTTCCGATGACCCCAGCAGCCACATCTCCGGGTGGGCGGATCGGGCACGGAGCAGTTCGGCGAGTTCGTCCATCTGCTCCGGAAAGTCGTCCGGGAGGGAGTATCTGCGATCACGCTGAAGCTGCAGGGCAATCCGGGGGCTTGTGCCTGCCGCGCGCCCCAGACCGAGGTCGATTCTGTTTGGGAAAAGCCCGTCCAGCATGCTGAATGACTCGGCCACTTTGAGGGGGCTGTAGTGCGGCAGCATGACGCCGCCACTGCCCACGCGGATGTGGCTGGTTGCGGCCGCGACGGGCCCGATCATGACTTCCGGGCTGGCACAGGCGAGCGACGCGGCGCCATGGTGTTCTGCAAGCCAGTAGCGCGCATACCCGAATTGCTCGGCCATGCGCGCCAGGTGGATGGAGTTTCTTAAGGCATCCCCGACGGACGAACCTTCGGGAATGGGAGACTGATCGAGAACGCCGAGAGGAAGCACCGCCTTTAAGTTAGCGCAGCCTCGCCGGGGTCCAGTGTTCGAATCAGCCCAGCCTGGACAGCAGTTTGCGGATGTCGGCTTCCTGCGATTTGGAAGGACGATTGAGGAGTGCGGCATTGCACTCCTTCTTCGCGCCTTCACGATCACCCTTCTGGTTCAGTGCCATCGCATAGTGGAAATGGAACACCGGGTTTTCAGGGGACTGAATGACGAGCGCCTTGAAATTGTCTATGGCGGAGTCCGGCAGGTTCTTCTTCAGGTAGATCCAGCCGATGGTGTCGGTGATTTCCGAGAAGTTCGGCAGCTTCTGTTTTGCGCGCTGAGCGTAAGTCAAAGCCTCATTCAGATCGCCGTTCGACTCCGCGATCAGATAGGCGAGGTTGTTCAGCGCGTAGGCGTTGGTGCCGTCGACGCGAAGAGCGGCCTCGTAGTACTTGCGACCGAGGTCAGGCTTGCCCATCTCTTCGTAGAGCATCGCAAGATTCGTGTCAATGGAACCATTGTCGGGCGAGGCCTGATGCGCTTTTTCAAGGGCCTCGACTGCGTGCTGCATGTCGCCCTTGTAGCGATACCCCTGCGCGATTCTGGCCCAGACGTCGGCCTGCTGCTTCGGGTTTTTCGTTTTGGACATCAGGTTTTGGAAGGTTCCGATGGCTGAATCGAACTGGCCTGCCGCCAGTTGAGCGTTGCCAAGTTCGGATTTAAGGTCCGCGCGCTCCGGGAACTTCTGCGACTCGCCCTGAATGAGCCCGACCGACTTTTCTATCTGTCCATCGAGAAGCAGGGCTTTGGACTGGCCAAGCAGACCTCGGATATTCGTCGGGGCCGCAGTGTAGGCCTTTTGAAACATCACGATTGCTTCTTGGTTTTTCTTCTCGTTCAGGTTCAGAACGCCCAACTCCAGCAGCGCCTCTACCTGCGTGGGGTCTTTGTCGATGATGGGCTGGAGTAGACCGCGCGCCTCGGCGAACTTCTGCTGGCGCTGCAGAGCCGCGGCCTTCATCACGCGACCCTGAACATTACCCGGCGACACGCGAAGTATCTCGTCGGCGTAACGAATCGCGCCGTCGTTGTCGGCGCGCAGCAGAGCGACCTGTGTCTGCGCGAAACGAGCGGGCATGTAGTCGGGCCGCAGTTCCAGTGCTTTGTCAAATTCCTGACGGGCCTGATCGAGTTCCCCGCGGGCCATGTGAGCCCGGCCGAGATTGAAACGAGCGACGAAGTTGCCGGGCCTTGCCGTGACGACGGACTGGAGATCTGCCATGGCCTCCGTTACCTGCCCCTTGTCGAGCATGAACGTCGCCTTCAGACCCTTAGCTTCGGGATCCTTTGGATCGATGCGGAGAATCTCTGCGTTCTTCGCCTGAGCGAGGTCGAGCTTGTTCTGCCGAACGTAGGCCTCGATCTCATGCTTCAGGTAGGTTGTCTTTTTCTGGGGGTCTTTCTGAATGCCCTCTTCGTACTGCTTAATGGCTTCGTCGAACTGATTGACACGAATGAAGAAATCGCCCGCCTGCAGATAGGCATTCGGGAACTCCTTGAGATGGGCCTTCATGTCTTTCATCAGAGCGAGGAGGTCATCACGCCGATTTGTGCCGAAGTAGAAGCGGGCCAATTCGAGGCGGAGGCTCGTGTCCTTCGGCTGATTTTTCATGGCGGTCTTGAGAACGGCTTCAGCCTCGGGCAGTTTTCGCTGCGCAACATACAGACGATACGAGTCGTAAAACGCGGAAAGATTCGTCTTGTCTTTCTGCATCAGTTGCTGCAGGAGAGATTCTGCTTCAGGGGATTCACCGTTCAGGATCAAAGCTCTGGAGACGGCAAGCATAATGATGTAATCACCCTGCTTCGCGTTCAGCGCTGATCGATAGTGCGCGAGCGCGTCAACGAGCGCTTTCTTGGCGGCCACCGCATCACCGGCCCGATAACGTGTCGAGAGTTCCAGCATGTTGAGATCGCCGGAGAGCTTTTGACCTTCCCACCCGCTGGGATTCTGCTTCAACAGGCGGGCAACGTTGTCCTGGACTTCTTTGACCAGTTGTTCGTTCTTTTCCTGACCCTGTGCCGCCACCACGAAGATTTCTGAGATCTTCAGAATGGCGTCGTTGGAATCGGGGGTGTTCGGGGGCAGCAGCTCGACGGCGCGCCGCAGAGGGTTGATCGCCGCTGCGATCTGATTCTGCTTCAGATTCACCAGTGCAACCTTGTAGTAGGCGGCCCCGAACTTTCGATCTTTATCGATCGCTTTGCGGTACATGATCGAGGCTTCTTTAAAGCGCCCGGCATCGAAGTATTTATTGCCGCTCTCCAGATACTTCTGCTTGAGATAAGCGGGATCCCGGTTGCAGGAAATCAGGGTGAGGGCCGTTAAGGCAAGTGCCAGAAATTTCATACGCTTGTGGTACTTTATTCTCCTACATACGGGATGCAAACAGTATTAAGTCTGACACAGAGGCACCGAACAGGCTCCCAGTACCCTTGTGACAGTAAACACAATACATTTTGTCGGAGCACCGTTTTCTGGTTCCCCTAAACTCGCCGTGACATTCCAGGCCTCTCCCACGCGTTCACCCCAAAATAAGCGTTTCGCTGTATCGTCCGTATAGAATCAATGAATGGCTCAGGAAGCTGCCCTCAACCCCGCCGTCGTCAGGCTCAATCAGGTCCGCGCGGAAATCGGGAAAATCATTGTCGGACAG
>JAOAPO010000256.1 GCA_025462945.1 Bryobacterales bacterium
GATCCCGCAGCTGTCGCGAAACCGCGATGCCGCTCAGGCCCGGCAGCATGACGTCCAGAACGATCGCGTCGAAGGGCGTCGTCGCAGCGGTCGAGAGAGCCTCCCGGCCGTCGGACGCGATGGAAACGGTGTGGTTCTCTTCCTCAAGACCCAGCTTGAGCATGCGAGCCATCACCGGTTCATCCTCGACCACCAGAACCCACATACGATCGTAAGCTTAGCGTCACATTATGAAGGACCGCTGAAAAGACAAGACCGAGAGAGCCACGCGGGCGGATTCACATGCCGGGCAACAGCCCGTCACGCGCTCCCGCAAACTCGATTCGCCGTGTTTTCAGCTACATAGCTGACCAAAGCGAACTTCCCGCACCGTCCGAACGCTACCTATGGGTCAGGGAGGAGCCGTAACCAACGCGCAAATGGCTTCGTTTTTTCAAAAATGCGAAAACGCAAGATGGGTTCGTTCTTTCAAAATCAGTCGATGTGTTTGTCGCAGTCCGCGATAGCCGTCTGCGCCTGGCGCAACCGTCGTGCGGACTCGTCCGTTGCCGGCTTCCAGTACTTCCAGCGCGACAGATTCTTTTGGAACTGCAGCCGTGCCCACCCATACTTATGATTCGAAGCCAGCATCTGCCCATAAAGATGATCGATGTCCGACGCCGCTTCTGTCGCGGCCAGCGTCGGCCTCGGCACGCTCATCACCTTCGTCGCCAGTTTCTCGCCCTTTTGCACCAGGACCGACGCCTCGTCGCCCTTTCCGGCCGAAAACGACGCCTGCGCCGCCCGCGCGGTATCCGTCAGTTCCTTCACCGCGTCTTCGTACCAGGTCGGGCTCAATGCGGCAGCCTTGGGCTTTGGCAGTTTGGGAGTCGTGTCGCACCCAGCGTAAACCAGAAACCCGATCGCTGCCACCAGTGCGATCAGCATCGGTGCTGCTTCAAACGTCGGGGTGGCCTTACGGATGGCGCGCGGCATGGACCTATTATCCCGCCCCACAAGCCTGGCGTGCGGCCCGGTTGGTACGATTCGAAAGAAGTGCCGGATCAATCAAAAAGCAGTTTTCTCGAAGAACTTAGATGGCGTGGCTTCCTCGAAGCGGCCACCAGCGACAACCTTGACGGCTTCCTGAACGTCGCCACCAGAACCATGTACGTCGGCTTTGACCCCTCCGCCGATAGCCTCCACCTCGGGAGTCTGATCCCCGTCATGGCCCTTGCTCACGCCCAGCGCCACGGCCATCGTCCCCTCGTCCTCGTTGGCGGTGGGACCGGCTTGATCGGCGACCCCAGTGGAAAATCCGCCGAGCGCAACCTGCTCACCGAAGACACCACCAAAGAGAACGCGCTCGCCATCCGCAGGCAGCTTTCCCGCTTTTTCGACCTCGCCTCGGACGACCGTGGCCTCATGCTCAACAACGCCGACTGGCTTTGTTCGCTGAACCTCCTCGAATTCCTCCGCGATATCGGCAAGCACTTTTCGGTCAACGAAATGATCAAGCGCGATTCCGTGCGCACCCGCCTCGAAGAGCGCGACCACGGCATCAGCTACACCGAATTCAGCTACATGCTGCTCCAGGCCTACGACTTCCTGCACCTCTCCCGCCACTGGGACTGCACCATCCAGATGGGCGGCAGCGACCAGTGGGGCAACATTCTCTCCGGCCGCGAACTCATTCGCCGCATCGACGGCAAGATCAGCGAAGGCATCACGTTTCCCCTTCTCACCACGTCCACGGGGCGGAAGTTCGGCAAGACCGAGGAAGGCGCCGTCTGGCTCGATGCCAAACGCACCAGCCCGTACCAGATGTACCAATACTGGCTCCAGACGGCCGACGCCGACGTGGTTCGCTACCTCAAGCTCTTCACCTTCCTCGGTCAGGAAGCTATCGCCGAACTTGAGACCGACGTTCTCGAACGCCCCAACGAACGCAAAGGCCAAAAAGTTCTCGCTGCGGAATGCACCGGTGTGGTCCATGGCAAAGATGCCGTCGAGTCCGTCGAGGCAGCCAGTCGCATCCTGTTCGGGCAGTGGGACGCCACGCCGTCGCCCGATGTCGTCGCCACTCTGGCCCGCGAGGTGCCTTCGTCACGGATCCCGCGCCCCGAACTCGAAACGGGTGTGCCGACCATCGACGCGCTCGTAAAGACCGGTCTGGCCGAAAGCAAATCGGCCGCACGTAAGCTAATCGACGCGGGTGGCGTTTACCTCAACAACATCCGCGTCACTGCCGATCGGAAAACGATTACCAGCGCTGACGTGGTTTGGCCAAATGCCATGCTGCTTCGCGCCGGCAAGAAAAACTACCATCTGGTTCTTGTGGGCTAAGTGCGCAGGGGACGCCTGTAGCTACTTATGCTGCAGCTCCCAGTCGTAGTTGATTTCGGGGTGGTCGTGAGCGATCCGCCCTTCATCCGCCGGGTTGTAAAATTTGTCGGTCATGTAGATCAGCATGGACGGCTGCGTGCCGATGACCTTGTATCCGTGCGCCACGCCGGGCGGGATCAGGATCTGCCAGGGACGAAGATTGCCGACGTAGAGCGTGTTCTTGCGCCCGAATGTTGCCGAATCCGGCCTGAGGTCAACCAGCGCCACCTGAAACAGGTTCGACGCCGGAGTCCAGCAGTCCGTCTGAAACTGATGAATGTGGAAAGCTTTAATGATGCCGGGATAGTTCATCGCCGCCGAGATCTGACACGTCTCCTTGGGGAAATCGGCAGCAAGACCCTGCCCCATGCGCTGCACTTCGAGGAAGTAACCCCGGTCATCCGGCCAGAGGTCGAGACGCTGCAACTTCACGCCTTCAATGAGCGCCGGAGAGTCGATTTTCAGTATCACGTCGCCGATGCCGCGTGGACATTGCGGCACGGAAAAATGGGCGGGAAGTAAGGAATGAGCCAACTCTTAAAATACCCTGTCTGCCTTGCTAAGATGCGAAGGGCCTGACCGGATGACTGACGTCCATACGCCGGAGCAGCGCAGCTACAACATGTCGCGCATCACCGGGCGCGACACGAAGCCCGAAATGCTTGTTCGCCGGGTGCTCCACGCGGCTGGCTTTCGTTACCGCCTGCACGTCAAAGATCTGCCGGGTAAGCCCGACCTGGTTTTCCCCCGAGCCCGCCTCGTCGTGTTCGTCCACGGCTGCTTTTGGCACATGCACCGCTGTAAGTACGGCAAGCCCGTGCCCGCGACGAACAGCGATTTCTGGTCCCAAAAGAGGGCAGGGAACGCGGCCCGCGACAAGAGCCATCGAGCAGCCCTGTGCGCCGCCGGCTGGAAAGTAGCGGAGATCTGGGAGTGTCAGACTCGCGATCCGTCGAAGCTGGAAGCGAAGGTCGGCGAAGTCATGGAGACCCTGCGCGCTAGTGCTTCCGAACGTCCGTGATGGCCTGCCCGGCCTTTGCGTTCGCGGCGTTGTAGTCCTGGCCCAGCAGACCCGCCAGAGTCGCGGCAACCTGGCTTTGCGTTACCGCCGGAACGTTCTTCCGCTCGCCCAGTGCTGGGGTGTCCGGCCCCATGAACGCCATCCAGATGTACCTGGAATCGGGGTACTTTTCGCCATGGTGCTTCCAGCCTTCAGGCGCATCGCCGCGTCCATGATCGGGCGAGTAGATCAAAGTCGTGTGGTCTCTATAGCCCGGCGTCGACTGCACCGTTTCCCAAAGAACTCGCAGGTAATCGTCCACGCGGTGAGCCGACTTCAGATACAACTCGTACTTGCCGTCGTGCGCCCACTCGTCCGTCTCGCCAAGAGATATGTAGAGAACCCTCGGCTTCGCCGCTTTCATGTATTCGAGGGCGGTATAGAAAGGGTAGGCGTCGAACGGCTCTTCGTCCCAGACGCCCGTTTCCACTTTCAGCCGGTTCAGCAACGCGATCGTCGGATTCGTCGTGGCCTTGAACGCGTCGTACCCCGCGTTCGCCGGGAAGCCGCCCCGCGCGCCGTTGGTGATCGCCGAAATAACATCCCACGCGCCGAACGCCGCAACCTTGCCCTTGAAGGCGGGCTTGTCGTGCAGCCATTCGAGGACCGTCACGTTCTTATTCGGGATGTTTTCATTACTGTTCACCCGGGCGTCGGGAGCGCCGGTCAGCGTCTCGTTGTAACCCGGGTATGAGAAGTTGAAGCCGTTGGTCACATAAGCGTCCGACCCGGCATCCCGGTTGCCGTAGATCTGGCCGTTCTTCACCATGGTGTTCCATAAGAACGGCATAAGAGCGGAGCGCCGCTCATTCAGGTCCTCGCGCCAGTAGAGCTTCCTGAGCGCGTCTGGGTTCCCGACCCCGCTCTCTTTATTGATCAGCAGGGGGTCGATTCCACGGAAGACTTCCTGCCAGCGCAGGCCGTCGGTCATGACGAAGATCACGTTCTCGGTTTGGCGAGGCTGCGCAGCCGCAAAGCCGCAGACAGAGAGGAGGAGAGCGAGGAGTCGGATCACGGACTCTTATTATGAGGGAGAAAGGGTCGCGCCACCCCTGAACGGCAAGACCCCTTCTCCGAATGGTGTCAGACCTGAAGTACCGCTGAAGTCAGCCACCAGATTAGTTACAGTCTGCGCCGGTTCCGACGACTTTAGGTCCCTAAGATGTAAAAAGGTTGTAAAATCAGTCGCGCGGGACCAGCCGTGCTCTCTCAGCCGTCCGGGCGCTCAGCAGCTTCCGCGCTTCTTCAGGGCCCACTGGAACGGAGAAGAGATTCCCCTGTGCGATGTCGAACCCGGCCCGCCTGAGAATCTCAAACTGCGCTTCCGTTTCCACGCCCTCGGCGACCACGCGCAAGGAGAGTGTTCTGGCAAGTTTCACCATGCCTTCGACGAGCGGCAGACTGCTGGGCGTATCGTCCAGATCCCTGACGAACACCTGATCGATCTTCACGATGTCCACCGGTAGCTGGTGCAGGTACTGCATGGGCGAGTAGCCGGTGCCGAAGTCGTCGAGCGCGATGCGAATGCCCTGGCTTCGCAGCCGGTTGAGAACCGCCGCCGAGTTGCCGGTATCTTTCACCAGGGCTGTTTCGGTCAGTTCCAGTTCGAGGCGGAGTGGATCCAGCCCGGTCTCTGCAAGCGCTTCCTGGACGAACTGCTCGAAGCCTGGGTGCGCCAGTTGCATCACCGAGACGTTGACTGAGATATGCGCCTCGGGGAAGCCCGTGACGTTCCATTCACGTGTTTGGCGGCAGGCCTCGCGCAATACCCACGTTCCGATTTCCACGATCAGGCCGCTCTCCTCGGCAATGGGGATAAACTCGCCGGGCGGCAGTTCCCGCTCCGCGCCGTCGACGCGAAGCAGCGCTTCAAACCCGATCAGTACGCCGCTGATGGTGTATTGCGGCTGGTAGACCAAACGGAATCCGTTGTTGCGAAGCGCCTCGCGCAGCTTGTCTTCGATGTTCTGCGGCCGCGACGCCGCCTCCATCATGCCGGAGCGGAATAACTGCACCTGATTCTTGCCGGCGGATTTCGCACTGTACATGGCGGCATCCGCCGCTGCCATCAACGTGTCGGGGTGGAGCGCATCGTCCGGATAGGTAGCAATGCCGATGCTCATCGTGGCGAAAACGTTTTTGCCTTCAATTTGGATCGGTGCCTGCAGAGTGTCGAGCAGCGCCTGCCCCCGGATCGCTACTTCTTCTCGGTTCCGCAGGCGTGGGATCAGCACAATGAACTCATCGCCGCCGATGCGTCCGATCATCTCCCCAGGCCGCAGGCCCCCCGACAATCGCTCGGCGATCTGCCGCAGGAAGTTGTCACCCGCCTGATGGCCCCAGGTGTCGTTAATTCTCTTAAAACGGTCGAGGTCGATGAACAGGACCCCCACCCGTGCGCCGTCGCCCGCCGCGACGCGCAGTTCGCGATTCAGTCGCTCGCCGAAGAGCAAACGGTTCGGCAGACCGGTGAGGACGTCGTGCCGGTACTGATGGGCCAGCTCCCTGGTTCGCTCGGCGACGGCAGCTTCGAGCGCGCGCCGAATGGCCTTTTGCCGCAGCGTGCGCTGGTGGAACACAAATGCGATCAGGAAGGCCGTTGAGGCCGCTGTGCCAACGATGAACCACCAGGTTCGCCACCAGGGAGGAAGGATGCGAAAGCGCAGAACGGCGGGGCTGCCCGTCTGCTTTCCGGTAGGTTCGTGCGCCGCGATCGTCAGGGTATAGTCGCCGGGCTGTACCGCCGCAATCTGTAGTTGCCGCTCGGACGTTTCGCGCCAGGCGGTGTCGAGCGGCTCCAGGCGGTAGTGAAAGGTGACATCACGGTCATGTCCGAAGCGAAGCGCGGTGAACCGGACATTGAGAGGGCCCGCTGAGTACTTCAGTTCGGTTGAGCCGCCGAATTCGAGGGGTACCCTGCCGTAGAGCGCACTCGTGAAGACCGTCTGCGGGGGAGCCTGCCGGACCAGTTCGGCGCGTCGAATGAAGCGAGACAGCCCGCCTGCAGTGCCGATCCACACATGCCCGTCACGCTCTTCACCGAACGCATGCAGGTCGCAATCGTCCCAGATCAGGCCATCGCGCCGGTCGTAGCGGTCCCACTTGACAGCGTTCGGAGATCGCACCAGAACACCGAGGTTGGTGCCTGCCCAGAGATTCCCTTTGCGGTCGAAGTTCAGGAAAGAGGTGATGTTGGCCTGACGCCCCTGCGGCGGATCGTAGTGCACAAATGTGCTCACCGTACCTGGAGTCAGGCGTGTGATGATGCCTGTCAAACGATAGCCGATCCAGATGTCTCCATTCGGTGCAGCGGCGAGCGAAATAACGGAGTTGCCCTTCAGGCCATCAGCGATCACGTAGCGCTTCCAGGCTGCCTTGGGGTTCAGGGGCTCGGTGCGGTTGCGTTCGAGCCACCAAACCCCATCCTCAGCACCCGCCCAGACGTCGCCATTTGGTGACTCAAGCAGCGCCCAGCAGTTGATCTTCGTCGCGCCTTCGACGGCCTCAAATCGCCTGCTGTGGCGTGGCAGGACGTAGATGCCCTTTTCAGTGCCCGCCCAGATGTTCTGGTGAGTGTCGATCATCACCGCGTAGGGCGAGCGGCCACCCAGGCCGTCGGAGGGTCCATACCAGCGGACAGCACCGGTTACCGGATCGAAGCGGCCGACGCCTTTGCCGTCCGAACCGAGCCACAACCTCCCATCGGCGGCCTTTCGCACAGCGTGAACAGGTGTGGTCCCAACCTGCCTCTGCGGCTTCCACTCCCACGAAGCTGCCGTCGTGGTGCCGCGGAAGAAGCCACTCTCGGTACCCACCCAAACTTCGCCCGTTGCGGCCGGCAAAATTTCATAGGTAGTCTCGCTGGTCAGGCCGCTTTGGGCGGAGAAGCTTTCCCACTCGCCGTAGCCGAGCCAGCGGGCGAGTCCGCGTCCGGCAAGGCCGAGCCAGACGGAGCCTTCGCGATCCTGCAGCACGGAGTAGACCGGTGGCAGGATTCCCGTTGACCGCCGCGCCAGATGGAACTTGCCGCCATAGCGAATCGCAAGTCCTTCGGTTGTGGGCACAAGCAGCCGGCCATCCATATCGATTTGCAGGCGGCTGCCGGGCCCCGTTGGAGGCAGTGTGTTATCGGGTTCCCTGAACGACCCTCCGCCTTTTGGCTGCATGAAGAGCCTGCGGTTTTGCTGGACCCACAGAGCGCCGTCTCCATCGCGGATGACCGAAATCACCCCTTCCCGCAGCAGACCCTCCGCAGTGCCGTACACCCTGGTGTCGTTCCCGTCGCGGCGGCATAAATTGATTCCGCAGCCCCAAATCAGGCTTTTCCCATCCACGTACACGCTCTGCGTGTCGGCGCGCGTTGGGTCCGGCGAGGGCGGGCCGGGGTAGATGCTGATAACGCCGGAGGGATCTGAACGGGCTTCCAGAAGCCCTACATCAGTCGCGATGATCGTCCGCGATCCATCAGCGGCGATCCCGCTATAGCCATTCACTTTCGTGGCAGAAAGGATGGGGATCCTTTCGAAACGCTCGCCGCGAAGACGGAACAAACCGGATTGATTCCCTACTAAGACGGTGCCATCCGGTGCCTCACCGATCGACGCTGTGACGCTGGAAGGAATGCCCTGCTCGGGGGAGAACTCGCGGAACCGGGCACCCTCATAGCGAAAAAGCCCGTTCTCAGTGACCACCCAGATGAAGCCGGTGCGGTCCTGAAAAAGGGCTTTGACGGTGAGATTGCTTAGGCCTTGCTCCACCCCGAAGTACTCGAAGGCGTACTGCTGGGCCTTCGCCCGGGGGAGGGCAGACGTCAACGATATGACCAGAACAGCAAAGGCGACGCGTCGAATAGGCTTAGCTTACCAACGACACGACCATCTTAAAAAAGTACTATTTTGTCGATGTTACGTCGGCGAAGCTCTTGCCGTAAGTTTCTTTATATACACTCACGGCTTCGTCTTCGGACGGCAAGCGCAGGCCATCGGTGAAACGGTTCATGTAAGCGAAGTTGGCGGTCTGCTGCACGACTTCGAGAGCACCCTGTTCGCCGAATACCTTTTTGAGACCGTCGTAGTCGGCATCCGTAATTGCGGCCGGAGTGCTGGTGAGCTTACGCGCAAACAAAGTAGCGGTCAGTTCGCGCGGTGTGAGTTGGCTGTCGTCTTTCGCCATCGCCACGAGCTTGGCGACATCGACTCCTTCACGGCGGAGACCCAGGACCTGGTGCAGCGAGCAGTAACGGCAGCCGTTTGCCATCGAGACAGCGAAAGAGATGTGCAGCTTGAGAGCGCGGTCAACGGCCGTGTATTCGCGTGAGGCGGTCCCGTAGGCAAACCAGGCGCTTGCGGCCGCGGGACTGCGGTACATGGCGCGCATGGAGTTCGCGAAACCGATATTCCAGTTATTGGCGGGTGCTGCTTTCACCCGAGCCTGCACTGCCAGCATCTCGTCATCGCTGATCAGACCGATGCGCGCGAGCGGCAGATTGACCTTCGATTTTACGGCCGTGGCAGGTGTCAGCGCCCAGGGCTCTACGGGCAGACGTGTGGCTTCGACGAACCGGACCAGGTAATTGAAGTAGCAGGTCGTGGTGGTCAGTTCAACGATTTGATTGTCGTTGAATCGCGTGCGGATGAGGCGGAAGTCTTCATCGGAGACCGCGTGAATACCGCGCGTCAGCTTGTCGGCATAACTGATCGCCATTTCTTCAGCGCTGGTTGGCCGGACAATCGTTTTGCCGAGCACGGGAACCAGCGCCTTGCCACCTTCAGTCGCCAGCATCAGGCGGTTCGCGTGAACGGCCAGATAAGGACTGTCATAGATCTGGGCGATGCGCAATGCCATCGCGAGCTTGACTTCGGGCTGGATCGCGCCCTGATAAACGATGGCGTTAAAGAGATTCTCCATCGGCTCGGCGGCCTTCGGAGTGAGTGCCAGGGCTCTGACGAAGTTTGGTTTGGTGTCGCCCGGCGCCAGGGGGACGCGGGCCGTCGTCGTGGTGAGGGTCTTCGCTCTTGCAAGCAGAGCAGCCACAGGGCGGAGTGGCGTGGCGGGCTGAGCCGGTGCATCGGTGGCCGCGAACGCAGCGGGGACCGCTACAGCGAGTGTGAGAATAAGCCTGTTCATTGAAGTCTCTCCATAGTACTTACGATCAGAAAATGAAGCGCAGGCCAAGCTGCATGGTGCGCGGGTCGAACGCCGTGGTGGATTTGGCGAACGCAGAGGTGGTCGAGAAGGTCTTGTCAGCCCGCAGCGCGAGCGACAGATCGCTGTTCGGCAGCGCAAGATTGACGGCGTTCATGAAGTTGAACGCCTCTGCCCGGAACTGCAGCGAGCGATGCTCGCCAAGACGGAAGCTACGTGACAGAGCGACATCATTCGTGATCTGCTTCGGGCCGCGGAAAGTGTTGCGTCCCAGGTTGCCGCTCGTACCCGGTGTGGGAGTCGGGAAGATGCCCGGTGCGAAAAGACCGTTGAGGTAGTCCTGCTTCGAGAATGACGACTTGATCAGGCCCGGTGCCGGAGCATCCGGACGATCATAGAAGCCGCCACCGACTGCGCCGCCACCGCCGTCGGCATTGTAGTCGCCGCCCGCCGTGAACGACGCACCGTTCCAGACGGAGAATGGACGACCGGACTGAATGCCGGCAATGGAGGAGATTTCCCAGCCCTGCAGCGCATGGCGCATCAGGCGCGACGCCCCTGCTACCCGGGGTGCCCAAACGACCATGCCGGTCAGGCGGTGCGGGATGTCGAACATGGAGCGGCCCTTCTCGCCGGCGAGGCTGTTGATGTTCTGAGCGCCTTTGCCGGGCTCGGGGTTATCGAGGAACTGTCCGGTTGAAGTATCGGAGGAGTTATCGAGCCACTTCGACCAGCGGTAGTTTACCTGCATCGAAAGCGAGGTGCTGTAGGAGCGGCGAATTTCGGCCGTCATTGCGTGATAGCTGGAGTTGACGCCATTGGTAACGAACAGGAGGGTTCCGAAGTAAGGATTCAGGCGATCGAGCTTGCCATCGAGTTGGTCGCCGGCGACGCGGTTCACGTCATCGATGCGTTCCAGATTGACGCCGCGGGTGCCGACATAGCCGACCTCCGCCACCCAACTGCGTGCCAGCTGCCTCTGCACGTTGGCGAACCAGGTCTCCGTATACTGCGTCTTCACCTGCGGGTTGACGACGAAGCCGGTCGGACGGACGCGAGGCGCGCCCGCAGCGGTCTTGATACCCCCGTTGGCGTTCAGGCCGGTGGCGAACTCGGGGTTGAAGGGAACGGGGATGCCATAGAGGATGCGCGTGCCGATTCCGGCGGCGGGCTGCAACTGCCCCTGAATGGCGTCCGGCGGCAGGGCGCGAGCGCCGCCGATCGACTGGCCGTGATGCGGCTGGAAGGCCAGACCCGCACCAATGCGAACGATAGTGGAGCCGTTGCCGTTGACGTCCCAGGCCAGGCCGACTCGCGGCGAAAAATTCTTCTTCTGCGGCGTATAAAGGCTGTCGACGCGCCCGACGGAGGCGTTGATCAGGCGTTCGGTGAAGTCCGCGCCGCTGCCGAAGATGATGGACGAGAGTTTGCCCGACTTTTCCATCGGCGCGCCGAAGTAGTTGTAACGCAATCCAATGTTGGCGGTGAGGCGAGGGGAAATCTTCCAGTCGTCCTGCACGAACAGGCCGCCCTCATGGACGGTGAAGTAGCGGGGATAGCCGGAGGGCTGGCCGGTGCCCGGATCAACCGTGAGACTCTGCTGGAACGGCTTATCGCCCGCGAAATCGAGGAGGTTATTGAACGCATAGCTGCCCGCCGTGGCCGGAGCCAGAGACAAGCCCTTAAAGATGCGGCGGTAGTCGCCGCCCAAGCGGAGCAGGTGCGTGCCGAACTGCCGCGAGTAGGTGTCACGGAATTCCCATGTGCGCAGCTTCGTGCCGTTGTAGAAGACGTCGCCAAAAGGGGCTGCAAGGCCCGAAACCGTAATGGCGGGGACCACTGCGTCAAGGTTGCCGACACTCGTGGTGATGGTCTGCAGCGAGAAGCGGAAGTCATTGACGGACTCGCCCGCGACATGTGTGTGCCCAAGGTTGATGTTGGCGAAAAGACCGTTGAACGAGCCGCGCTGGCCTCGGATGGCCTGCCCCAGAAGAGCGCGGCTGGAGGCGGTGCCGCCCTGATTGCGCTGCCACTCCGCGATCCAGCGGCCAGTGATGCGATCCTTGCCACCGTTGAAGGTGTGGTCGATTCTGGCCAGACCCTGGTCTGATTCGATGAAGTCTTTCAGGATGACGGAGGCGCGGCCAAGGCCAGGGATCACGCCCAGCGGCGTGCTGAGGTTGACCTGATCGGCGTACTTCGTGCCGCTGCCGGAAAGTGGCGTGGGTGCCGGGTATTTCGTAAGCAGCGAAGCCGCGATGCTCTGCGGCGCTGTGGCAAGAACATACTGCCGAAACTCCGGGGTCTCCACCTGAAACACCTGCGTGGAGCCAGTGGCATTCTTCGAGCCCTCCCAGGAAAGGAAGAAGAAGGTCCGCTGTTTGAGAATAGGTCCGCCGAAGTTGGCACCGTATTGGTTGTAGCTGAGCGGAGCGCGATAGGGCGCAAAGAAATTGCGTGCATTGAGCTGCCTGTTGCGCAGGTACTCCCAGGCGCGGCCGTGGAAATCATTGGTGCCGGAGCGGGTCCGCAGGTTGACTACACTGCCGTTGCCCCGACCGAACTCGCTTGAGAAATTGCCGGTCTGGACCTGCGCTTCTTCCACGGAGTCGAGCGTGGGAACGATAGCGGGCTCGCCGGTGTTGTTGGGATTGACGTTGATCGCACCGTCGAGAACATACTCGTTGCCGCGATACCGGTTTCCATTCACGGTAATGACAGGTGAGTTGGTCAGCTTCGTTGAGTTCGCAGCGCCGGGGATTGCCGTTGCCCCCGCAGACAGTTTGGAGAGGCCGAAGATATCACGCTGCGGTACCGGCAGTTCAGTAAGCTGCGATTGCGCGAAGTTGTCGGCGAGGCGCGCGTCCCGCGTCACCGGCACAGCGTCAAGGATCGCGCTGACTTCAACCGTCTCAGAGACCTGACCCACCTCAAGCTTCACGTCCACTTCGGCGGTCTGGCCAACACTCAGACGGAGTTCGTGCTGTTCAAACTTCTTGAAGTTGGCGGACTGGACGGTCAGGGTGTAGATGCCTGGTGCCAGCCCCGGCATCATGAACGTGCCGCCGCCATCGGAAGCTGCGACACGCGACAAGCCGGTTGTGGTGCTCCTTGCCTCGACGCGCGCTCCCGTAATGGAGCGGTCACTGCCGTCATGGACGGTACCCTTCAGCGTGGCTTCGGTCAGTTGTGCAAGGGCAGGAGAGAGAGACAAGAGAAATACAAGCGCGAAACGATAACAAGACATTGATGGGAGTTTAGCCGTGAACCCGGCTGCCGGACAATAACGGAAACTGGTTAATGGAAACCTACTATTGTCTATTGACAGACGCCGGTTCGGTTAGTTTCCACAGGCGGAACTCGTTTGCCATTGCGGCCTGAACCACGCCCCACTCAGCCGAATGATCGCGAACGTCGATGGCACCGAACTGCGAGTCGGGCATCAGGATCCAACGGATGCCGAGGCGCCAGAGTTCATCGTGCGTTTCCATACGAAGACTTGGGCGAATGGGCTTCTCTGTGGTGCTGGTGGCGGCTG
>JAOAPO010000257.1 GCA_025462945.1 Bryobacterales bacterium
CAGCGCAGCTTCGTAGCGGTGCCGACCTTCTCGCAAGTTACATCTGATCAGCGCATAGGGCACGCGTGAGTATCAGCGGCATCTGTTTGGCGATTCGGCCTCCGCCGGGCGACACCGGCTCGTGCCTTGCCCGACGGCATTGTTCCCCGGCCATTGTGGAGCTTGGATGACGTGGCAGTCCGGGCTACAACACGGGCGCGATAAAGCGGTCTGCATACCCGTTTGGACGGCAGACGGCGGCCCGAGTAGCCGGACGTACAGATGCACTAGAAGCGCGCGGCGCGGCAGCCAAACACACGTACCAATCGCACCTGCAGAAGCGTGCCTGAAAATTCGGCAGGACAAACGGCACGGCACGAAAAAGAGATTTTCGTGCCGTGCCCCGGACGCGTGGATACCCACGAGTACGTCGCTGCCCACCGTGCAGGTCTGCTGCCGAATGACGTTTTACGACAGACCCCAGCCGTGGAGAAGCCGTCGAGAGATCGAACGGGAGAGCGACGCTTCATTGGACGACAGATTGCTGACAACACGGGATCGAGGCTACTAGCTTCCTTGCGTCCATGTCGGCCCGCACGACTATCAGCTTTGCGAGGATTTGAAGTTGTCTCGCGAATCCGGCTACAAAGGTGCCCGGCAGCGGGAAATGGGCTGCGGACCCAACCGGCGCACACTGCTTTATTGTTTGCGTGCTCAAACCCGGAGGAGTAATTAGTCCTCGCCGTCGCCGCACCGCCGGAATTGGGGCAGAATGGAAACCTAGCGCGTACTATGCTGGCGGCATCCAGTTCGAAAAGAGACGTGTTCGTTTGTCCGGGCGGGCGTAAACGATAGGCTGATGCTGCCCGACCGCATTGTCGCTTAGAAGCGCACGGCACTGTACGCGGCGGCTCTGATGCCTCCGCAGAGCCGCCGCCAGTTTGCCTCCGAGATTCGCCCGATACACAACTAAGCTCAGCGTATCGGTGCTTATAGAAGATATCGTGAATGGCATCAGGTTGCAGCGTCCCTGGTACTGGTACTGCGGCTTCGACTCGGTTCGGGTGGGCGCCACAGCCGGAGCAACATCCGGGCCGGCCGCGCGGACACGGCGTTGCAGCAGTGATTCGCTCATGCCAGGCCATGCAGGGCAACAACGCCCGCCGAGTTGAGCCCACGCCGCTGCGGTCCAGGAAGTAGGTAATCGGGCTGCTAACCTTCGCGCGCGAGCAGGCTCGGGTGCAAGTACGATGCTGATTCTGCCGCATGCTGACCGCAGCGCCTCATGGTCGCCTTCATCCGGTACCAGAAGAACTTGCGCTTGGGGCGCGAAGGTTGAAAGTGGTAGCAGAAAGTTTGCCGATGCAACTACGCGCATTTTGATCGTTCCAAAGTATTCGTCTGCGGCGTTGGTGGTTTTCTAGCTACAGGCTGTTTTACCTGCAGGTCGTCACAACTCGCACACACTGCCCGATCGTACACGAAGAGCTCCGCCGCCGCACCGCAGAATACACAGCCCACAGTTGTCATTTCGCAATTTTGCACGAATGTACGATAATATGCAAGAATTCTAGAGAATAACAGACAGGCAAGTGGACTTATACGTACCGTACTGAGGCTGGCTTGGCCCCCCCTCAATGCAGGAGCGAACCGGCAAGCGAGAACAACCCATTGGGGTCACTCCGCGCATGCAACCTCGACCTGCGTCGCGCAACTCTCAAGGTCCCCAACCGAGATTTCCACCTGCTTGCCCTCCCGCATCATCGGGATTTTCTTGCGGGCGTAGTCAATAGAGGCGGTCGAGGTAAGTATGGCGCCCGGCGGGATACGAATACTCTGGATCACGCCGTCCCGGACGCCGATTACGCCGAAACTGGCTCGGTTCAACTTAAACTGAACGGTCATTACCGACATCGTCCCTCTGTTTCGCTGGTTTGCTGTGGGCGGGGCATAGGCCTCGCAGTTCGCCTCTTTCGGCCAGCCTTACACGTTGACCTTTTCTGTTGTTGAACAGTAGGGTGCTCGCGGAGCTCGGTTGCTGGCCATCTGGCCCATTTTTCGCTACCTGAGTCATTTCGTGCCTCTTGCCTGCTTTTTTGTGATCGTCTTGCCGCTTGACGTTAAGGTGGCGGGTTTGCTAAAAGAGCAGCGGTCATTGCCCTTTGCGACTAGCGACCGCCGCTGCGGAGGAGATGAACTGAGACAATGCATCCAACCGCACAAGCTTATATCACGAATGACAGACCCTGATTGTGCCGCACCTGCCACTTAGCATGTAACGGGCCAGTCCCGATTCGACGAATGTGAGTCAGACATCTTCACAGGAGGGACGGAGCAGTTGCGCGGCGCGAGGCGCACGCCAAGGTCAATACTGAAACAAAAGCTCCCAGTACAGTGTCTGGGAAAACGTGCGGAAGCGTCTTCGGACACTCAGGGCACACCTTTGGTGCCGGGCAGCCATCTCGTCAGTTTGATACTCGGCGATGCTGCGTTTCAGGGGCGCGCTCTGCCAACGTGGTTTTAGACGCTGCGTGGGGCAGGCGAGCAGCCGATAGCCGCGCCAGGTCAACACAGTCCGTGAGAAACTAACGCGCGCGGGGCGGACTCGGTCTTGCCCGGCGTCCTGATTTCCTGCCGGTCCACTTTTGGAAGAGGCGCTTCAAAAGGGTTGTCCGCCTTCGACCCAAACCCGAGAGGCGACTGTTCGTGGCGAGGTAAGCGGGAATGTGGCATTGTCACTGGTCCGCGTGCATCACCTTAGTCCTGTATCATCAGCTACGGTAAGGTGGGTGGGCCTGACATTATGACGGAACTGCTTCAACCTGATCTTTCGGTTGCGAACGATGACTCGCTTATTGAGCTTCTTGTTTCGGAACTCGGCGACGTGCTGGCGTTCCGCACGGACGCCGCAGGTTTCGTAACGGACTGGAATCCAGCCGTAGAGCGCATTCTGGGTTACCGGAAGGCCGAGTGGGTGGGGAAACGCGTTCACCTGATCTTTACGCCCGACGACCGCGCTGCGAAAAAGCCTGAACGGGATATGGCTACTGCAGCCCGCGAGGGCCGTGCACCAGCGGCAGGGCCTTACCAAAAAAAAGACGGAAGCCTCCTTTTTGTACAGGGTGCCACCCTTGCACTGAAGGACTCCGACGGGAAGCTTCTCGGCTTCTACAACGTGATGCGCGCGCCTGGAGATGGCTACGAGGCGGAGCTGGCCATGCGCAGGAAGGAGGAGACCTACCGCAACCTGTTCAATGGCATCGATCAGGGCTTCTGCATTCTTGAGATCAAGATAGAACCCGGCGAGCCACTTGATTACCGCGTCATCGAGGTGAACCCCGCGTTCGAGAAGCAGAGCCCACAGGGCAACGCGGAGGGCAGATGGATGCGCGAGCTTTACCCGCATCATGAAGAGCGCTGGTTCGAACTCTACAGCGGCGTGGCGCTCACTGGCGAGCCAATCCGGTTTCAGGAGAGAAGTCAGGAGCTTGGAGTCCTCTGGTTTGATGTCTATGCATTCCGTATCGGGCAGCCGGAGCAAAAGCAAGTAGGGGTGATATTCACAAACGTCACCGAGGGCAAGCACGCAGAACAGGCGCTTCGGGACAGCGAGGAACGGCTCCAGCGAGTGTTTGCGGAAGCGCCCGTCGCCATCGTCGTGTTCCGTGGGCCCGAGTTCGTGATTGAAATGGCCAATCCGTACTATGCGGCCCTCGTGCAAGGCCGGGAACTGGTGGGCCGCCGTTTCGCGGACGTGGTTCCAGAGATTGGTGCTGACGTCTGGGCTGCTTTCCACCAAGTGATGGACACGGGCGAACCGTTTGTTCGCGATGAGTTTTATGTCCCGTACGATCAGGACGGCGACGGGATCGTTGAGGACCACTGGTTCAACCTTGTTTACCACCCTCTACGGGAGTCCGACGGCACGGTATCGGGCCTCGTGACTGTGTGTATCGAGGTGACAGCGCACATCCGAGCCCGGAAGGATCTGGAACTGGTAAACCGGGGTCTGGAAGAATTCGCGCACGTAGCCTCGCACGATCTTCAGGAGCCGTTACGGATGGTCCGGTGTTACACACAGCTTCTGATCGAAAGCTCAGGCGATGATGCGACGCAGTTGGTGACGGAGGAGCGCAGGCTGTTCGCCGGATTCATCGAGAACGGGGTAAAACGAATGGAAGCCCTGATTCGAGACCTGCTGGCCTATTCGCGCACTGTTCACTCCCTGGATCTGGACGTGGGCAACGCGAGCCTTGAGACGGCGCTGGGCTATGCCCTTGCGGCTGTGGAAGCGCGCGCGACGGAGACCGGGGCTGTGATTACGCACGAGCCGCTGCCGGTGGTGCTGGGCGATGAGGCGCAGCTTTCGCACGTATTCCAGAACCTGCTGTCGAACGCGTTGAAATATTGCACGCCCGGCCAGCAGCCCCAAGTGCATATCAGTGCCGAGCTGCATGCCGGAGAATGGGTTGTGTCCGTCCGAGACAATGGCATCGGATTTGAGTCGAAGCACGCTGCTCGCATCTTTGGCCTGTTTAAGCGGCTTCACCGAGATGACGAGTACCCCGGCACGGGACTCGGGCTTGCGATTTGCAAACGCATTGTGGAGCAGTATGGAGGCAGGATATGGGCCGACAGCGAGCCACTCGCGGGCGCGACGTTCCGCTTTTCGTTGGCTGCGGGGCGGCAATGAGGCCGAGGTTGCAGATCCTGCTCGGAGAAGATAATCCGGGCGATGTCTTACTGATCCGCGCAGCGCTGAACGACCATCGAGTGGAGTATGAACTTCACACGACCCGTGACGGCTCAGAGGCG
>JAOAPO010000598.1 GCA_025462945.1 Bryobacterales bacterium
GACACGGGCGATCCAAAGCGAGATTTGCCTCATGTCGGGGAGCGTTCAGACGAACGGAAACGGGGTCTGGAGCGCCGTAGCTTGAGCTTCCAAGCCTGCGGAGCGAACCAGACCCCGACCACAAACAAAAGCGTTTAGCGCTTGGAGAACTGGAAACGCTTACGCGCGCCCTTTTGACCGTACTTCTTGCGCTCATGCTGACGAGGATCGCGGGTCAGCAACCCAGCCTTCTTCAGGATGGGGCGAAGTTCAGCATTGAAGGCGATAAGAGCTCGGGCGATGCCGAGACGCATGGCACCTGCCTGACCAGAGATGCCGCCGCCGTTGGCAAGAACGAGAACGTCGAAACGATCGCCCTGTTCGGCTGCGAGCAGCGGGAACTTCGCCGGGATGCGGCTGGTCTCGGTCGGGAAGTAATTCTCGAAGGTACGGCCGTTGACCGTAATCTTACCCGTACCCGGACGGAGGAACACGCGGGCAACGCTGCGTTTGCGGCGGCCGGTTCCCAGATATTGCTCAATCTTCTTTAGTGGCAACTTCCAATACCTTTCCTAATGCGCCCGAGAATTCCTTAAACGGAAAGCCCGGCTGGCTGCTGTGCGGCGTGCGGATGCTTGTCGCCTGCGTAGACCTTGAGCTTCCGGTACATCTGCTTTCCCAATTTGGTCTTGGGAAGCATTCCGGAGATAGCGTCTTCGATCATACGCTGTGGACGAGTGGCGCGGACTTTCTGCGCCGTGGTTTCCACCAGGCCACCGGGGTAACCGGTGAAATGGCGGTAAACCTTTTGAGCATCCTTTCTGCCCGTCAGCTTAACCTTCGCAGCGTTAACGACGATCACATGATCGCCAGTATCAATAAATGGCGCCCAACTGGCTTTGTGCTTACCCATCAAAAGGTTAGCGGCCTTGCTGGCGAGTTTGCCGAGAACGACATCGTTGGCATCAATGACATGCCATTTTCTTTCGATGCCAGGCTTAGAGGGGAAAACCGTACTCATGAACACACGACTCCGTTGGTTTACTGCTCAACTTACCTAGGCTACCGGATGCGGGGGGTGGATGTCAACGGAACCGGTCAACTAGTCGGCATCAGAAGGAAAAAGCTCCGAGATCGCCAGCGAAACCTGCCCGTCTTCGGATCGCAAAACGCGGTCCAGGCTTTCGAGGTGGCCTTCCCTGCGGATGTACCAGCCCCGGCGGGTTGCCGGGTCCAGAACCCAGATGTTTGCGACGCCCATCTCCAGGTAATCGTCGAAGCGACTCTGCAGTTTCGGGAACGAGTCGTCCGGAGACAGCACTTCCACGCAGATGTAAGGCGGTTCGCTGAATACTTGCTCTTCGGGCTCAGGTAAGCGGACCACGCACACGTCGGGTACGCGGTAGCGCCCGGGACCGACGAGCAGTCTTTGCTCGGGAAAAGCGGCCAGGCGAAGCGCGCGACGGCGGTTTGCGAACCAGACGAGAACCTCTCGCTGGAGCTTACTATGATCTTTTTGCCCCACGTTGCGGTCCAGCAGAACACCGTCAACCAGGTCGCAATCGGGACGATACGACGTAGCCAGATACTCTTCGACCTTGATCAGGGTCGCGGTGCTCATGGGACGAGTCTAGCAAGGTTTCGGGTGATGCGCTTACGGTGCCCAGCCGGGCATCACGTAGGCGTAGAACATAACAACCAGGCCAATCATGCAGGCCAGGAAGACGCTGTGCCGCAAGGTGAAGCGGAACAACTTGCTCTCGTCCGCCGAGGTCATGGCGGTGGCGGCCGATGCGACTGCGACGCTCTGCAAGCTGATCATCTTCCCCATTACGCCACCGCTTGAGTTGGCAGACGCCATCAGGATGGGGTTCATGTGCAGTTGGTTTGCGGTCACCACCTGCAGATTCCCGAACAGCGCATTGGCCGACGTATCGCTGCCGGTGAGGAACACGCCGAGCCATCCGAGCAGCGCGCTGAAGAACGGGAAGATAGCGCCGGTACCGGCGAAAGCCATACCCAACGTTCCGGTCGCCCCCGAGTAGTTCATCAAAATAGCGAGGCCCAGAACCGTGCCGATGGTCAGTTCGGCGAAGACCAACTGACGGACAGTGCTGCCCAGAACGCCGAAGAACGTCGTCGCCGACATGCGAAGAACGACCGCGCTCAGAATGGCCGCGAGGAGGCAGGCCGTGCCCGCAGCGGACAGCCACTCGAAAGTATATCGTGCGCCGTAGGGAGCAGCTGTGGCGCTTACCGGGGCCGTTGTCTGCACCAGATTATGCAGTCCCGGCCAGTTAATAATCACGTTCTGCTTGCTCAGGACGGGCTTGAGGACGAAGGGCGACCACACCAGAACGCAGACCACGAGCAGGATGAAGGGCGACCAGGCGAGCAGCGTTTCGCCTACCGAGACATGGGGACGCACTGGAATCGGGCCGTCGCCGGGGAAGTGAAACTCATCTTTCGGTTTCCAGACCTTCAGCATGATCACCAGTCCGCCGAGCGCAGCGAGAGAAGCCAGGATATCGACGAGTTCCGGTCCAAGGAAGTTCGAGACCAGGAACTGGGTTCCGCTGAAAGCGACTCCGCAAACGATAGCGGCAGGCAGAACGCCTCTCAGGGCCTTCCATCCCCCCATCACCAGCACCAGGTAAGCCGGAATGATGAGCGAGATTGGCGCGCAAATGCGTCCGACACCGGCACTGAGGCTTTGCAGGGGCAATCCAGTGACGCGCTGCAGAGTCAGCACCGGAATACCGATAGAACCAAACGCGACAGGCGCGGTATTGGCGAGCAGACAGATCCCCCCGGCGTAGAAGGACGAAAATCCGAGGCCGGTCAGCATCGCTGCGGACACCGCTACGGGCGTGCCGAAACCAGCAGCGCCTTCGATGAATGCGCCGAAAGCAAAGGCGATCAGCAGGGCCTGGAGACGGCGGTCGTCTGTAAGACTCCCAATGGAGTTCTTAACCACCTCGAACTTTCCGGTCTTCACGGTGATGTTGTAGAGAAGCACCGCAGTGAAGACGACCCAGCCTATGGGGAACAAACCCTGCGCCGCACCGAAAAAGACAGTGCTGACCACGAGTGGAACCGGCATCCGGTAGGCAAACAGAGCCACCGCCACTGCCGCCGCAAGGCCGGTCAGGGCGGAGATCCACGCCGCCTTTCGAACCACGGCAAGCATGATTAACAGAGTAAAAATCGGTATGGCCGCAACAAGCGACGAGAGGGCGAGGCTATCGCCCACGGGGAGGTAGTTATGTTGCCACATGAACGACAAGGATGATATCAACAACCCCACGCCGTTCGCCAGATAGAATCGTGAGTACGATGCCGTTTGCGGGAGTTGACTATTTATTACTGGATTCGCAGTTATCGGAACAGGAGCACCTGGTTCGAAAAACGGCTCGCCGGTTTGCCGACGAACGTGCGCTGCCGCTGATCCGCGATTGCTTCCGTGACGGGCGCTTCCCCGCCGAGATTATCCCCGAACTGGGCGCGCTTGCCTTTCTGGGCGCGAACCTTGAGGGCTACGGCTGTGCCGGCATGAGCAACGTGGAATATGGCCTCGTCATGCAGGAACTGGAACGGGTCGATTCCGGCCTGCGAAGCTTCGTCTCTGTCCAGGGAGCGCTGGTGATGTATCCGATCCTGCGCTACGGGTCGGAGGAACAGAAATCGCGCTGGCTGCCGTTACTGCAGTCGGGCAAGGCCATCGGCTGTTTCGGTCTGACCGAACCTGATTTCGGCTCGAACCCCGCAGGAATGCGGAGCGTCGCCGTGCGGGAGGGCTCGGACTGGGTACTGAACGGGGAAAAGACGTGGATTACCAACGGTTCCGTTGCCGATGTCGCTCTCGTTTGGGCCCGCACGCCTGAAGGGATTCGTGGCTTTTTGATCGAGCGGGGCACCCCTGGTTTCTCCGCCAGCGATATTCACGGCAAGTGGTCGATGCGCGCTTCCGTCACTTCGAGCCTTGCAATGGCTGACTGCCGGGTGCCGGATTCGGCGATGCTGCCGGGCGTCAGCGGGCTCAAGGGCCCCCTCTCGTGCCTCTCACAAGCGCGGTTCGGCATCGGCTGGGGCGTTCTGGGCGCCGCGATGGATTGCTACGAAACAGCCCGCGCTTACACCGTCATGCGCAAGCAGTTCGACGGCAAGCCGATTGCCAGCCACCAACTGGTGCAGGAGAAGCTGGCGAACATGATCACCGAAATCACAAAAGCCCAATTGCTTGCCCTGCATTGTGGACGGTTGAAGGATATGGGCAAGCTTGAACCAGCCCACATCTCAATGCTAAAGCGGAGCAATGTGGCGATGGCCCTCGACTGCGCCCGCCTGAGCCGCGACCTTCTCGGCGCCAACGGCATCACCGACGAGTATCCTATAATGCGTCACCTGTGCAACCTGGAAACTGTAAAAACCTATGAGGGAACCGATCACATCCACGCCCTCGTTATCGGCGAGCGGGTCACCGGCGTTGCCGCCTACAAATAAACCCCGAGTCCCGGCATACCTGTTCGCGTTCACAATTCTGTTGAGTGCGTTCCTGTTATTTCAGGTGCAGCCTCTCATTGCGAAACTGATCTTGCCGTGGTTCGGCGGGTCGGCTGCAGTGTGGACAAGCTGCATGCTGTTCTTTCAGATGGCGCTGCTGGGCGGCTATGCCTACGCGCACTGGCTCAACGGCAAAAGCGGCAGCAGGCAGGTGATGATTCACGCCGGTTTGCTGGCCGTCAGCTTTCTCTGCCTCCCGATCCTGCCGCGTGAATTCTGGAAACCGGCGGAACCGGGCGATCCCTTGCTGGGCATTCTTGGATTACTCACGGCCACAGTAGGCCTGCCCTATTTCCTGCTTTCGTCCACCAGTCCGCTACTGCAGACCTGGTATTCCCGGTCGAACGGCGGAGCGATGCCCTACCGATTCTTCGCGCTCTCGAACGCGGGGTCGATGCTGGGTCTGCTGG
Source organism: Bryobacterales bacterium (assembly GCA_025462945.1). Lineage (GTDB taxonomy): Bacteria > Acidobacteriota > Terriglobia > Bryobacterales > Bryobacteraceae > BOG-234. The sequence goes on from JAOAPO010000598.1 coordinate 4,953, forward strand.
CGTATCCGGTGTTGGTAGAACCCTGGCTGACGAATCACAGCCAGGCATGGATGTGGTCTGTCGGCTATGGGCTCTTTGCTGTGCTCTGCGCGACAGTGGCGTTCCGGGCCCGGTCGGGCGTGACACTTGCTTCGGAGGCGGCAACCACCGCCCCCGGACCAGCACCAGCCTGGAAGGAGCGCGCCTTGTGGGTAGCTCTCGCCGCCTGCGCCTCAGCTCTCTTGCTGGCCGTGACAAATCATCTGACGCAGAACGTGGCAGCCATCCCGTTCCTCTGGGTACTGCCGCTGAGCCTCTATCTGCTCAGCTTCATCCTCTGCTTCGATAGTGACCGCTGGTACAAGCGCCGCATCTACGCGCCGCTCAGCGTCGTCATGGTGCTGACCCTGGCTTACGCCATCTCTGAGAACAGCGAGCTTTTCGACGGCATCAACTGGCTCCTGGGGAAGTTGCACATCGGGTCCGTAACCGATCTCAAGCTGGCCGTTGGCTTCTTCTGCCTGGCGCTGTTCGTGCTGTTTATGGTCTGCCACGGAGAACTGGCCCGGCGGCGGCCGTCCCCGGCGTACCTGACGTCCTTCTATCTGATGGTCTCGGTTGGCGGCGCAATCGGCGGCCTGATGATCGGCTTCGGAACTCCGCACCTGTTCAACGCTCTATACGACCTGCCTGTCGTCATTTCGCTGACGGCCTTTCTACTCCTCTACATGCTGGTTACTGCGTCTAAGAAGGCTCACGGCACTGAAGCCGCGGACGAATTCCTGACCGAGCCGCTGGACAAGGTGGTTGTTGGCGTCCTGATCGCCGCAGTCGCCGCGTTCTCGATTTGGCGCATTGTGTCCTGGAAGCTTTTCGGCGCTGTCGCATTTCTGAGCGGGCCCAAAGACTCACCTGCGCTGCTTTCGGGCACCGCACTTCTGGCGCTGTATCTGCTGTGGCGGACGCGCGGTTCAATGAACGACAGACTTGTGGTCACTGCTGTTGCCGCCGGTCTGACTTTCGGGATCACGGGCTTCCTCGCCCGAGACACCTGGAAGTCCGTGAATAATGCCCGCGTTCTGGAGCGAAACTTTTACGGCGCTCTGGAAGTCTACGATAAACCGACCGACGGCAACATGGGGCCGGCGCGCATCCTGCGACACGGCACCATCGACCACGGCGAGCAGTTTCTCTGGCCGCAAAACCAGCGCTTCGCTACTACTTACTACGCCCGCCAGTCCGGCGTCGGACTGGCGATTCAGACCCTGCAGAATGAGGGTCCTATGAACGTTGGTGTGATCGGGCTTGGTGCGGGAACGCTGGCCACCTATGCGCGGCCCGTCGACCACTACACCATTTACGAGATCAACCCCGCCGTCCTCGAAATCGCGAATACCCAGTTCACGTACCTGAGGTTCTGTATGGCGCCTAAAGAGGTCGTCATGGGAGACGCGCGACTCTCTCTGGAGCGAGAGCCGTCGCATCAGTTCGACGTTCTCGCGGTGGACGCTTTTTCCGGCGATGCCATCCCCGTCCACCTGCTCACGCGCGAAGCGTACGCGCTTTATTGGAAGCACCTGAAGCCAGATGGCGTGCTGGCCGTGCACGTCTCGAACAGGTACCTGTCGCTGGCCCCCGTCGTGGAAATTGGCGCGAAAGAGTTCGGCAAGCAGGCGAAGAACATCGCTTTCGAGCCCAACGACCGTGACTCGACGGAGGAAACCACGTCGGATTGGGTACTTGTTACCTCCCGGCCGGGCTTCTTCGATCACGTCGAATACAAGAACGCAGAAATCATCAAGCCCGTCAAAGGCTTGAAGATGTGGACGGACGACTACAGCAATCTATACCGGATTCTGCGTTGAAGGCGGCCCGCTGGGGCGTGGTCGCTGTTTTTGCGCTGGCCTCGACCTGGAATTTCCTGGATCGGGGGCTGCTGGCTGCCGCCGCTCCGGCCATCAGTTCTGAATTCCATCTGTCCAACCAGGATTACGGCTGGCTGGTTTCTGCCTTCGGCCTCTCGTACGCGCTGGCCTCACCGGCGATGGGCTGGTTCATGGATCGAGTGGGCGTGCAGACGGCCATTCTGTGGGCCGTCGGGCTTTGGTCGTTGGCAACAGCGCTCACTGGCTGGAGCAGCACTTTTGTTCAATTGATCAGCGCACGCGTTTTCCTGGGTATCTGGGAGTCGGCCGGAGTGCCAGCCGCGGGCAAGCTGAATGCCATGTACCTTGAGCCGCGATATCGTGCCATCGGCGCGGCGGTCACGCAGGTGGGGCTGAGCCTCGGCAGCATGACCGCTCCCCGGCTGGTGAACGTGTTCCCCGCGTGGCGAACGCCGTTTCTGGTGTGCGCGGGTCTGGGCCTGCTTTGGCTACCGCTCTGGACCTTCGTGCGTCGCGGCGTACCCATCCTTTCCGCCGATACTCCTCGCGAACGGGACTCGGGCACATGGGCGCTGCTGCGAGACTCACGGCTATTGCGCCTGGCTGCCGCGAACTTTCTCTGGATGGGCATCTACTCTCTGTCGTCCAACTGGACAACGGTCTTTATGACGACCACATTCCGTATGACAGCAACAGAGGCGAACAACTTTGCCTGGTTCCCACCGGTGGCTTCAACGCTGGGTGCATTCACGGGTGGCTGGATCTCACTTCACTTGATGAAGCGTGGCAGGGAGGCGGTGGGAGCCAGGATCGGCGGAACCCTGGTGAGCGCTCTCGGCTGCCTTACCCTCCTGATGGTGCCCCTCGCGCCGTCGCCTCTGTGGGCCACGGCCGCCATCTCTCTGAGCTATTTCTGGGTCACAGCGGGGAGCGTCAATATCTATACCATCCCTGTAGATATCTGGGGCAGTGCGCGTGCGGGGACGGCGATTTCAGCGCTCGTGTTTTCTTATGGCCTGCTGCAGATGGTGATCTCTCCCGCAATTGGAGCAATTGTAGATCGGTTTGGGGGCTTTGCGCCGGTCTGCCGAATCCTGGCGTTCACGCCGCTCGCAGGCTGGCTGTTGCTGCGGGGCATAGCGAATCGTTCAAAATAAAAAA
>JAOAPO010000270.1 GCA_025462945.1 Bryobacterales bacterium
ATGTCCCGCTGATCGCCGTTCTTCATGCCTCGCGGCGGAGTGAGGTTCAGGATGGGGTTCGGACCTTCGCGGAACTGAGTGCCCTGATACATCGCGGGGAGGAAGCCGGAACTATACACAGACGGCCCGCTCTTGATGCCGCCCTCCAGCATCGCCACGAAGGCCGGCAGGTTCTCCGATTCGCTGCCAAGTCCGTAGACGAGCCACGAGCCCAGGCTGGGGCGTCCAAGACGCGGCCAGCCGTTGTTCAGCCAGTTCAGCGCGGCGGTGTGGGTGAAACCGTCGTGGTTCATTGAACGAATCACCGCGATGTCGTCGATATGCTGCGCCACGTTCGGGAAGAGATCTGAGACCTCGACGCCCGACTGTCCGTACTTCTTAAAAGCCCGTTTGACCCCGAGAACCGTCGACTGTTCGAACTTGGAGAACTGCAGCTGTACGCTGCCAAAGCTCGCCGGCACGTGCTGTCCGTGCAGCGTGTTGAGGATCGGTTTGGGGTCGAACGTCTCGAGGTGCGACGGGCCGCCGTGCATGAACAGGAAGATGACATTCTTTGCCGTAGCCGGGAACTGGGGCGCCTTCGCTGCGAACGGGTTTGCGGTGGCGGCCGCTGCAAGGGCAGGGAAGCCGAGTCCGGAGAGCAGAAACTGTCGGCGCGAGAAGTCAATTGACATAAAGAAACTCACTCATGTTGAAGATCAGAAGGCAGAGCCGTTCGGGCCCATTGCTGGTAAGGTACTGCTCCGCTTTGGCGCGTTCGTTCGCATCCGGCGCTCGCCCCAGCGCCAGATTCCAGGCATCTCCAACCAGATCTTTGGAACTGGCCATTCGTTTGGCGAACCGAATCGCCTGATCGTAAGTCCACTCGCTGTTCATCAGGGCGAGAGCCTGGGGCGCAATCGTTGACGCCTCGCGTCGGGGACAGCTCTCATCGCTTGACGGTGCATCGAAGGTGTCGAGCAGAGGCAGGCGGAACGCGCGCTTGATGAAGAGATACACGCTGCGGCGGTCGTACTCGGCGGGGTCCGAAGAGACGGGCCACATAGAGAGATCGCGCATGGCCTCACGCTCATCCTTCGCAAGGGGGCTCACCACCGGCGGTCCGTACATCTTCGTATTCAGGGCACCGGCAACGGAAAGAATGCTGTCGCGAATCTCTTCGGCATCAAGGCGACGGGGCTTAGTATGGGCCTGATAAGCCTCCGAAGTCATGATGAGGCGGTGCAGACCTTTCATGCTCCAGCCCTTGTCCATGAACTCGGTTGCGAGGAAGTCGAGTAACTGCTGGTTTGATGGCTTGTCACCCTGGCGGCCAAAGTCGTTTGGCGTTCCGACGATGCCTTCGCCGAAATGCCCTTGCCAGATCCGATTGACCATCACGCGAGCCGTCAGCGGATTGTCTTTCGACGCCAGCCATTCCGCAAGCGCCTTGCGGCGGCGGGGAATGAAGTACGGGTCGTCGGGCTCTTTCAGGTCCGGAATGCTGCCGAAGACGGCCGGGATGCCGGGCGTCACCTTCTCGCCCTGCTTCATGGAGTCGCCGCGGGGCAGGATGAACGTGTCCGGCACAGGCGCGGTGTGGACCAGGATGTTGGCCTTGTCGTACATCGACGCGGTCTTGACGTAGGCCTCGCCAATCTGCCGCAGCAGGGTTTCGCGCGCATCCTTGTCGCCGGGCTTGAGCGACGCGTACTTCTTCTTTAACTCGTCAACGGCCACCTGCTTGGTCTGATAGCGCGTGTACTCGAAGATGCGCATCTGGCTGACGATCGGGACTTCGCGGTCTTCACTGCCCGCGAAAAACGCGCTCAGGCGGTAGAAGTCTTTCTGCTGGATGGGATCGAACTTATGGTCGTGACACCGCGCGCACTGGAAGGTGAGTCCGAGAAATGCGTTGGCGGTGACGATGGCGTTTTCAGCCTGCCACTCGGCCCGGAACTGGTTGCCGAAGAACGTGTACTCCACCGGCATCGCCCCGAGCGTATAGAGAGAGGTCCCGAGGCGCTTTTCAAGGTTCTGCTTCTTCGATTCGGGTAACTCGTAGATGCCTTCGAGATCCAGATTGTCGGGCCAGATCTCGTCGGCGGCGACCTGTTCCTTCATGAAAACGTCGTACGGCTTGTCGCTGTTAAACGCCTTGATGACGTAGTCGCGGTACCGCCAGGCGTTGGGAAACAGCACGTCTGTCTCATAGCCGCCAGTGTCGGCGTAGCGGGCGACGTCAAGCCACATGCGCCCCCAGCGTTCGCCGTAGCGCGGAGAGGCCAGCAGTTTGTCTACGACTTTGGCCCAGGCATTGGGTGCGGTGTCCGTGACGAACGCTTCTATGTCTTCGGGCGTCGGCGGCAGGCCGAGCAGGTCATAGCTGGCGCGACGGATGAGTGCGCGTCGGTCCGCTGTCTGTTTCGGCTTGCCAAGAATCTCGTCGATGGATTTCGCCGCCGGACGAACCGGTTTCCGCAGAGACCACCACGAGGGTTCGGCTGCCGATGAGGTCTGTTTGGGTGTGAACGGAGCGCCTGCGTCAATCCACTGCCGAAGCACTGCGAGGTCTTCGGAAGATACGGCACCCTTGCCGGGCGGCATTTTCAGGTCGCCTTCCTTCGCGGCTGCTTTGTAGAGCAGGCTTTCGGCGGCCTTGCCGGGGACGATCGCAGGGCCGCGTGATCCGCCCTTGAGCAACGCTTCGCGCGTCTCCACGTTCAGACCAGACATGCGGGTTTGGCCGTGGCAGCCGCCGCAGTTGGCGTCGAGCACGGAGCGCGCGCGATCTTCCACCTGGGCGAGCAGGGTGATGGAGAGGTACAGCGCGAGCGCTACATGGCGTATCACGGTGCCGTTATTATATGCAAAATCCTAACGCCGCAACGAGACCAAAAGCGGAACGCGCTGGCGACTCTGTAAACCCTTGCAGAATCGGCTGCTTTCCGGCAATGCGGCTCGCGGCTAAGTGGTGGCAAAGTCCGTTCTTAGGCCTGTGCAATCTGTTTCTGAGAGAGCTACAATAGTCCGCTATGAGCCTCGAAGCAGTCGCCAAAAAAGCGGGCGTCTCCACCGCAACGGTATCCCGCGTTCTGAACGGGCTGACGGTTGTGAAGGGCAGCACCAGAGCGCGGGTGATGAAGGCCGTCGCGGAGCTGAAGTACCATCCCAACCTGCACGCGCGCAGCCTGGCTGGCGGCCGCAGCAGAACCGTTGGCGTGATCGTCTCGAATCTCGATAACCCCTTTTTCCTGGACATCTATCGTGCCGTGGAAAGTGACTGTCATGCGCAGGGCTACGAGGTGGTGGTCGCCAACACCGCTTACACGGCTGAACAACTCGCCTCGAGCGTTCGCCTCATGTTGGGCCGGCGTGTGGCTGGTTTGGCTGTCATTGTCTCGGAAGTTGACGAAGAGGTTGTCGCGGAACTCAGCGAGGCGAATATCCCGGTGGTGTTCTACGATGTCGGCCGAGCGGGCAAAAACATCACGAAAATTCGGGTGAACTACCGCAAAGGCGTCGAACGCATCGTGGAATACCTGACTTCGCTCGGACATTCTGACTTCGCCTTCATCACTCACCACGCAGCACTCGGTCCACTGAACGAGCGGCAAAATGCACTGTACGACTCGCTGAAGATCGCTTCGCCCAAAGCCACTGTGCGAGTGGTTGTGGACAGCGATTCACTGGACGGGGGGCGCCAGGCGGCGCGCGAGCTTCTTCGCTCGGCCCCTGTTCCCACCGCGATCATGTGCGTGAACGACCTGATGGCCGTGGGTGTTCTCAAAGAGTTGCGCGAACGCCGGATTCGAGTGCCCGAAGACGTTTCCGTGACCGGGTTCGACAATATCAAGCTTTCTGAGTTCTGCCACCCGGCTCTGACCACGGTTCACATCCCGCGCGATCTGATCGGTCACACGCTCTTCCACAGCCTCACGCCCGACGCTTCGGGCAGTGCCGCGGCAGGGCGCGAATACGTCATTGACCCTGAGTTCGTAGTACGCGATTCAACAGGCCCGGCGCGGTCGTCGGACGTTTTCGCGCGCTAAAATCGTAACCATCACTCGCAGACGCTTGCATCACGGAAAGGGGCTCATCGCATGATTTCCAGACGTACATTTTCCGGTTCGATCCTCGCCGCAGGTTCACTGACCGCGGTGCCTTTCATTGGTCGCGCCCAGACTGCGCTGAAACCGGCCAGGATCAAGATCGACACCGAACGCGTGATCGGCGAGATCGACCCGAAACTCTACGGGAACTTCGTGGAGCACCTGGGACGCTGCGTGGACGGCGGGGTCTTCCAGGAAGGCTCGCCACTTTCGGACGCGAACGGCTTCCGCAAAGATGTGTTCAAGGGGGCTAAGGATTTGAACATCGGGCTGCTGCGCTGGCCCGGGGGAAACTTCTCGTCGAACTACCACTGGAAAGACGGCATTGGGCCGCGCGATCAGCGCCCGCCCCGTCTTGAGATGGCCTGGGGCACGGTGGAGAGTAACCGGTTCGGCACACACGAATTCCTGCAGTATGCCGAGATGCTGGGCACTGAGCCGTATCTGTGCGCGAATCTGGGCACGGGCACCTGGGACGAAGCCCAGCAGTGGGTGGAGTACTGCAACTCGTTGGAAGATACCGCGATGACGCACCTGCGGCGTCAGAATGGACGCAAAGATCCCTGGAAGGTGAAGTACTGGGGTCTTGGCAATGAGATGGACGGTCCGTGGCAGATGGGTCATCGCACGGCTGACGATTACGGCAAGTTCGCTCTGGAAGCTGCCAAGCTGATGCGCTGGACCGATCCGGACGTGAAGCTGATTGCGGCGGGGTCGTCGCATTTCGGCACCGGATCTGACTGGATCGGCTGGAATCGGACCGTGCTGGAGCACCTGAAAAGCCACGTGGACTACCTGGCGCTGCACATGTACGTCGGCAATCGCGAGAACGACTTCGGCGAGTTCATGGCAAGTTCCGTGGATCTGGACGAACACACGAGAACGGCGGAGGGCACGATTCGCAGCGCCCTGTCAGGTATGCCTGCCGACCGCAAGATCCACATCGCCTGGGATGAGTGGAATGTCTGGTATCGGGCGAGAGGCTCGAAGGAGCGGGGGCGTCGCATTCTGGAAGAGCGCTAT
>JAOAPO010000288.1 GCA_025462945.1 Bryobacterales bacterium
TTTCGGCAGGGTCAATGGCGAGGACCGAATCATCTTTAAGCAACCGAAAACGGACAGCGGAGAGAAGAACTCGGCTCATGGTCTCGTGAAGGTCATCAAGGGGCCGAACGGATATGAGCTGGTAGAGCGCTGCGCGACGATTGGCGAGCCAGACGACGAGATGCGGCCCGTGTTCCTGGATGGGACGCTGCTGATCGAACAATCGCTCTCCGACATAAGGCGACGCTTGAGCGAGAGCGTCGCGGAGGTTCCAGTATGACCACCATCGGACATCTCGAAACTGCGCTGACCGTCATCAACACATGCCTCGCCGCAGAGGCGCTATCGAGCCGTGAGGAAATTGCTCTGCGGGGCAGGCGGGAGGAATTGCAGGCGCGGATTGACGGCGCACGGCGGGGAGAGGACGGGAGGAAATAGCGATGGCCGCGAAACAGAAGGAGATTGACGAGTCGGCCATCCGTAAGTCCCAGATCGAGTATCTGGCGCGGGAGCGGGCTGAGCGCAACCGCCATGTGGTCGGGAAGTGCTTCCAGCGCCGGAACTGGTACGGAGAGCCGAAGACGGGGCACGAGTGCTGGTATCTCTACATGCGGGCCGTGGGAGTGAACAAGGACGGCAATATAGTCATGTCCGAGTTCGAGACGGACACGCGCGGGAACACCACCTTCCGCGAGAGATCGGCGCGGGTGTCAGCGGAGGGGCTGGAGGAAATCTCGGTCGCCAAGTACAAAGAGGAACTCGACCGCGCGCTGAAACGGCTGATGGAGCAGTCCCGGCAGGCAGGCTTGTGCGGGTTTAGGGCGGGAGCAGGCGGCGCGAGAAAATAGAGGGGTGGCACGGCTGAAACCCGAATTGACCGACATGAAGACGTGGACCGAGCACTTGGGCCATTCCAGGCTGCGCTCGTTCACGGACGGCGAAGGCCATTTTTGGCTCGAACAGAACGCGTCGAAGCCATCGAAATGGGGAAAGTTCGCGCGCGAGGGTCACGATGTCGCATGGGAGTTCGCCGGTCCCGGTGGGGCTTACACCGGGCGGATGCTGGTGGACGGGGAGATTCTCACGCCGTCTGAGGCGACGAAGAAGTATTTGCGGGCGGCGGAACATCTGTAGAGGTTGGGTCGAAGTGCCGGCGCGCTGAGGCTGAACCTTGGTGACCAGTTCCTGAATGCCTGTGCGAAGCCTTGCGGGACGGGATTCGGCGTTTCCCCGTATTGCCCCATGGGCCGGGCGGTGATATTGGTTCAGCCGGAATTCGCAACTGGAGCCGCCCGTCGTGAGCGGCTATATGATGGCGACGGCAGAGCCAGAATATGTCGAGCGGGCGCGCATAGTCCCAGTGATGCGCTTCGACTTTGGTGCTCCCGCACGCCCAGCAGGGTTGCTTTTCTAGTCTCCCGCGCGTTACAGCGTTTTGCAGGACCGCCTGCGCGTATCGCTTCGGTTTCGTGAGGGCGCGCGCTGGCATTGAGCCGCCGGGAGATTCTTTGCGGGAGCGGTTCAATTTGCTCCGCTTGATGCGTTTGTAAACGAGGGTGGGGTCAGCGCCCACGATCCGGGCAATGCGCCTGCATCCCATGCCTTCCTCGTACAAAGGAAATATTCGCTGATCCAGCTTCATCATTTCGGCTTTCGAGCGGCGCGGTTTCGCGGGGAGGTGTCGTGACATCCGCCGTGTATAGGCGGAAGCGGCAGACGGGTCAAGTTCCGTATTATGATAAGCTAAGCATCTGGGCCGAGTGGCGTAACTGGCAGCCGCAGCAGACTCAAAATCTGCCGGGGTTCACTCCCCGTGTCGGTTCAAGTCCGACCTCGGCCACCAAATTCTCTCCCTGTTATCGGGGCAAATCGGGTCATGTGCGGTGGCATTCATGGCATTCTGAGCTGGGTTGGCAATCTGAAATCTGCAACTTACAGAGCCGATTGAGCGCGAGCACCTCCGACCCCCACTTCCGCCACCATCTGAACTCCTGAAACTAAAGGAGTTACAGACTGATTTTTCCCGTGTGCCAGAAACGTGCCATGGACACGTCGTAAAACCTCGACCATACGGGCCTGTGTTTCGACGCTCCAGTGGTGGTAATGCTTGCGGATGATTGCGGGGCTGTCCCCGAGGATCGTCGCTGCATCCTCGAAGGTTCCGCCTTTCGCCAGGATCTTGTTTACTAACGTGTGGCGGAAGCGATGGGAGATCGCCTTCTCACCGCCACTCTTCCGGAACACAGCCTGGAGGGTCCGTCCTACGGTCTTTGCGTAGGACTCACGAGATGCGCCCTGCCAGATCGACAAGCGAGTAGGCCCCCGCCGGGCGAAGTATCCAACCATCAGCAGCCGGGAGCCGTGTGCCATGGCGTCGTTCCAAGACCTCGACCGTGGCGAAGCGGCCCCGTAGGGCGCAGAGACACTTCGGGCGTCGTCCCGTGTCGGTTCCGGGTTCCGAGGCTTTATGCCGCGTCTTTGCGCAACTGCAGCCAGTTGCCGGGCACCGCAGGGGCATTTCTGCCGCAGCAGCGCTTGTACTTTTCACCCGAACCGCAAGCGCAGGGGGCGTTCCGGGGTGTGAATTGGGTTCGTTCTGTAAATTTCGCGGTATGCGCGATCAGGGCGGCGCCGCTGGTGGCTGGCTGATCGGCGGGCTGTGCGACCGGTGCGGCTGGGATGGGATTCGACGGCTGACCCGTGAACTTGAGGACTTCGCGAATGCTCACGAGGCCTGGCATCTTGCGGCCGAGTTTTTGGCAGATGTCGCGATCGGTTTGGATCTTGCGCAGTTCAGCGAGGCCCCAGCGGACGCTCTTCGCCGCTGCACGGCGTTCGCGCGCCAGTGTTGCGGAGCCGCATCGTCCGGGAGCGTGGCTTCGTTTCGATGGCGGCGTACTGCTGTTCGCGCCAGGTACCGCGCAGAACGGCAGCAGCGAAGCAGATTTCGAGGGCACCGTCAGGGCGAAGATCGGCTTCGAGTGAGGCGGTGAGTTGAGCGTAGCGCGCGCGGTCGGCGTCGCTCATTCCGTCGCGGGCGGTGTATTCGGCGAGGGTAAACATGGGTTTCTCCTGAGAGGGGTTCTCTCGATCAGGAGTTTGGCACCTTGCGATGATCACACGCAGTTCCACACCCTGAGAATGGCCGTAAGTCGTTCAGAATTAAATGGAAAACAATATTCTGGCTGTTTGTGAACGCCTTCTGTTGAACTGTGCAGCGCTGTTTCGTCCAACTCCAGCACAAGACGTCCGAGAATGGAGATGTGAAGAATCTCCAGATTGCGACGGCGCAGTTTGAGCACCGCAGCGGCGACAAGCTGTACAACCTTGGTCTGATCCGGTCGCTGACCAAAAAAGCCGCCGCGCTCGGTGCGCAGGTTGTTGCGTTCCACGAATGCTCCATCACTGGCTACACGTTCGCGCGGCACTTGTCGCGTGAACAGATGGTGAACCTTGCTGAGACTATCCCCGACGGCGAAAGCGTTCAGGAACTCGTCCGGATTGCGCGCGATTCCGGAGTTGCTGTTCTGGCGGGCCTCTTCGAGAAAGATGCTGACGGTCGACTCTACAAAGCGTACGTGTGCGTCGATCGTCACGGGCCGGTGGCGCGGTTCCGGAAGCTGCATCCTTTCATCAACCCTCATCTCACGCCGGGTGACGAGTACGTTGTCTTCGATCTCCACGGCTGGAAGTGCGGGATCCTGGTCTGCTATGACAACAATGTCATCGAGAATGTGCGGGCTACGGTGCTGCTGGGCGCGCAGATCATCTTCATGCCCCACGTCACCATGTGCACACCTTCCACTCGACCGGGCGCGGGATTCGTCGATCCCGCCCTGTGGCTCAATCGGAAGGAAGACCCCACTTCGCTGCGGCTGGAGTTCTCTGGCATGAAGGGCCGCGCGTGGCTTATGAAGTGGCTGCCGGCGAGAGCGTACGACAACGGTGTCTACGTGGTCTTCAGCAACGCGATCGGTATGGATGACGACCAAGTGAAGAACGGCTGTTCGATGATCATCGACCCTTTCGGGGACATCCTGGCAGAGTGCACCGAGTTGGGTGACGACGTCGCGGCCGCGCTCTGCGCGCCCGCGAAGCTCACGCAGGCGGGCGGCCATCGCTACCTCCAGGCACGGCGGCCCGAGTTGTATCGCGACATCATCGGCAAAGAGCACGAGGCCGAGCAGCACGTTGTGTGGCTTGAGCCAGACCCTAACGGGCCATAACCGGGTTCAGCCGCGGTGCCGATTGCATCCACGCCTGCACGTCGCTGTAACGCCTGATCCCCATGACAGCGCCGATGTTCTGCACCGTGAGAGCAGCCACGGCGTTTGCGAAACAACCGGCATCCGGCAGTGAGGCGCCTGCGAGTCTGGCAGCGAGGAATCCTGCCACGAAGCAATCTCCGGCTCCTGTGGTGTCTTTCACTGGCACGTTGAACGCAGGGCAGAGATGCTGCTCGTCCCGCGTGTAGATACCGCAACCGCGGCTGCCCAGTTTGAGCACTGCCGTCTGAACACCCTCCGTAAGGAGAACCCGCGACGCCTGCTTCGGGTCGGAGTATCCCGTCACCATGCGCAGTTCATCTTCGTTCATGAAGATTACGTCCAGGTGGGGCATGCAGGGCCGCAGATCCCGCATCCATTGCCCCGCGGCATCCCAGTTGGTGTCGAGCGATGTAGCCAGCCCCGCCGCACGCGCTCGCATCAGTGTCTCGGGCGCTTGAGGGCGAAGCTTTGGCAGCACGAACAGGCTTGCCAGATGATAGTGGCTCATCCTCGACGTCGTGTTGCTGTCGAACATGGGAGGCGATTCGAACGCGACAGCACTGGCCCCGAGGTGGTGAAGGAATTTGCGGTCCCCCGCCCCGTTGACGATCACGATACTGGTCGCCGTAGGCGCGTGCACTCTCACGATGCCTTCGGCCTGCACCCCGGCGCTGCGGATTCGGTCCACCACAAAGGTTCCCCGATCGTCGTCCCCTACGGCGCCCAGCAGCCGCACTGGAGTGCCCAGCGCAGCCAGCGCAAGCGAGGTGTTCGCGCCGTTGCCTCCAGGGTGATACTCAATGGTCTCAACAAATGTAGTGGTGCCCCACGGCGGATCCTCCACCGGCCGCACCAGCGTGTCGTAGACAATGCTTCCGGAGCACAGGACGCCCCCTTTCATGCAACCTCCTCCCCAGCCCACCGCACCTGCCTCACGGGTCCAACGACCAGACCCCACATCGCCGCCCCTGTAAGTGCCACCAGCGCGGCAATGACGAAGGCGCTCGCATGGGAATGAGAACGTTCCACGGCGACGCCCGTAATCCAGGAGGCGGCTATCCCGGACAGATTACCAATTCCGTTCTGCAGACTCGTCCAGCGTGCAGCAGCCATCGGCCCGGCCAGCGTCTGCGTGATCGCCCAGTGGTTCGATGTATAGGCGCCGAACCCGAGGCACGCCATAAGTAGAAGGCCCAGCGATATCCTCTGATCCTGAATGATGGCCACCGGCAAAACCAGCGTGGACGCGACCAGCCCGAACACGACGACGGTCTTACGCACCCGCGTTGGCGACCCGCCGCGCACGATCCACGCGTCGGAGATCCAGCCCGCCAGCAGGGTGGCTCCAGCCATGGCAAAGTACGCGCCCGAACTGATCCGGACCATCTGCTGCATGGAGAAGCCGCGCCCACTCACCAGGTAATCGGGCAGCCAGGTCAGCAGAAAGAACCAGAAGTAGTTGCCGCAGAAGTGGCCTAAGAAAGCACCCCACGCCGAGCGCGTGGTTAGAATCTGCAGAGTGCCGGGGGAGACGATCGGGCCATTGGCGGCCATCGCCTGATGCTTCGGCGTCAAGACAAACCATGGCACCAGCCACGCGATGCTGACGATTCCGAGCACGACAAAAAACATGCGCCATCCCATGCGAACCAGCAGGAGTCCGCCGAGCAGCGTGCCGACTGCCGGACCCAGCTTGGAGGCGGCGTCGAGCAGCGCGTTGGCACGGCCGCGCGCCTCAAGCGGGATATCCGTTGCGAAGATGCGGCTGTAGCACGGATAGGCCAGAGATTCGCCTGCGCCGACCAGCAACCGCATGGCAAAGAGCGAAGTAAAGCCGGTGAGCAGCCCGGCACCGACGGTTGCCGCGGACCAAACGAGTAACGCCCCACCCAGAACGTAACGGACAGGGAAGCGATCGGCAAGCCAGCCTGATATGCCGAACAGCTGCATCAGCGCGTATGTCCAGAAAAACGCCGAGAACAAACGGCCCAGGGCCGCGGGGCTGAGCGAGAATTCTTTCTGAATCAGTGGCGCGGCAAGCGACACGTTGCTCCGGTCGATGTAGTTCAGGAAGATCGAGGCGACCAAGAGGGCCAGCAGAATCCACTGCGCGCGTGTCACTCCAGAGCTCCTTCGAGCCGGTCGTGTAACGAGATGGCACCTCGCAGACATTCCGCGATGTTGCGCGCGTTCGCGACTCCCTCACTGGCCAGCCACCCGCGGAAGCCCGCTGGGCCTCCGGCCACGAAGCTCGGGATGCCGTCCTGCCACATCGCGCGGCCACAGAGAATTCCTGAGAAGCCCGCACCCGCTTCGCGGGCCATGCGAAGTGATGTGGTGAATTCCGCAATGGAAGCACCCGCACTCAGGTAGATGTAGGGCACCGTGGCAACCGCATCGGCCCGCCGAAACCAATCGAGTGCTTCGTCGTAGCTCTGCGCCTTCTCACCCGCGTAGACGGAGCTTGCCTCCACGTACGAAGCGAGCACCGGGAACTCAACCTTCAGCACGTCCACTTTGTAAACGGGCCTGGAGAATTCTTCCATCGTTCGAAGCACGAAATCGGGCCTGCGCTTCGCAAAGGCCAAACTCCGGACCGGTCCGCCGGCAGGGTCGTAGACCACCGGCTCCAGCAGGAACGGAACACCGGCAGCTTCGCACTCCTCGCCGATCTCCACGATCATTGCCCGCTTCTGGTCGTTGGCGCGCTCGTCCTCGTCAGGAGCCCAGGAGAGCAGGATTTTGATCGCGTCGGCGCCGAGGTCACGCAGTTGAGCGACCGATGTGTTCGGCATGAGCGCCAGCATCTTGTGGGGACGCGGATTGTCGTAGCCGTCGAGTTCATAGGTGAGCAGCAGCCCGCACCCGGCAGCTCTGTTGCGGGCAGCCGGCAGTCCATACTCCGGATCCAGAAGTACGGCGCTCGCGTACGGCGAAAGCACGGAGGTCACGGCATCTTTGAAGTCTGAAAGTTGCGCGTCGGTGATGGTCTCCACAGGCGCACCTGCCGCGTTCGCGATCATTTGCCGCAGGCTGCTTCGCTGATCCATCGCCACCGCGGTAATCAGCCCTTCCTTCGTTGCGATTGCGTTTAGTCTTTGCAGCTTCTGCTGATTCAAACTTTCTTCCCCCGAACGTCCACTACTGCCTCGGCAATCTGCCCCAAATACTTGCCATCCATCATCACATCCGCCGCAATCGCCACTCGCGAAGACGCGAGGCCGGTGCCGGGCGCTCGCCACGATGATGGTACGGTGACGCTTACTTTCACTGCAGCCGTTTCTCCCGGAAGGGCTCGGACGCGAACCCGTGCGGGCGAACTTCGCCAGCCTTTCGGCAGCACCAGCATCATCTGCAAATTGATCGGTTTGCGGCGCAGATTCCGAACGCGGAACTCGAACTGCGTGCTTTGCCCGGGCGACGCGATGGCCTGATACGGATACAGATGAGCCCAGCCCGGGTCGAGACCTACGTCTGTGTCCGAATCGGCGATCAGGTCACGAAAGAACTCGTCCTGCCGCATGGCGCGCGCCGCGAACGCTTCGCTCATTTTCCGGCTGACATCGAAGGGCTGGCCATGCCCAGGGGCGATCAGGTGCGGCTCGAAATCGAGGACATTGCGGATGGAGCGCAGGTGATCTCCACTCTTCACCTCGTTCCGGTAGATCAGGTTATGGCGCAGTTCGTCGCCAGCTCCGGACATGAATGCGTCGCCGGTGAACGCAACGCGTTTCCCGTCCAGTGTTGTCATCAGAGTCATTTGGTAGTTGGTATGTCCAGGCGCATACATCGCTTTGAACTCAAACTCTTCCCAGCGGAAGGTCTCGTTGTTGGTCAGGGGGCGGTCGACGCGAAGAGGCTCCCCGAGTATGCAGCCAAGGTTGCGGCCACGCGGGTTCTGCAGAATATCGATCATGTTTTCGTAGCACCAGACCTTCGTGCCATAGCGGCGCGCCAGATGTGGGAAGCCGTTGAGATGATCGTCATGCATGTGGGTCGGGATGGCCACGTCGATGCTTTTCATGCCGTGGCGCGCGCGCAACTCGCCCAAGCCATGCTCTACAAAGCGGATGCGGCCGAACGTGTCTGTTGAGTTCAGGAAGGCCTGAAAGAAGCTCCAGCTCGCCGAGCCGTAGTCGATGAAGAGTGCTTTGCCGCTCTCGCTGATAATCGCGTAGAAGGTGGACGTGGACTGCGGATGCGCGATCAGCCGAGGCGTGATCGCAACGGGCTGCTGGTCGCTGGTGAGGGGGCTGACGTGCCAGAAGTGCCACCAGTCATGCAGCTTTTCGGCCAGCGATGTCATGCCCGGGATGGGGTCGTGCACCTCGGCACCGTGCGACGGGCAAAGCACGTCCGGCTTCAGGCGAATCAACTCTCGCAGCGAGTAGACGGAAAGATCCACGCCCTCGTGTTCCTGGTAGTAATACTGCAGATCGTGCAGGGTGTGGACCTTGCCCGGCGAGTGCATCAGGTCGCCTGAGAACGCCACCTTGCGGCTGTCGACTTCCGTGACGAACGAGATGGAGCCCGGTGTATGGCCCGGCGTGGGCTGAATGAAGATTTCGTGTCCGCGCCACCGAAACGTGTCGTAGTCGCGGAGCAGAGCAGCCACGGGCACATTCTGCGTGAGCGAGAAGAAGTCATTCTTCATGTTGTAGAGCTCGAAGATCCGGCGATTCCGCCAGAAGTTCTCCGCGTCTTCGAACAGATGCCGCTCATGTGCGGGCACCCCGATCGGTATCCGCTGCGTTACTGCCAGGGGATCGCCCTGTGCCTGGTCGCGGTGAAAGTGCGTGTGCAAAATCCAGTCGATTCTCTGGATGCCGAACTCGCCGAGGTGCTGCAGCATCGCACCCGAGCCGAAGTCGATCAGCAGCCCGTGGGAGCCATCACGGATCAGGTAGACGTTGCAGGTGTCTTCTAAAACGAAGAGGTTCTCTGAAATGCCCCGAGGTTTGGCGGCGGGGCGGAACGGTTCGTTTGCGGCCGGCTCCGGTAGTGCCCCGGCCTCGCTTTGAGCGGATGCGCCGGCGGCTGCGGTCAGTTCGCCGGCGGCCAGAGCCCCTCGCATGAAGCCCCGCCGCGAAACCGGATGGTGGTGATGCGAGCCCGACATATCAGCTAACCTCGGGCCCGCACTTTACTCGCCCGCTCAGAAGTTGAACTTGAACCCGAGCTGCACCTGGCGCGGGAAATTCGACTGGCCCAGTGAGACCAGCCCGAAGTTGGTGCTGTTC
Source organism: Bryobacterales bacterium (assembly GCA_025462945.1). Lineage (GTDB taxonomy): Bacteria > Acidobacteriota > Terriglobia > Bryobacterales > Bryobacteraceae > BOG-234. Next base: position 9,488 of record JAOAPO010000288.1, read on the forward strand.
GGATCTGTGTTCGGGCCGCCCCGAATGACCGTGTTCAGGGCGTTGAAAGCCTCGAACCGGAAGTCTCCAGACATGCCCTCTCGAATGATGAAGCGCTTCACAACGGACATATCGAAGATCGGCTCCCAGGGATTGCGAAGGTTCGGCGAGCGCAGCGGATTGGACCGCAGAGTAATGGACGTATTCGCGATCTGCTGCCACGATGGATTGGTGCAGCCGGCAGTGAAGCCGCTGTGTGCCGCGTTCGGCGCGCGCGTCGTTCCGTTGGAGAGAAGGGTGCAGGTATTGAACCACGTCCCGAAGCTCTGCGACGAGAGCCGCGGATCGGAGATCAGGTTGAAGTTGCCGGGCAGGTTCAGTGCGGTCCCCGACTGAATCACGCCGCTCCAGTTGTACTCCCATCCGCCGATCAGCTGATTCCAGCCGCGGCCGATGTTGCCTCCGAACTTCTGCCCCCGTCCGAAAGGCAGCTGATAAACACCGCTCAACGCGAGCCGGCTGGGGCGATCTGTATTTGCCAGCGTCTTCGCGGGTCGCGGATCCTGATTGTTCAGGAAAGCCAACGCCTCAATCTGCTTCGAGAACGTGTAGGCCAGTGACGTCACCAGTCCGGCGCTCATGCGCTTCTCAAGGTTGATCTGCAGCGAGTCGTACCAGAGGCGGCCCACCGATTCGGATCCGACGAACACTGCTCCGAACTGCGGGTAGGGAACCAGCGTCTGGCTGCGCGGTACGGTCGCGCCGTTCAGTGAAGTTCCAGGCAGCAGCCCGGCGAAGGGATTGGGTACCGCCTGAGTGAAGTAGGTGGAGTTCTGCTGCGCCAGCGCCAGTTGCGAGAGCGATGGCACGTTCACGTTGCGTGCGCCGCCAGCCTGATTGTCGTTGGTATTGATGGCATGGCTTCGGCTGCCCACATACTCCACGCTGATGACGGAGCGGAACGGCAGCTGTCTCTGGAACCCTGCTGAGTAACTCCACACGTAGGGGATCTGGCGATTCGGGTTGTTGAAGGTGATGCTCTGGCCGAGGAAGGTGTTCAGGCCCGCTTCCGCGCCGGTTGGCGCAATGAGGCCGTTCGGAAACGGATTGCTCAGGGTGTTCACGGGGACGAAGGCGTTGAGTCCGCCACCCGTGGACGCGACAAATGGCGTGTTCGACGCAAATCCCGCGGAACCACCGTAGGCTGCTTCAGGCATAAAGAATCTTCCGATGCCCCCGCGCAGTACTGTTTTGCTGTCGAGGCGGAAGGCGGCGCCTAAGCGAGGCTGAATGTCTGAGTACTTCGTGTTGAATGCGCCACGAGACTGGCCGCCTGTGCCCGCAAACAACAAGCCGCCAGTCAGGTTGGCGCAAGCGGGGCAATCTGCCGGACTCGCACCTCTCACCTGCGGGTTGGAGGCGAGAGGGCTCGGCGTGTAGTACGCGAAGCCGCGATTCATCCGGTTATAGCGCTCAGCGGGCGAGCCTTCCACGTCCCAGCGAATACCGAGATTCAGTGTGAGACGGCTGCTGACGCGGAAGTCATCCTGCAGGTACAGACCCCGGTACTGCCAGTGGAATGCGAGCTGAGGCGTGTTCTGGATCAGGCTGGTGGTGGCTCCGCTGTTCATGTTGTTCGGGATACCGAGCAGCAGGGCGGCGCGGCCGAGGCCGGTTCCGTTCGAGAACTCGGGAAGCTGTTGTGTAAACGTGGAGTCGAACGCGAAATCACCCGCGCCCCACAGAAATGACCCGCCACGAGCATTGGGGCGGAAGTCCTGCAACTCCAGACCGGTCTTGATGGAATGCTTGCCCCGGACCAGAGAGAGACTGGGCTGGAAGCTAATGTTGTTGGTCGTGTTCTGGCTGGGATTTCTCGCGCCCCAGTTGTTCGTTCCGCTGACTTCGATTCTCGGCGGCTGATTGGTGAAGCGCTGGGCGATGAATGACGGCGAAAACCCGAGCGTAGTGAGATCGAAACCGGTTACCTGGGTCCGGTAAGCAGCCTGAATGAAGCGCGTGTAGCCGAGGCGGATATCGAGAATCGTGTTGGGATTCAGGATGGTCAGCGAGTCGACGACTGCGTTGTCATTCAGGCGAATGAGGGGGTCCTGCGCGTCCATGCCGGGACCGGTGAAACCATTCGACGTGTTGTCGAACTGGTCGCGGCGGTTGTGTGCGTAGCGGAAGAACAGCCGCTCTTTTTCATTCACGGTGTGGTCCACGCGGCCAATGTAGTTGCGGAAGTGATCCAGGCTCAGATTGGGACTGAGCAAGTAGTTATTGTTGAGGGCGCCGGCGGCGCCGAAGTTCGGCGCAGGATACGATTTCATGATGGCCAGCCCTACGGGATTCCACAGGCTCTGCGGGATCTGGTTGTTGGGGAACTGCGTCCGGATGTACTGCGGGTTTGTCGCGCTGCTGGAGCGGGAGGGATCGAAGGCCGGGTTCACCTGGGCTGAATAGGGATTGAATACGTTCGCGCCCGAGCCGGAGAAGTCGCCCTGCCGCTCGGCGACCGTGGGAACGCTCGCCTGAGTCACCAGCGGTGCCGATTCCTTGTAGTTTTCAAAGCCGAACATCCAGAACGTCTTGTCCTTGCCGTTATAGAGGCGAGGCAGCCAGACCGGACCGGTGAGCACGGTACCGTACTGATCGAGCTTGTGGCCGCCCAGGTTCTTGCCGGAGGGGTCGACCGTGTAACGTGGCTGCCCGGCGGCATTCGCGCTGATGTTGTTCGCTTCGAGCTGGTAGCGCCTCATGAACTCGTACGCGGTGCCGTGAAAGCCGTTCGAACCGGCTTTGGTGGCTATGTTGATCACGCCGCCCGAGGTACGACCGTACTGGGAGTCGTAGAAGTTGGTCATGACGCGGAACTCCTGGACGGCATCGTTGGTGGGTATGTAGGCGACGTTGTTGACGGCTCGGGTTCGATCTGTCGATGTATCCGTGATGGCGTTGTCCGGCTGGCCATCCAGCAGGAAGTTATTCGTCTGCTGCAGGCCGCCGTTGATGGAGAAGTTGATGTTGTCGCCGTTATCGAAGGGTCTCTGAAACTGCTGGTTGCCATTGAAGACAACGCCGGGAACCAGGTTCATGAAGTTGATCGGATTGCGCCCGATCACGGGCAGTTGCGTGATCCTGACGTTGTCCAGAATCCCGCCGCGATCGGCCGTGGTTTGGTCAATCAGCGGGGCTTCGGAGGTGACTGTCACGCTTTCCGTAACTTCTCCCACCTCAAGCCGAAAGTCAGCCGTCACCTTTTCGCTGATCCGCACTTCCACACCCTCACGAAGCGATTTGCGGAAGCCCTTCGCTTCCGCTGCGACGGAGTAGCGCCCCGGCAGCACAAAAGGTGCCGTATAGTCACCGTTCTCGGTAGTGGTCACGACAGCGGTGTCGTTGGTCGCGACGTTCGTGACAGTGATTTTGGCGTTCGGAACGGAGGTGCCCGAGGGATCGGTCACCCGGCCGTTGATGGTGCCGCGGAATTCCTGAGCGGCAGCGCCGGAGGCGATGAGGACGAGCAAGCTTACTGAGCAGAAAATGCGATGGAAGATCATGCGACAAACTCCCTGGCTGAATCTAAGCGCGAGCGATAACAAAGGGAATATATCAGTTGTGCATACAGGCGTCAAGACAGGTAAACAGATTTTCTGCGACGTCGTGGCTACTTGTATAGTTGCGTCTGCATCTTGTATACTTCCATCGTGCTGAAAGTGAGCAAGGTCATCCGCTACCGTGCCATTTCCGACGAGATCGGTCAGGAGATTGCGGCGGGTATCTATGCGAAAGGCGAGCGGCTGCCACCGGATTCGGAACTGGCCAAGCGCTTCTCCGTTTCGCGCCTCACCGTGATGCGTGCCCTGCGGGAACTGGAGGCTGGTGCAGTGGTACAGCGCCGTGCCGGCTCGGGAACGTTTGTTGCGGAGATCGACGTGCCGGGTTCCGCGGACAACGCAACCCAGGTCTTCGGGCTGCTGATGCCGGATCTCGGCGATGGTGAGATTTTCGAGCCCGTGGCCAGAGCGATCGCTCGAGCCGGGGAGTTGCTCCATCACCGCCTTCTTTGGGGCAGCGAGCCCTCAAACGGCCACGACAAAGAGCAGCAGGCTCAGGAACTGTGCCGGTACCTGATCGGTCGTAAGGTCGCCGGAGTCTTCTTCGCGCCCGTCGAGCACACCGAAAACCAGGATGCGGTGAACAGCGCGATCGCTGACGAACTGAGCGCGGCAGGCATTCCTATCGTTTTGATCGACCGATGCATCTACAGATACCCGGACCGGAGCAAGTTCGATCTGGTCGGCATCGACAATGTACGCGCGGGCCATCGCATGACCAGGCACCTCGTCGATGCCGGATGCACCCGCGTCGTGTTTGCGTCTCGGCCCGGCTCCGCGCCGACGGTCGAGGCGAGGCATTCGGGGTACTTCGAGGCTCTTCGGGCAGCGGATAAACCGAGCTTGCCGACGCTCAGGCTGGAACTCCATGCCGACCACCGCGCCCATCTGCGCGAGTTTCTGGAGACAGTCCGGCCCGACGGAATTGTGTGTGCGAATGATCTGACGGCCGCCACCCTGATGCATGATCTTCTGAAGCTGGGGGTTCGTATTCCTGAGGATGTACGAATGGTCGGCATCAATGATGTGAAGTACGCCAGCTTCCTGTCGGTGCCGCTGACGACACTCCGCCAGCCGTGCGACGAACTTGGTTCTGCCGCGATGGCGCTGATGCTCGACCGCCAGTTGCGACCTGACGCACCGGCCAGAGATGTGCTGCTGAACTGCGAGCTGATTGTGCGACAGTCGTGCGGCACCGCCAGCTGAGTCAGAGCGAGGATGCCAGGAGCGACGGAACGTTCGCGATGCTTTCAACGATGTGCGTGTGGGGCTCGGGGCGGAGTTTGTCGATGGTGGCAGCTCCTGTCAGGACGCCGACCACGGCACGCATGCCCGCGTTTGTTCCGGCCTGCAGGTCGAGAGGCGTGTCGCCGACTGCTATCACCTGCGCCACGTTGTCGACGTTTGCGGCTTCCATGGCGTGGAAGAGCATGAAGGGCGCGGGGCGGCCCTGCGTCACGTCGTCGCTGCAGATGGTCGCCGCGAAGTACTTCGTCCAGCCTAGACGTTTAAAGATGGACTCGGTTACGACGCGATCGAAACCCGTTGTGGTGGCGACCAGGTAGCCCCGTTGCCGGAGCTGGCGGATCGCGTCTTCAGCCCCCGGGACGGGCGGCACGGAGCGGTAGACCTCGATGAGTTCGGCGGTGAACTGATCGTAAGCGGCGGCGATGACTTTTTCTCGGTTTACAGTCGGCGGGAAGGATTGCTGACTTACGAAGTGACGGATGATTTCACGTTTGGAAGCTCCGCGCCACTTGCTTATTTCCTCAGGTGTGGACTCGACGCCGTGGTTGCTGAGGGCGCTGCGCAAGAGGCCGGGGACATCGCCGTGGTCTTCAATCAGGGTCCCGCCGATGTCGAGGATGACGAGCCGGATTGCGGGACGGGGGTTGGTGGGAGCGCCGAGCACGAGAGACGACGTGGACGCAAGCACAGTCTTGAGGGATGTCCGACGGGAGAGTTTCACGGCCCTTCCATATTACAGCCGCCTGGACCGGTGGTTTGGCGTGATGTAATGGCGGGATCATGAGGTCTCGCGCGGCACTGGTGGGGTGGTTGATGGCTGCATCGCTGCGGCTGGTTGCCGCGGCACCGCCGGAGAGTGCATATGCGGGAGCCGAGAGCTGCGGGACGTGTCACCAGGAGAAGGTGGCGAGCCAACGGACGAGCGAGCATGCCCGCGCTCTCTCACGTCCGGCAGATCATTCGTTAGCGGGGAAGTTCGTTCCAGCCCGGAGTTTCACACTGTCCGGTAAGTACGGTTTTCAGTTCCGGTGGAGCGGAACCGAGTTAAGACTCCGTGCTTCGGACAGCGTCAAAGACATCGACTTCCCGCTGGAATGGGCTTTTGGCGCTGGCTCGCAGGCAGTTACGTTTACCAGCAAGGCGAATAGCGACTGGTATCTGGAGAATTCGCTGACCTACTACCCGGCCGCGGGTACTTACTCGAGAACACCGGGGCAGTCGAAAACAGCGGAGGATTCTCTTGCGGCTTCACTCGGTCGACTGTACGGTTCCGATTTGGGGGGCGATATGGCGGCGTGCCTGCAGTGTCATTCCACCGGGCCGGTGACGCGCACGGCCACAGGCGACTTGCAGCCTTCGATCCCGGGAGTCCAGTGCGAGGCTTGTCACGGCCCGGGGCGGACGCATCTGGTGGCAGCACGCGCCGGCGATGTGGTGCTGGCGCGGAACAGCATTCAGAATCCGGCGCACTCCACCGCCGGGCAGATGAATGCGGCTTGCGGTAAGTGTCATCGTGAGCCGGCATCCGACCCTGGCACCATCGACTGGAAGGTGCCGTGGAACGTGAGGCATCAGCCGGTGTATTTGAATGAGTCTGCGTGTTTCCGGCAGAGTGCGGGCGAGTTGCGGTGTACTACGTGTCATGACCCCCATGGTTCGCTGCAACAGGATGACGCGTCATACAACGCAGTTTGCAGTACCTGTCATCGAGACGGCATGCGTCCACCTTCGGCGTCGTGTTTGCGTTCCGAGAGCCGGAACTGCGTTGGTTGTCACATGCCTCGCGTTTCGCCACAGGCGTACCTGAGCTTCACGAACCACTGGATCGGGGTTTACGGCCCGGGAGATAAGCTGAAGCCGATCATTCGTTTGGTCAAAAAGTGACCCGCATGGAAAGCTGCAGCGAGCGGGGGCGAGGGTTGAGCGCCGTCGCCGTCACTGTCCCAAAGTTCTGCGCGTTGATGTCCCGGTTGGGGACGTCGAAGGTGGGCGTGTTGGTCAGGTTGTACGCCTCGCCTTTGAGTTGCAGCTTCAACTTCTCCATGATGCTGAAGTCTTTGTAAAGCGAGAAGTCGATGTTGAAGAGACCATCGCTCATCAGGTTGGGGATGGTGCGACCGGCGTTGCCGTAAGTGAAGGCGGCAGGGATCGAGTAAGCTGCCTTGTTGATCCATGCGTCGAGGGTCTGTTGGTCCGGTTTGGCGGAGACGCCGAGAACGACGTTCGGTCGCTGGGTAGAACTTCCCGACTGCAGGGCGATGGTAGAGCCGCTCTGCATCGACCAGACGCCGTTGAAGTTCCAGCCCGCGAGAGCCTGTCGTCTCCAGCCTTTCGACGCCCTGAAGAAGGGCTCTTCCCACACGCCGGTTATGACTACGCGCTGCGGGATGTCGTAAGTGCTCTTCGAGCGTTCGTTCTTCAGGTTGTACCAGTTCACGATGCCCGTTTCGGGAACACCGCCAGTGCGAACCGCTCCGCCGGAGCCTGTGGCCGCGTCGATCATCTTGCTGATGGTGTAAGACGAGAGGATCGAGATGCCGTTCGCGTAGTGGCGCTCCACCTTGAAAGCGACACCGTGATAGATGGAGTCGCCCTGGTAGGACCAGCCGCCGTTGAGGCCTGTGTATTGCGGGTATGGCAAGAGGGACTGCTGCTTCGTGATCGTCGCGCCGCCGAGCTGGCCGGAGGTAATGATGCCGGCATACGGATTGGGAACCGTGGTGTTGAGCTGGTTTCCGAGCGACAGGTACTGAGGATCGAGCTGGTTCAGGTTGTTGCCCTGCAGCGTTTGCAGGT
>JAOAPO010000296.1 GCA_025462945.1 Bryobacterales bacterium
GGGAAGAGCGTCGGCAGCGCATCAACTCCATCAACGTCGTTCCCATCCGCCAAATCTACGAACGCTGGGTTGGGCGCTTCGAAGGACTCTGGGCGAATAACCTGCTCCGCATCAAAGAAGACGCCGAGGCCCAAACTGCGAAACCCCCTGCCCCTCAACGCATGCAGAAAGCAAGAAAGGAAATCCTGTGACCGCAACGCAACCGCAGCACCGTGTCGTTTCCAAAGACGAATGGCTACAGGCCCGCCGCGAACTCCTCGCTGCCGAGAAGGAACTCACCCGGCTGCGCGACGAGATCAGCCGCCGTCGGCGCGAACTCCCGTGGGAGTGCGTCGACAAAAACTATGTCTTCGAAGGCCCCACAGGCCCCCTGCCGCTGGCCGACCTTTTCGCCGGACGAAGCCAGCTCATCGTCTACCACTTCATGCTTGGACCCACGTGGGAAGAAGGCTGCAAGAGCTGCTCCTTCCTCGCCGACCACTTCGATCCCACTCGCATCCACCTCGCCCACCGCGACGTTACGCTCGCCGTCGTCTCCCAGGCGCCTTTCCCCCGCATCCAGGCCTTTCAGAAACGCATGGGCTGGCGCTTCCCGTGGGTCTCCGCCTTCGCCAGTGACTTCCAGACCGACTACGGAGTTCACTTCACGAAGGACGAGATTGCGGGCGAGGTCGACTACAACTACCAGAAGACCCGTTTCGTAAGCGAGGAGACACCCGGCATCAGCGTCTTCTGTAAGGACAAAGCCGGGGACATCTTCCACACTTACTCTGTTTACGCCAGAGGCCTGGACCCGATCATCGGAACCTACCAGTTCCTGGATCTGGTGCCCAGGGGACGCGACGAAGCTGGCCTGGCGTTCACGATGGCCTGGGTCCGCCACCATGACAGGTACGAGGACACGTACCTCGTCAATCCGACGACAGCTTACGAGCCCCCCGCCGAGATCGGAGCTGTCTGATGCCGCCCGCCTGCTGCGCCCGCCGGATCTCCGGCGTTGCCGCCGCGATCCTGCCCGCCGCACTTCTGGCAGTTCTGCCGAAATGCCCTCTCTGCCTCGCCGCAGCCCTGACACTGTCCACCGGCGCAGGCTTCTCAGCACCCGGAGCCAACTGGCTCCGGGTGCTGCTCGCAGGCCTGTCGATCCTCGCCGCAGTCCCGCTCGTCCGCCGGGCGCTGAGACGTCTGCCGAGTCGCTGACCTCAGCGCCCGCAGTCATGCCGCAGATGTGGCTGACCCTCGATGACCGTGTCGATGCAGGGGATCGCGCTCAGATACTCATAAATCGCGCGCAATTCGAGATCTGACATGTCCTGATACGCCGGCCACGGCATAATCTGCAACAAGCTGCCGTCGAACGGGTAGGGGACGCACTTATCCGTCTGCGGCGTGTCGGCCGGGCAAGTCGGATGAAGCTTGTCGTCATCATGCCCAGTCCGGATGATCTCCCGGAAATCCGAGTACGAATCGCCACCCAGTGCTTTTCCGCTGATATCCGGCGTCAGGTTCCGAGAGAAGATGTGCAGCGGACTGTCCGGCGCCGGGTAAGGTCCGAAATCCTGCCCCCCGCCCAGATAAGTTGCCGGGTTGACCTTCTTCGGCTGATGCACCGTCAGACTCGGTGGATCGAACAGATACGGATTCCCGACATAAGCGGTCGCAGGTCCGTGCGAATGACAGCCGTTGCACTCTGAGACCACGTTGACGATATAACTGCCCAGCCCGACCAGGTCGCGATTCTTACGAAGTAAGTTCAGCGGTACCGGTGCGACCCGATACCCCTGGTTGATCTTCCACTTGTCATTGTCGAGGTCACGATCGTCGCGATCCCGATCAGCGCGTCCCGAACCCGCAGTAACAACGAGTCCCGTTAGGACGAGCGCGATAAGGCTCGCCGTCGCCGTATACTTACCAGCTGCTTGATGAAGTTTAGATTGCACGTTTACCCTCCGGTACTGCAGAGAATATATCGAGTGAACGCTGAAAGAAAGGCCCGAAAAGGAGGCGAAGTAAGCTGAACTACCGCACGGGGCAACGCATCGTCGCACTCCGCACAAGAGCGCTGCCTGGCACCAGCGACGGCGCGCGTGCTTCCCGAAGCAGACTCGCACGGCAACGAGTCGAGCGCGTGAACGTCACGGTCGGACGACCTAAATGAGATTCCCGCACTTAGGCATAGTCTGGAGCATGCGCGCGGGCTCCTCAGACGATCCCGAGGTCGCGTTACTTAAACCTATGAGCCGTGTAGTCGACGACTGATTGGCCGATGAGCTCGGTCGTGGCGTTAGCGCCTCGCACAAAAAACCTCTGAGTGCCGCCGTCTTTGACGAACGCTGGTTTGGGGCCTCTCTCGCATCGCACCGAGAGTATTCGGCAGCCATTGTGATCCAGGAAGTCTGGATGGATGTAGGGCACGAACAAGTCTCCGATGCGGTCTCGCACCAGATTAACCAGGTGCAGGCTCATCTTATCTTCGCTCACAAACCCGTCGCCTCCGAGACCGATCGCTAGTCCGTCATCGCCGACACCAATTAAGAGCGTTCCTCCGCCTGCGTTCAGAAATGCCGCCAGGGTTTTCAATGCTGCAAGCTGAATCTTCTCGTCAGATTGACCGGTGTGAAGGTTAGTTCTTAAGGTCGACTTAAACTCCACGCCCTCTGTTTCGCCGCTGGCGATCAACTCTGCAGTGGTGAGGGAGGTAGGCTTTGGTGGTAGGTCGCCGCGAAGTCTGTTCCAGGCCGCGCGAACCACCGCTGCCATGCGGCGCCCTCGCTCTTCAAGAAATGTCTCGTAAGGCATCTCCCACCAGACAGGCGGCAGCGCGTGGTGAAATCGTTCCCGGTCCGACATCAACGCATCTAACTGTGGGGCATAGTCCCGCGGAGCGGTGGCCCCTACTTTTAGATTGTCTGGCCATTCAAGTAGCGCAAAGTTAGCTATTTGATTGAATTGTTTGCGTTCTGTTACGCCGATTTTCGCCAGGTACGCCTTCGGGAACAGATGATGCTCCTCCGCTACGGACTTTGTTCCAACTACAGAGGGGTCGAGTGCTGCCGCGACCTTCACGGGCGAGAAGAGGACCTGAGCGTCAAGAACAACCAGAGAAGCTTGATACGCCAGGCGGGTCGGCGTTTTGCCGCCCGAAGTTGCTAATCCATCTGGTAAGGATATGGACCAGAAGTCATCAGTCAATTTTAGGTCACTCAGTCGCCGCAATCTGGTGAGAAAATCGCCTGTTCCGTTCGCGTGATTGAGTGCAGCGAGATCGGCTTCGAATCTTGACTCTCCCGACCATGCGTAGCGTGAGGTCATGGCGGCCATGAAGAAGAATTCGGCTATGGCCTGCCGCATCACCGCCAGTTCTACACCCACTTCTTCAACGCCGACCAGGAAGATTGTGTAGGCATAGAGCAGGGCTAACTCCGAAGTGATCATACGTTTCGACCGGTAGCCCGCAATTGGTAGTGCACTCATGAAATAATGCCATCGGTTGACATTGATCGTTGCATCGTGTGCTGCCTTCAACCGGGCGAAGCCAGCTTCGCGACGTGCAGGATCGATGACACCGGTGGTTGGCACTCGTCCGCGCAGGGCAGAGTAGACGGCGTCCAGTTTGCCGCGCTTGAGACCAAGTCCCACCATTACCCTAAGCATCTGGTCGGGCGTCGGCTGGATGAAGTGGTTTTTGGGACTGGGTTTACCGTCTGGCGGTCCGGCTGCAGCCAGAGAGAAACTCTCGAGGTTTTTGCGCCCTTCCTCCCAGAACACTGACATGAGGGTGAGGATGAAGTCAGCTTGGTTCAGCTTGGCACCTTGCCCGTTGATGCGGACAAATACCTCGGCCACCGTCGCAACATCGGTGTCAGCCGTGAGCACCAAAGCATTAAACGGATGCTGCGAGAGCGTCACGAGCTTGCCAATCGCGGTCTGTATTCGCCCCGTCTCTTCTGTCGTTAACGTTCTAACAGCCGTTAGTTGGGCCAGATAATCCCCGGCCACTTTGAAAACGTTGCCACCCGCCTTCCAGATCTCCGCTACGTCCGAAATGAAGGCTCGGTCTTGCGATGTTGCGGCGTTCGCGACTTCAAACCGCTCTGCCAAAGGATCGAAGGCAATTCGGATCAGCTCTCGGGAGTTGTCTGCCCGAATAACCTCAGACCCTGTCATGACGGCGTACAGAGATGTCAGTCT
>JAOAPO010000318.1 GCA_025462945.1 Bryobacterales bacterium
CACACCTGTTCTTCGACGACTGCCGGGTTCCTGCGCGCCTCGTTCTGGGCGAACCAGATCACGGGTTTTCGATCATCATGGAGAACTTCCAGGGTGAGCGACTGGCGACGACATTGCTCGTCCTTTCGTTCATGGACCGGGCGCTGTGGTTATCCATGCAATACGCACGCGAGCGGAAAGCTTTCGGCCATGCCTTGATGGAGAACCAGATCTGGCGGCATCGGTTTGCCGAACACAGAGCACAGGTGGAGGCTACCCGCTGGCTCACCTATCGCGCTCTGGACGTATTGAACGGAACTGGCCGCGCAACTAAGGAAATCGCGATGGCGAAGCTTGCGACTTGCGACCTGGCCCAAAAGGTTCTCTATGACTGCACTCAGGTCTTTGGAGGCTTCGGTTACACCCTCGAGTATCCTGTGGCGCGCATGTGGCGGGATCTCCGGCTTTACACCATTGGAGCGGGTACCTCGGAGATCATGAAGGAGATCATTGCGAAGGAAGAAGGATTCCTCGCCCCGGCCCACAGGCAGTAGTGGTTCCGTTTCGGGGCGAGGGCCTTGATTCTGCGCGCACCTAATCTTCCGCTTGCGTCTTGCCGAACGTAAGCATGGCGACGATTCAGGCCACACACGGGAAGTCAGGTTCTGGAATTGACCCGCTCACAGGCGTCGCGACTCCCGTCACAACGTTTCCCCGGCGTTTCGCTGACATCTCTGACGCAGTATCGCCTCAGGCTCCAACGTCATCGTGTTTGGGCTGATGGAATAGCGCGCGATAGCGTTGCTGCAGCCCACTGCTCCCACATCGCGTCGTCAGTGAGCATGTTAATGAAAAGACCGCGTGGACGGTGTTTCGCCCGGAATTCAGACGATGGCGACAATGCCAACTTCGCAGTAGTAGATGCGTTCCCGGTCAAGCGCACGACACCGCAAGCGCTTTCAGCGTATGATATTCCAAGCCCTATGAATCCTGACTTTTCCCCTTCGTCTTCCTTGCCGTCCCGGCGGAGCCTTCTCAAGGGACTCGCAGCAACTGCCGCAGCAGTGCTCGCAGCGCCGGCTATGAGGGCTTTTGCCTTGCCGGAAGACAAGATCAAGGTCGTCCGCTACTTCGCCACGCCCGGCGACGCCAACGGCAGACAGGGCCAGCCGATGGTCAATCAATCGTCAAACGTCGTCATGATTGAAACCGAGCGTGGATTGATCGGCATCGGCGAGGGCGGAGAGCCGAGAACGATGGAAGAGTGCGCCAGCATGCTGATCGGCCTGGACCCCTACCGCATTGATAATCACTGGCAGCGCATGATGCGGGGCTACTTCTATCCCGCAGGCCGCGAAAAGCTGCATTCGCTGGGCGCGCTCGATCTGGCCCTTTGGGATCTGAAGGGAAAGGCGCTCGATGTGCCCGTCTGGCAGCTGCTGGGCGGCAAGTCGCGGGAGCATGTCGAGCTTTACTCGACGGCGTTCCCGAACCCTGGAGGCGGGACACTCGAAGACGCGGCGCGCGCTTGTATGGATGCCGGCTTCCGAACTTATCGCTACGCGACCGATAATCCTCGCCAGCGGACGGTGGATCGCTTCAAGCTGGTTCGCAAGATGTATGACGACTGTGTTCTGCTCCACAAGGGAGCGGGCGACGGCGGATGGGCGATTGATTTCCACACGGAGCTTGACCTTCCGGACGCAGTCAATCTGGCCACACTGCTCGAGCCGATGCATCCCTACTTCTGTGAGGACCTGATCCGTAGTGAGAATGTCCTCTCCTACGAAACGATTCGCCAGCGCACCAGAGTGCCAATCGCGGTCGGTGAGCAGTTCGGGTATAAGTGGGACGTCAACACACTGATCGAGAAGCAATTGATCGACTACACGAGGGTGACGCTCCCGAACGTCGGCGGGATCTCTGAGTTTATGAAGATCGTTGCCCTTGCCGAAACCCACTACATCGGAATGATTCCGCATTTCACCGGTCCGATCGCCGAGGCGGCGCTGGTCCACTGCCTTTCGGCGACATCCGTGACTTCGTTGATGGAGATGCTGGGCAATGGCGCGCGGACCTGGCCTTACCTGCCGAAGGTCTACGATTTCAAGGCTGGTAAGCTCTGGCCGAACGACCGCCCCGGTCTCGGTGTTCAGGTGGACGTCGGTAAGCTGACGAGGCTTGGCGAGTACAACACCTATCGCGCGGGGATGCTCCTGAACGTGCGACCGGATGGGTCTTTCACGAACTGGTAGATCGCCGCGTCGACCTCTCGTCAACGGCAACCTGCTGCGGGGGATTGCCTTCATCGCAGTCGAAAACGAGCCGTCGCGACTGTATTTTTCGCGGAGCCACCCGAAACGAGGTCGCAACGCTTGCCGCATCCGCGCGAGGCGGCCGGGAGCCGTGGGCAGTTCGCCGCCGTTGCTGCTCGCGGTTGACCAGACCTCGGTGAGTTCGCGAAGTGTGCCGGTGCTGCGGGACGACTAAGACATCGTCGCCTGGTACGTTCTTCAAGTAAGGTTGTTCGCATCAATGCAACTCAAGCTCGACGAGATCCTCACCGCCTCGAGGCCTTGTCGTGTAAGCCAGGCGGCTTCTGTCAGGCATAACCGTCAGACCGAGACCCGGCTCAGCCAGTGAAGGGAAAAGATTGACGGATGTTTTGGTGTCGAAGGTATAAAAGCGAATTGCCCGGGGACCTCCTTCAGAACCGCCGTTAACGTAATAAATCCCCTCGGGCACGGGCTGGAATCCGCCCCAGGGCTGTCGGAAATCCGACACCAGCAACTGCTCCGGGCTCTTGGCGATGTCCTCTGTAAGGGAACGTCCATAGATACCGGGTCGGTCTTGCTTTCCATAGATCAGCAGCTTACGGCCAGGAACCTCAACAGCGTCGTCTCCTTCGAACAGAAGCCGCGGCACACCGCCTGCAATCGGCACGCTATAAGTCCGGTTGTTCCCGCCTTCCAACGCGTCCGCGTATAGAAACTGGCCGTCCAGGGACCAGCTCGGCCCCATGAAACCGCGCGGCGAGAACGTTATTTGCCTGACCGTTCCGTTCTCTATTCCCACGATATAAAGCTGTGGCGTTCTTGGTAGTCTCCCCTGGAAGGCTATATAACGCGAATCGGCCGACCACCGAACATATCCAGCTGCATAAAACGAGGCATGAGTAAGCTGCCGCGGATTGCTGCCGTCAAAATTTGCGAGCCACACTTCAGTCGCACCAGTCCGTCGACTGAGAAAAGCTAACCAACGACCATCGGGCGAGAAACGAGGACTGCTTTCCCCTGCCGTCGATTGAGCGAGAGGTTCTGGGCTGCTCGCGACTTTCATGCCATTGGCGGTCAGCGGAAGCGTCCACATTTGTTCGCGACCGTTCTGGCGACACGCTACAAGTCGTGCGCTGCCCGCCGACGCTGCGAGCCCCGTAAAAGGGGAGTCCGAGAGGTACAGAGTATGAGCCGGTTGACCAACAGTGGTCTCCATGATGCGGGATCTGTCGAGGAAGAGTACTCGCTTCCCGTCGGGCGTCCAAACAGGGTCTCTGGGACTGACCCCCGCCTCCTTTACTACGATTGGGCGTCCCTCCACCTTGAGGTCTCGGCCGAGCCGCTGGAGCAGAAGATCGCTGTTGTTGGCACCCTCGAAGCGAGCGAACGCCAGCCATTTGCCGTCCGGTGAAAAGGAGGCCGAGGAATCGCCGATGGCGTTATCTTCCTCCGGCAGTAACTGCTTCACCGCACCGGACGCAATCGTCAGAAGAAACAGCGTATGGTGCCCCGAAGGACCGACCTCGCTCGTAAAACAAAGCTGTTTGCCATCTGGAGTCCATGCGAGCATCCGACCGCTGATCCATGCGCTCAGCCGGACTTCGCGCAGTTTGGTTTCTGGTCCGCCAAGCGCGGGTACGAGCATGATGTCCGCAAGGGTGCCGCTGCGCCGACGAAGGAATGCGATCTGCCTGCCGTCGGGCGACCATTCGGGATGCACGTCCTCGTCGGGATCGAAGGTGACGCGGACGGGATGCTGCTCACCAATGATCGCAACGTAAACATCTCGGTTGCCGCCCCGTTCTCCTCCCCAGGAGAACGCAACTTGACGCCCGTCGGGCGACAACGACGGCTCTCGCTCGTCGCCTTCATAAGTGGTCACCGGTATTATCCGTACCACCGCGACGGGACTCCGCCTTTGTATCCAGGCCCAAACTCCCGCAGTCGCCCCAATCGCCAGCAAGCCGACCAGGGCTGCCGGGCGCCAAAGAGTCGAACTCTTAGATCTCAATCGTTGCTCAAGGGGAGGCTGCGAAATAACCGTGGTTGCGGCTACATCCCTGAACGGCGCAACAAAGCGGTAGCCCAGGCGTGGAAGTGTTTGGATCAGGCTACCTTCAGAGCTGTCGCCGAACGCTGCGCGAATCTGACGAATACAGAAATTGATGTTCTGGTCTGCGTCGACGTAGACGTCATCCCCCCACACGTGGTGCCTGATTTCATCGCGTGTGACGATCTCCGGAGCTCGAGTGATAAGAAGTTCAAGTACTCGCAGGGGCTGCCGTTGCAGGTTGATTCGGACGCCCCGGTGAGAAACGAGATGCTGCACAAGGTCAACCTCGAACTCTCCAAAACGAACGACATCCCGCCTTCCCCTGGCACTATCCGCCGACATCGAGTCACCCCCTGAAGCAATTTCCCGCCGCAAGCCGCAGCGAACCCGCGGAAGGTATTTCTACGTTCCCTCTCATCTGAGATGAGGAGGAACTCAGGGCACTCTCATTGCCATGCCGCCATCAACGGTGACACCGTGCAGGAGGGCGAACCCCACAAAGGACGGAGAAACAAAATGACCAACACGATTCGATGGATTCATAACCTCACGCAGGTTCTGTCAGCACCTGCGGCAGTCTTGCGGCACAACGGCTGCTCCCGAACGAAGATTACGGTTGTGACGATAACCTTGGCGGCAGCGATCGGAACAGTGGCGATTGGCTTCCCGCCTCGGATTCAGGCGAGCAACGACGACGTCAGGATTTTCACGGTAGACGTCGCGACCGGTCTTCCTTACATGCAGAACAACGTGAATCCGGCGGAGCCCGATCCGGAGTTCTCCGCCGGGGACACGTACTTTCAGGACGGTAATGTCTACCCTGCGGGGAGCATCGCGAAAGGCTCGAGCCATTTTGACCCGAATGCGCCCGGGGCCATCGGCAAATTCAGAGCCAGGGGAGTTTTCACAAACAACCTGGCCGCCTTCAACCTGGCCGTCGCCGATGACCCGACGGCGCCGCATGATATGGCCTTCGGCACTGAGATGTATACGCTGCATACGGATAAGGCAACTCTCCTTACTGAGGGCACTCAGCCAAATCCGCACTTCTCGGTGGACCGGGTCGTGGTCGGGGGAACGGGAAGCTTCCGCGATTTCGTCGGCGAAGTACACGAGGAGAACCTCGGTGAGAACAGCCTGGGGTTCTGCAACTTCCGCGTAACGTTTAAGCTTCGCAGGGTACACGAGGGCTATGGACGCTAACGGAGGAGGATTTGCGCAGAGTTCCGAATCTGTCGGCTATCAACACCGACAACCGTCCGCGCAGCTTTAGGAGAGTGCCTCACACCGGAGATGTTCTGGCAGCATAGCATTGGCCAGTTCAGCGGCCTTGCCGAACATTTCCGGGTAAGCCGACTGCAACCCGTGAAGAAGCGTGTTTTGGAGTCCGCGCGAAACGGTGGCATGGCGCGACAACGTCACCACCGCACCAGCAAAGCCTTCAGAATATCGAGAACTTTCGGTCGGTGATTTGGATTGGCTCGTCGCGGCGCGAGTGAAGCCGCCGCTCAGAGTCCGGCGGAACCTTCGGAACCTATAAGCACCCCGGGGCCGGCATTCGTTCGGCCGGTATCACAGGTTTTTGTGGCATTTGAGGTCTGGATTGATGACTCCAGACCCGTCCGTACTGGTTTCTATGGAGCGAGACATGCGAACACTGCTCGTGTATCTTTTACTGATTTCTGCACTTCGAGGTCAGGTCACGTGCCAGCCACGCGAGCGGGAAATCCTGCAACAAGCGGCGGACCTGCAGCGAACGGGCCGAGTCGCCGATTCCGAACGCGTCCTGCTCGAGCTTGCCAACCTACTGGAGAACCCCTCGTCCGGTTCCACGTGTCGCGCCACCGTGCTGAACAATCTTGGATCCGTCAATCAGGACATGGGCCGTCTTGCCAGTGCTGAGCGCTTCTACCTGCGCGCTCTGCGTTTCGAACAGTCCACGCTGACGCCGGGTTTTGACCGGGCAACGATCCTGAACAACCTCGGTTCCGTTTACTTCGAATCAGGTCAGTATAGGAAGGCCGAAATCGCCCGCAGACAGGCTGTGGAACTTCGAACGGCGGCTTTCGGCCCCGACCATCCATCTGTTGCGCGAGTTCTCCAAAACCTCGCCGCACAAGAATTGTCGCTCGGTCGGTTGACCGAAGCCGACGAACTGTACGACCGGGCGCTCCGTATTTGGACTACCGCGGGACTGCAGGACACCGCTGAATGCGCGACAACACTTCAGGGACTGGGACTGATCAGGGCCAAGCAGGGAAACATAGCTGCCGGTGTCGAACACGTGCAGCACGCACTTGAGATCTGGGACCGCTCCCGGACTATCACCGCCGCTGTCGCAAGAGCAGAGGCGAATCTCGCGGTGCTGAAACTGGCACAGGGTGAGCTTTCATCTTCTGACTTTCACTGGAAATCAGCCATCCGAAAGGCGGAGCAGGTAACTGGAGAACAAAGCGGAGTGACTCGTGAGCTCCTTGCCGGATACCTCAGGTTCCTCCGGAGTACAAATAGAAAAGCCGAAGCGAAAATAATTACAGCTCGTATGGGCGCCATCGCGGTCGGTTCTCATGAGCCTTCAGTTCGCTCGTCAGTTATCGACATCACGGAACTCCGGCAAAAGCGCCGATCCCCGGACGGCGTTCTGGGCCCCTGATAGCAGAGTTCGACCGCATCCTCCGTACTGTTTAATCGGTTGCAGGGAAGCCGCGAACGGAGCACGCGAATCTGGCTCCCTCCTGGCGTGGGAAAGCTGATAAGTTGGCCGTGGAGGTACTGAGTTCATGCGGTATTCAAAGCTCGCTATTATTCTGCTTCTTGCATTTCTCCCCGCTGTAAAAGGGATGACGCTGAGTGATTTCGCCGGTACGTGGACCATGGATACGGCGCGGAGTGAATCAGCCCTTCAGGAAGTACCAGTTACGGCAGCCACGGTAACTTTTAGCCTCGTTGGCACCGGCCTCCTTATGGAGACGACTCGTAGTTGGGGAGGCAAGGCCAGGGAATCTCATGAGACATTGAACTTGCGGCTGGACAGGTCAGAGACCACCAGCACTACCGATGACGGGCACACCATTACAACTAAGGCTCATATGGACGGGGCCAAACTTGTCGTGGAAACGGCGCGCAATGTAAACCAGTCAACCGTAACGACGACGTATATCTACGCGCTCGGCGCGGCCGGGCATGAGATGAGCGTCGATATGACTTTGACCGTTCAGCACGGGTATGAAGGCGCCGCCGCACGGAACACCGGTCGCGGAAAGGATATCTTTGTACGCGCTTCGAGGTGATCCTGGAGCGTTTTGCCAGATCAGACGCCCGCGTCTGATGCTACAACGGATCATGCGCGCCGGAAGTGTCGGCCTGGTCTTCCAGGTGTTCGTGGGGTCGAGGTCCCGGCGGTTAACTCTGGCAGTCGACTAGACTTCGGTGAGTTCGCGAAGTTTGCCGGTGCTGTCCGCAAAATTCTCAGCCGGAACGCCCATTTGCTGCGCCATTGTCAGGTGCAGATTGGCGAGGGGAGTCTCGGCGGGGAACTTCACCTGTCGACCCAGGCGGAAGAGGCCGTTGCCGCGCCCTGTGAGCACGGTCGGCAGGTTGTCGTGGTCGTGGTCGCGTCCCAGGCCACTGCCGTAGCTGACCATGATGTGGTCGAAGAGGGTGCCATCGCCATCCTGCGTCGTCTTTAGCTTGCCGATGAAGTAGGCGAACTGCTCTGCTTCATAGCGATTGATCAGGATGCATTTTTCGATCTTCTCTTTGTCGCCGCCGTGGTGCGTGAGCCCATGGTGGGAGTCGGCGATGCCGATCTCGCGGTAGGCGCGGTTGCTTTGCTCGATGGCCATCTGGAACGTGATTACCCGCGTGGCGTCGGTCTGGTACGCAGCCACCATCAGGTCGAACATCAGCCGGGAATGCTCGGCATAGTGCTCGGGCACGCTGTTTGACGGCAATTCCATGGTCGGCTTCACGTGAGGCGTGTTGTCCCGTTCCGCCTTCTGGATGCGGCCTTCGATCTCGCGAATCGCGTAGAGGTATTCGTCAACCTTGCGGCGATCGGCAACGCCGAGTGAGCTTTGAAGCCGGCGAGAGTCCTCCATCACCGAGTCGAGAATGCTGCGGTTGAAGCGCTGAACGCGGGCACGCTTCACCGGATCAAGATCCACCTCAGGGTTGCCGAACAGGCGTTCAAAGACGGCGCGCGGTCGAATCTCAGGCGGATTGGGGGTGGAAGGCGTGCGCCACGAAATGCTGTTCGAGTACGCGCAGCTGTAGCCGTTGTCGCAGTTGCCCCCCTGTATGCCGTCTTCGCAGCCAAGCTGGAGGGACGGAAAACGGGTGGCGTTGCCGATGGACTGCGCGACCACCTGATCAATGGAAACGCCGGCCTGGATCTCTTTGCCGAATGTCTTCTTCGGGTGCATACCGGTCAGGTAGGCGGCCCCGGCACGTCCGTGGTCGCCAGGGCCATCGCCCTTGGCACGGCCACCGTCATTGGTCAGGCCGCCAAGCACGAGGATGTCGTTCCGATAGGGATTCAACGGAGCGAGAACGCGCGAAAGACTCTCGGGCAGCGGCGCGGCGGCACCCTCCGTCAGCGGAGCCCAGGTGTCAGGCTGAACGCCGTTGGGGAAGTACAAAAAGGCCATCCGGTTGATCGGCTTGAGAGGCGCGAAAGCCATGGCCGGGTGCATCGCGTCGAGGAACGGTAAGGCAATGGTGGCGCCGAGGCCACGCAGAAAGGTGCGCCGTTGCAGGCGGCGTTGCAGTACTAAGTTCATGCTTTTCCTCCAGGCTCGCCGCTGCGCATTCCGAACGGCTTGCTGTTGATAATTTCGATGATCAGGGTTGAGAAACGGAAGTTGTTCTGTTCCATTTTATGCACGATTTCGTCCACCGTACCGCGGTCATAACGTTCCAGACCGCGCCCGAGCGCGAAAGTGAGCAGCTTCTCAGTGAGGTTGTGAGAGAAGGCCGTGGATTGACCTCGGAGAATCTGTTTGAGATCCTTCGCACCCCGGAAAGCTTTGCCGTTGGGCAGCACGCCGGAAGCGTCGATGGCGACTTCGCCATCTTTGTCGCGCCACGCGCCGATTGCATCATAGTTCTCCAGACCGAAGCCGATCGGGTCCATCTGGTTGTGGCAAACGGAGCACGCCGGGTCTTTGCGATGCTGCTCCATCCTCTCGCGAAGGGACACGGTCTTGC
>JAOAPO010000323.1 GCA_025462945.1 Bryobacterales bacterium
GTGATCCGGGCCATGTGGCCGGAGTGCCCGGCGTCGATCGACCGGGACGGGACCGGTTTGACCGTGGACCGAGCACGAGCCGTGCTGCCTGAGGAGGCCCGGCATGCTTGGTAACTACAGTCCCATATGGCAGATCTCACTGGCGCACATTGAGGCCGTCGTGTCTTCTCATCTGGGACCGGGCCGCGTATCATGAAGCGCGCAGGGCCCTAGACTAGATTCAGCCGACACATCTCGATGTATCTGGCGAAGCGCGTCGCGGGATGGAGTCTTTCGGCGATCGGGAGATTCTACAATCGACGGCACCACACGACTGTTCTCTATGCTGTCTCAAAGATTGAGCAGCTAAGATCCCGCGACGAAAGTGGTGACGCGCTTCTGGACATTCTCACGGAAGCGATCAGGCTGCAGCCTGTCGCCGCGCGTTCGCTCAACATAGCCCAAGGGTCCCCGCTCGTCGAGGCCGTGGCGACGCGAGTGATCGAGAGACTCGCGAATATAGATTCGGAGAGTTCGCCGGGCACCTCGTTAGTCAGGTGAGTCCAGCCTGTACGACATCCGATTGGGACGAAAGCCTCATCCGCCTGCCGGCGAGCGGCCAAGAAGCGGATACGTCACACCCGATTACTAGTGGGCT
This sequence comes from Bryobacterales bacterium, assembly GCA_025462945.1. Classification (GTDB taxonomy): domain Bacteria; phylum Acidobacteriota; class Terriglobia; order Bryobacterales; family Bryobacteraceae; genus BOG-234. The sequence continues at coordinate 638 of JAOAPO010000323.1, forward strand.
GTCCTCGCTGGATCGCTAGCATGGGCGAATGCGGTGGGTTGGATCTGAGTATTTCCAGCGAAATGGTTTGGCCGCTTTTTAGTGGAGGCGGATGTAGCGTGCTCGGCGGACTTGGATCTATCGGCGGGCGCTAAACTGCCGGGCGGGATGACCGATCTCATGAATGAGTTCGGTGGCGCAGCAGAACTGGGCGGCGGGGCGAAGTTCCAAGCCTCTGGCGGCGCGAAGATTGCTGGGCGGATTTCGTTGGCGGTGTTGACGACGACGATTGCGGCTATCGGCGAGGGAGACACCTATTCGCAGTGGGTTTTGCAACGGAAGGACAGACCGCTTATTGGCAATCACTGTTTCGTGCAGGTCGCACTTGTGCCGCCGGTCGTAAAGCAGATGTCGATGGAGTGCCGTGTGTCCGCTGCCGTGACCTCTGCGTTTGGACTGTTCCCGGACAAGAGAAGAAGCGACTGGGCGAGATGCGGTGCCAGTACCCGGCCAAGGCGCCCTCTCGATCGGAACCGGCATAGAGTAATGTGGCTAGGCGGGAAGCGGGTCCAGTATGATTACGGTTTCCCGGAACTGGTCAAGAAATGCGAAGAGCGGATTTTCATCAATGGGGAAAGCGATTACCGGAGCCGGATTTCTGGCGCGCGGTGGCGATGACGGGGGCGCTGGCGGCGGCCGCTCCGGGCGAGGAGCTTCCAACCGATACGGCCGCGTGTGAGGCGGTTCTTCCTTCGCTCACTGACTATGCGAGTTTCGAGGGACGGGATCCTCTGAGATGGGCCCCTCCAGACCCGGCCGTTGTAGCGGGCAGCAACCTGGATGCTCGCTGGCTGGCGGATGAGTGGGTCAGCGTTTTTGGTACGAGCGCGGTGCGGCGTATCGCGCTGACAAGCTTCGAGAGCGGGCTTCAGAGTACGGCTGAAGCATTTCGCGCTCATCTGGGGGCCAACACCTACTACGGGTTGCCAACGCTATCGCCGGCGGAGGACTGGGAGTGGCCGCTGCGGATCGCGATCCCCAGGCACTCGCAGTATGAGAATCTTCGCGGCAAGCTGGAGAACTTCATCCTGCAGGGGACCCCGGTCGCAAGGCTGATTACGGTCATTACGGCGGAGGATGTGAACACGGCGGATTTCCTGGTGCTTTGGGGACCGCCGGTGCAGGCGCTCGAAGAGATCGAGACGATGCCCACGACGATCAGGGCGCATTGCCTTATGTTGTTGCAGGACGGCGAACTCGAATTTCCCGAGGCGCAGTCCCGGGCAGTGGCGCGCGCGCAGCAACGCACGCTGGCCAAGGCCGTTGTGGCGGCCAACCGGAGCCAGGCGGAGTCGTGGCTGATCAGCCTGATTTTCGAGCTTTCACACAATCGCGATCTGGATGACGCGCTGAACAGCGTGGTGAAGCCGCTACCCGCGCTGTGTCTTGATTCGTCGGTGCTGAAGATTGCGAGGCTGGACCATTTTGCGGAGAAGGTGAGCCAGAGCCTGGAGACGGCCCCCAAAAAGTGGATCACGTTCGATGACGTGGTGGATCTGGGGGTGAAGTTCTCGAAGGGAACCTTCGGGGTGAGGTACGTGAGTTCGCTTCTGAGAGCAGCGCTTCAGTCGGCGGGGGCTTTCCTTCATGAGTCCGGCGGCGCATTCACGACGGTGAATATTGCGAGGTCGGCGAAGAATTCAGGTGTGACCCGGGCGCACCAGAGGGCGGCGGCACCGGTGAGGAAGAGGCAGCCGGAGCGGATCACGCAGGTGACGATTAGAGAGGGCATAAACGAACCGGCGACTTTCGAACCGGGCAGGCATTATCAGGTGAGTGCGTGGATTGGCGCCGCGCAGCAGGGTGCTTTTCATGGCCTGGCCTTGCGGCAGGAGATGCTGCCGGGCGAGGAGGAGGGTCATCTGTTGACGGTGACCTTCTTCGCGCCGCTCGCGATGAACGGTCCCGTCGTGGAGACGATTTACCTGCCGCGAGTCGGCGATTCCACGAGATGCGCGTTCTCATTCGAGACCGGCACCGACCTGACGAGATGGGAAGGCCGGCTCACGATCGCTTACCTGAACCGCATTCTGCAGACCTATCTGCTTTCCGGCGGTGTCGATGAGCCGATCGCGCTGCATCCTGAAATGGCGACCCAGCCGGACTGGCAGGGGCTGGACGGACAGACGGCGTACGGGGCGTCGCTGGTGCTGAACAAAATGCAGCGCACGCGGGTGGGTGTGGCGCAGGCGGGTTATCGAGCGCTGGCGTTCTCGCTCGACGGTCTGGCCAAAGAGATAGAGCAGATCGAGATGAAGATCGACACGTCGACGTGGGAGGCCGGGGAGTTTCAGGATGCGCAGGCGGCGGGGTCGTTGATGCTGCTTCATTACCTGGCGAAACATGGGGCGCAGCTGCTGAATGCTGTGAAGGCGTATGCGCCTTCTGATGCGGCGGGCCAGACGTGGCTGAAGACGCTCCTGGCTTCGGATCCGATTCAGGTGGTGGCCGCCAATCTGGACGCGCGGCTACCGATAGAGTTCTTCTACGCGAATCCGTATCCGAAGGACAAGGCGGTGCTCTGCCCGGTGTGGACGGCGGAAACGGCGCGCGAGAGCTGCGATGGATGTCCGAACCGCGACAGCGATCATTTTTGTCCGCTTGGGTTCTGGTCCCTGACGAAGACGATTGAGTGGCATGACTTCGAAGCGGCGAAGCAAAAGCTGCCGCAGTTTGCGCCGCGAGCTTTCGCGATTGAAGGGGATGCGAAGTCGCGTCGGGACCGGCTGGCGAAGATCGACCGGGTACTGATTGGGATCAGCGAGAAGGCCGGTGAGGTGGAACCAAAGCGTATCGGTGAGTTGATAGAGAGTATCGAGCAGGCGGGGCTGAAGACCGTCGTGGTGAAGAGTTGGGACCAGTGGAAGACACACGCGAAGGAGGGGTTTCCGCTTCTGCTGCTGGTGCCTCATTCGCTCACGAACGCCTTCGAGGAGGAGTGCATCGAGATCGGCGGTGAATCACTCAGCGGGGGTCTGATTGCGGCAGAGTATGTGGCAAATGGAAACAAGCCGGGTCCGGTGGTGCTGCTGCTGGGGTGCAACACGGATAACCTGGGGATCTCGTTCCGCAGTTTCTCGACGAAATTCATGCTGGGCGGGTCCGCGATCGTGGTGAGCACCGTGGCGCATATTCTGGGGCGCCACGCGGCTCCCCTGGCCGCGGCCATGGTGCGGGAGATTGTTGCAGCCCAGAGCCGGCCGGAACCGGTGACCTTTGGGCGGGTGATGAGAGATGTGCGGCGGAACTGGCTGCGGGGGAATCTGCCTCCCGTCAGCCTGGGCCTGAAGTGCTACGGGGATGCCCGTTGGAGGCTTTAATGTTCACGATCGAGATGCTGCCGGCGAAGGAAGGCGATTGCCTGTGGATCGAGTATGGCGACAAAGCGGCGCCGTTTCGAATACTCGTGGATGCGGGAACGGCGGGCACGTATGAAGTTCTCGCCGATCGGATAAAGGCGCTGCCGAAGGATCAGCGGCGCTTCGAGTTGCTCGTCGTGTCTCATCTGGATGGGGATCACATCGGCGGGGCTGTCCGGCTGCTGCAGGAACGGCCACACGGAGTGGAATTCGGGGATGTGTGGTTCAACGGCTACAAGCATCTGGTGGAGGCGGCGAAGGACAAGCTGGGAGTGAAGCAGGCGCTGTCGTTCTCGAAAGCGCTGGAAGACGGCGAGGTGCCGTGGAATCAGGCTTTCGGCATGCACGCGATTACTGTGCCGGATTCGGGCGCACTGCCGAGCGTTAACATTCAGGGTTTGAAGCTGACCGTGCTTTCGCCGGAGCGGCAGAATCTGGTCGCACTGCTGCCATGGTGGGATGTGGAGGTCGAGCGGCTCCGGAAGAAGGAAGAAGAAAAAGAAAAGAAAAAAAAGGTAACGCACCAGGCAGGAAGAGCAGCGCGTGGCAGTTGAACATCAGAATCTGCTGAAGGAAGAGCAGATAGGTACGGTGCAGGTCCGCGCGCTCGCGCTCCTCGTGCTCGTTCGCGACTCGCGCGCCCAGCATGCAGAACGCGCGCTCGAGGACGGGGAGGAAAAGGGCTCGCAGCTGCCCTTGGATGGCCTCCTTGCAACGCGCGGTCGCCTGATTCAGC
>JAOAPO010000329.1 GCA_025462945.1 Bryobacterales bacterium
GCCTGATGGTCGCACCTCTGACCATGCGCAAAGGCATAGCGAAGCTGATTCGGCGTGAGATTGCCCTCGGCAAACGCGGGCACCTGATTTTTAAGATGAACGCACTTGAAGATAAAGAGATGATCCGCCTGCTCTACGAAGCGTCCACTGCAGGTGTCCGTGTCGATCTTCTTGTCCGCGGTCTCTGCTGTCTCCGCCCAGGGCTGCCGGGCGTGAGCGAAAACATCACCGTGCGGAGCATCGTTGGCCGCTTCCTCGAACACAGCCGCATTTACTACTTTGGTAACGGCGGCTCCGAAGAACTGTACGCTGGCAGCGCGGACTTGATGCCCCGCAACATTGATCGTCGCGTGGAGTTGATGTTCCCGATTCTGAATCAGCGGCTTGTCCGTTACCTTCGCGGCGTCGTCCTCGAAAAGTATCTTCAGGACGACCGCAAGGTCCGCATCGGTAAGTCAGATGGCACTTACCAGTCTGTGACTGATGGAACGATCGACAGCCAGGCATGGTTTGTGGCCAACCGAGTTACTCCGGGCGAGTGAATTCCTACTGGGTCGTGAGCCGTCTCCATGTAATTTCCGCCCCTCGTTTCAGCGGCTTGGCCCCTTGTATCTGCAATCTTGCCCCATAGATGCGTATTTACGCCGCTATTACATACGCGTTGAACCTGTAATGTGTGAAAATAAGCCCAGTAGGGCAGTAGCTTTCAGCAACAATTAATGGGAGTGAATGCAGCCAGAGCCAGCGCCCTCAGTGTCTCTCTGTTGCGCTTCTGCCATCTCACACTGCGAGGTTTCATGAACAAAGCTTTTTGGGCGTTAGCGGCCGCCGCCGTTTTCTCCAGCGCACTTTTCGCGCAAACCAGTCGAGGCACCGTCACCGGACTTGTGACTGATCCGTCGGTCGCATCGGTTGCCACTGCCACTGTCGACCTGAAGAATGTAGATACCGGCGTCGTCCGCACTACATCGACCAATGAGTCAGGTCTGTACCGACTGGAGGCTATTGATCCCGGCTCTTACGAAATCTCAATCTCAAAACCAGGCTTCAAAGGGACCAGAAGTAACCCCTTCGTGGTCGCCGCTGCACAAGTCGCATCCATCGACGCAAGACTTGAAGTCGGCGCTCAGCAATCGATTGTTGAAGTCACGGCAGACGCGGTTGCTCTGCAGGTCGATTCTCCCGTTCGCAGCAGCACCATTACCTCGCAGCAAATAACTGAACTACCGTTTGCGAATCGCAATCCCGTTTACCTCGCTCTCACGGTTCCCGGCGTCTCCACCAGCCGTTTCGGAGTGGGTGCTGCCGCTTCCTTCTCGGTCAACGGTTCGCGCAGCCGATCCAATAACTTTCTTATCGATGGCACTGAAAACAATGATATTTCGGTAGCCGGCCAGGGCTTCACCATGACGCTCCCCGATCTGGTCCAGGAGACGAATATCCAGACGTCGAACTACGACGCGGAATTCGGTCGTGCTGCGGGTGCTGTGGTCAATGTGATCACCAAATCAGGTACCAATAACTTCCATGGCACGGCGTCCTGGCTGCTCGACGTTACTAACGACGACGCGGTCACCAACCAGCAGAGCCTCGATCCCGAAGTACAGAAGCGGGGCAAGCCTCTGCCGGGCACGGAGAATATCTGGGCCGGTACCCTTGGCGGCGCCATCATCAGGAACAAGACGTTCTTCTTCGGCGGATTTCAGGAAGACCGGCAAAAATCCAGCGGTTCCGCTACCGCCGCGGCTCCTACCGCTGCGGGCTGGGCCACTCTGAACAGCCTCTTCCCCAGTGGCGCCAATCCTCGCGTTGATCTCTATAGGCAAGTACTTGCCGGCACCACGGCGACAGCCCAGCCGGCACTGAGTGCGCTTGGTAACGGACGCCCTGACGTGGAGTTCGGCACGGCCACCCTGGGTTTCGCCAGTTTCGCCGGCGACCGTTTGTATTCAGCCAGGGTGGATCACAAAATCAGTGACAGTGATCTGCTGAGTGGCCGCTACTCGCAACAGTCTCGTCCGTTTAAGCCGGCTTCACTCAGCTACCCTGGGATGAATACGAACCAGTCGAACAATTACAAAAACGCGGTGCTGTCCGAGACGCACATCTTTTCAGCCGCTGCTACGAACGAACTGCGCCTCGGCTACAACCGTATCGACCTTTCGTTTCCGATTGACACCGTCAACCCCCGCGGCAGTACTCTGCCGAACTATTTCATCGCCGGACTGCCGCCAGCTGTCGTGGCCCAGCTTGGCGTCCTGTCCAACTTCCCTCAGGGTCGCATCGCCAATAACTACACCATTCAGGACACCTTCTCGCTCGTTCGCGGTCGGCATACGCTTCGCATGGGAATGGATCTGCTGAACCAGCGTTCCCGCCAGCTCGCACCCATCAATGAGCGAGGATCATTCACTTATCAGGCGTCGAACATCGCCGTTAACGGTGTCACTCAGGCGTTCTCCGGCTTCGCGAACTTCGTTGATGACTTCTCAGGTTCCACGGGCACGGCTGCCCGAGACTTCGGCGCGCCCGCCTACTATCCGTCGCTGTACCGTCAGCAGTACTTCTTCACGGATCGCTGGCGCGTTTCGCAGGCTCTCACGCTGACCCTCGGCCTGCGCTACGAAAACTTCGGAGTCCCGATTAACTCGATCAGGACCTCAGCCTACTCCGGTCTGTTCAATGTGAATCCTGTCACGCTTGACGGACCGTGGAATAAACCCAGCTCAGTGGACTCTGACAACAACAACTTCGGTCCGTCGGTGGGCCTCGCCTACTCCCCTTCAGTAACCGAAGGGCTGCTTGGCAAGCTGCTGGGCGACCGGAAGTCGGTGATTCGCACCGGCTACCAGATCGGCTTCGACTCGTTCTACAACAACATGGCTTCCAGCGCTGCCACGTCTTCGCCGAACGTCAACTCTGTTTCGTCCTCGTTCCCGATCAGTATTACCAATCCTCGCGGTCAGGCAAACTTCTCGGCGCAGCTTCCACAACCCCGTACATTAAGCCCCAACACGACCCAGGGTCTTGCCGTCAAAAATCTGGTGAACCCTTACACGCAGAAGTGGTCGTTCGGCTTCCAGCGTGAGATGCCGTTCAGCACCTTACTGGACCTTGCTTACGTCGGCAGCAAAGGAACGAAGCTGTACATGACAGAAGACCTCAACCCGCTCGTCCCCGCGTCTCTCCAGGTGCTTCCCCAGGGCTACACAACCGCCACGCTGCCCATCAACTCCCTTCGCCTCGATCCCCTGCAGGGCTCGCGGAGCATCCGCACCAACGGCGCGTCGTCCTACTATCACAGCCTGCAGGTGAATGCGAACCGGCGCCTTGCCAGTCATCTGGCCGGCACCGTCGCCTACACCTGGTCCAAAAATATCGACTACGCCGGCGATCCGTACAACCAGACTTCCGGCCTGGCGATTCCCGCCGGCGCAGCTGTTCCGACCGTCTTCGGCGGTCTGGCTCGCGAAAAAGCCGTCTCGCTGTTTGACCGCCCCCACCGCTTCGTGGTCAGCGCCGTCTACCAGATTCCCTTCCTGCTGAAGAGGAATGACTTCGCCGGGCGGGTGCTGGGTGGGTGGCAGCTTTCCGGCATCTACACCATCGAGTCCGGTGTGCCCTTCACCGTTCTAAACGGCATTGACGCCGATGGGATTGGCGGCAACCTTGACCGTCCGGACGTCAACCCGAACGGCCGTGCCGGGGTTCGCGCCGTACCGCAAAACAGCAGCCCGACGGGCTACGTTAATCCTGATGCCGGCGGTGCCCCCATTGATCGCGCAACGGCCCGCTACGTGGTCCTGCCCGCCAACTCCGGCCGCACCGGGAACGGCGGACGCAACACTGAGCGGACACCGGGCCAAAACAACATCGACGCCAATATCCACAAGGTATTTGGCATTACGGAAGGTCTTAAGCTGGAGTTCAGGACCGAGATCTACAACCTGTTCAATCACCCCCAGTTGGGAACGCCGAGCATTAGCCCCTTCTCGCCAACCTCAGGCACCATCACTTCCAGCGCCGGTGGCGCTGCTGCGGGTCGGTTTATGAACTTCAACGCCTTCGATGGCGGCGGCAGGGTCTTCCGCTACCAGCTGAAATTCATGTTCTAACCGTCGTAATCAACCGCAGTACGCAAGGGCCGCCCGAAATTCCGGGCGGCCCTTCTCACTGAGCCCACCCAGGGTTCTGGCGACTCGCCCGGAACCCCGATAGTATGGAAGCCATATGGCTGATCGCAAGAAAATCCGCGTTGTGATTGTCGATGATCACCCCGTCGTCCGTTTCGGAATCGCAGCGATCATTGGCAGCCAGGCAGACATGGTCGTGGTTGGCGAGGCCAATACCGGAGAGGAGGCGTGCGAACTCTGCCGCACTACCGAAGCGGACGTCGTTCTGATGGACCTCCGCCTGCCCGGCATGAACGGCGTGGATGCCATTACGGCCATCCGAAAGCTGTCTCCGGACCTTCGCTTCATCGTTCTCACCACCTACGATGGGGACGAAGATATCTTTCGTGCACTCGCCGCGGGCGCGCAGTCCTACATGCTGAAGGCGATGTCCCATGTCGAACTCGCCAACGTCATTCGCAAAGTACACGCGGGACTCAAGTTCCTGCCGGAAAACATCTCCAAAGCCCTGACCGACCGAACCCCAGGCTCCGAACTCAGCGCCCGGGAACTACAGGTGTTGAACCTCATCGTGGAAGGTTTCAGCAACCGTGAAATCGGCGACCGGCTGGGCATCAGCGAAGCCACCGTCAAATGGCACGTCAACATCATCCTGAGTCGCCTGCACGTAACTGATCGCACCCAGGCGACGGTCGCTGCCCTCAAACGTGGTATCGTCCATCTGAGCTGAGCTTTTCGAGGCGAAGCGATCAGATCTAGTGCGAACCGGCCTCACCTACTTAGCTACCTTTGCGGCCTGCCTTGTCGCGGTCGTAACCTCTGTGTTCGCCGCCGCCCCTCTCCCGCCCGTCTCCTCTCTCGACGATCTGAACTACAGCCGGCGTGTCTGGCAAAGCCGTGACGGGCTGCCCGAAGATTTCGTCCTCTCGCTGGCCCAGACCCCCGACGGCTATCTTTGGGTGGGCACCAGCGCGGGTTTACTGCGTTTCGATGGCGTGGGCTTCACCACCTTTGGCCCAGGCACCGATCCCGCATTCCTCGACGACAGCATCTATTCACTACTCGCCGCGCGAGACGGGTCATTGTGGATTGGCACAGAGGGCGGGGGACTGGTCCACCACACTTCCGGAAAGTTTCGCGCCTACGGTCCGGACCAGGGCCTCACAAACTCATTCGTGCGTGACATTTATGAGGACCATGCCAGCATCATCTGGTTGGCTACGGACCGCGGCCTCTTTCGGCTGGATGGCGACAAGTTCACCCGTCTCGATGCCCGTAACGGCATTCCATCTCTGAGCCTGAATGCCATCTGCGAGGATGGCAAAGGTCGGTTGCTCGCCGGCGGGAACGGGCTGCTGGTGATCGATCACGGCACCGAGCACTTCTATGCCGTCCCCGCGAATCGCCGCGACGAAGGCGTACGCTTCCTCAAAGAGGACGCGCACGGCGTTCTGTGGATCGGTACCGTAGCAGGTGTGCGGCGCCTCGAAGGCGGCCTTCAGGGTGACCCCTTCGCCCTCCCGCGAGTTCTCGATGTGCATGCGCGCGTCATCTATGAATCGCCCGCTGGTCTCTGGATCGGCACCACCGATGCTGGCCTTTTGCGATGGTCGAATGGCCGCTTCAGCCGCTTCCTCGCCCCGGCCAGTCTCCCCAACGACAATGTCCTCAGTATCGAAGGCGACCGCGAAGGGAACTTCTGGATCGGAACCCAGGGCGGGCTCACACGCATCAGCCCCAGCGCCGCACGTACTCTTCACGTCCCACGAGGCGATGCCGAGAGCATCAACACCATCTACGCCGACCCTTCTGGTCCCATGCTGGTGGTTTCGCAGGGCGGCAAAATTTACGATGTGCGTGGCAACCACCTGGTGCCCCACGCCCTTCCCGCAGGGCTCGCCTCCGTTCCCTTTCGCAACGCTTTCCGGTCACGTGATGGCTCCTTGTGGCTGGGAACGCTGGGCCGAGGCATTTACCGTGTGTCGGGCGCGAAGACCGTTGCGCATTTCTCCATGGCAGACGGGCTCGTCAACGACTTCACGCGCCTGTTCATGGAAGCCCGCGACGGCAGCCTCTGGATTGGTACCAACGGTGGCGTCAGCCACTTCGTTGGGGGGAAGTTTAAGAGCTATAACTTCGAGAACGGGCTGGTCTACAACAGCGTTCGCGAAATCATCGAAGATCGTTCCGGAGCCATTTGGGTGGCTACTGACGGCGGGATCTCGCGTCTTGTAAACGACCGCTTCATCGACCCCGGCGCGCTCGCAGCCCTGCGCGGGAAGAAGGTTTGGGCGCTGCACGAAGACGA
>JAOAPO010000337.1 GCA_025462945.1 Bryobacterales bacterium
CCCTGATGGCCTCTGACTCCGTTTTGGTCCCCATTCAGTGCGAATTCTTTGCACTCGAAGGTGTTTCCGAGTTGATGGACACAATCGACCGCGTCCGTGAGTCGTTCGACCACCCCATCAGTACTGAAGGCATCCTCCTGACCATGTTCGATGACAGGACGAACCTCACGAAGCAGGTAGCCGCCGACCTGCGTGAATTCTTCCAGGAAGACGTCCTAAAGACAGTTATTCCGCGCAACGTCCGTCTGGCCGAAGCCCCCAGCCACGGCAAACCCGTCATTCTGTACGATCCTGCGTCGCGCGGCTCAGAATCGTACATCCAGCTCGCCAAAGAGATCCTCTCCAATGAACAAAAACGACGGACGCAAAGCGCTCGGTAAAGGCCTCCACTCTCTACTTCCACCCCGCAACGCTCCTGCCGCAGTCGCTGCAGCAGCGCCCGCCAAAGTGGAGGAACCGGAAGGTCCCGTGGATGGAAGGATCAGCGTCGTCCCGATCGCCTCGGTGGAGCCGAATCCCAACCAGCCGCGCCGTGACTTCGATCCCGTGGCGCTTGCGGAGCTTTCGCAGTCCATTGAACGGGACGGCATCATCCAGCCTATTCTGGTTCGCCGCGCGGCGCCCAATCGTTACCAGATCATCGCGGGCGAACGGCGCTGGAGAGCTGCCTCGGCCGCCGGTCTTTCTGAGATCCCCGTTATTCTCCGCACCGCCAATGACGAGAAGGTCCTTGAACTCGCCATTGTCGAGAACATCCAGCGCGAAGACCTGAACCCGGTCGAACTTGCCCAGGCGTTTCAGCGCATGATGACGGAACTCGAACTCACGCACGAAGAGATCGGTGCAAAGACGGGAAAAGATCGCGCGACGATCGCCAACACGATACGTTTGTTGCACTTACCGGAGGAGATACAGGCACTGGTGAGCACCCGCAAGCTCACTCAGGGCCATGCCCGCGCGCTTCTCAAGCTCCCCGGAGCAGACCTCCAGCGCGAAGTCGCCGACAAAGCGATTCAGGAAGGCTGGTCCGTTCGCCAGATCGAGGAGTACACCCGCCCGGCACCAGCAGCAGCCGCCAAGCCAAAGCCCGCACCCCCATCGCCTGCACTGGACCCTAACGTCAAAGCGGCAATCTCTGAGATGGAGACCCGTCTTGGAACCAAGGTACGTTTAGTTGAAAAAAGCAGAGAGAAGGGCCAGATCGAAATCGAATACTACTCCCCCAGCGATCTTGAGCGCATCTACGAACTCATCGTGGGGCAATTAACCGATTAGCTTCAGAATCTCCGCAAGTTCCCGCCGGATACCAGGCAGCGGATCATCAGACATAAACAGCGACTCTTGTTTTACCTTTTTAGCGGGAGTTCTCACGGCAGGCTGTGAGTTTTTATCCGCCAGAGCCTTACGCGCGCCCTCTATGGTGAATTTCTGGTCGTAGAGCAGATGCTTGATCTGCAGTAATAGCTCCACGTCCTTCCGGCGGAACATCCTCTGGCCACTGGAAGACTTCTTTGGCGACAGTCCCCGAAATTCAGACTCCCAATATCTGAGGACGTACGCCTCCACGCCCACCAGTTGGCTCACTTCACCGATCTTAAAAAACAGCTTGTCCGGAATCTGAGCAGGCAAGAGATTCTCGCTCCTCAGTGCCGGAGTCTCATCCGTCGGCGCCATCGTCAATTTCCATCATCTGTCATATGCGCACTCAAGTACAATTGTCCCTCCCACGCGCCAGACCTGCGCAGCGCCGCCACTACCCCCGTGTTTGAAGCGAAAAAGCCACGGAATAGTCCATGCACGAATTAATATGCTTGCATCCGCGCCGATTATCAGCTATTCTCATCTTCGTTTAGCGGAGAACTCTTCAATGAATATCGCGGCTTATTCAACGGCTTTAACGGCAATCCTGATCGGAATGGCTGGACTGATCTTCCTGACCAAATATCGAACTCTGCGGGCCGCGGAGCTGGCCCGAGCTGCCCGGCTAATCGATGTCACTCGATACCAGCCCATGCAGCGCCTCCTTTCGACCAGCGACCTCGCACTTGTGGCCGGCGACAAAGAGCTTACCAAACTTCTAAGAAAGCGGCGCTATAAAGTATTCCGCTCCTACCTTCGATGTCTGACGAAAGACTACGGCGCACTGCTGGGTGGCGTGCGCCTCATGATGGTGCAGTCGCAAGTCGATCGGCCCGACCTTGCCGGTCTCCTTTTTAAAGGCGAGTTGCGTTTCTCCGTGAGTCTTTGCAAGATTGAAGCTGCGCTCCTGCTGTACCGGTTCGGTATCGCTACACCCGACGTGCACACCCTCGTCGACCAGGTGCGTTCTCTCGGCACAGAGATGCAGGCATCATCCCTTCCTGCTGCCGCCTAACTGCTCTCACGTTCCTCGCGAAGACACTGCGCAATACCCCGGCGATAGTCGGGGTATTGCAGTTTTACGCCTAAGATCTTCCGAATCATTTGCCCGTCTACGCTTCTGCCCGTCGTTACAGGACCGGATAAATCCAGGCTATCCGGATCCACACCCAGGAAATCCGCTGACCACCGCATGACGTCGCGAGTCGAACACGGCAGGTCATCGGCTACGGGGAACGCGCCGGTAAGCTCACACTCCAAACCGGCTTTCACCAGCGAGGCGAGATCATCCACATGAATGCGGCTCATCACGCCGGACGGACCCCGTCGCTGCGAATCGGCGGGCGTGCCAGGATCCAGAACTCTTCGATGCGCGCCGCGCCCTGGCCCGTAAATCGCCGCCGCACGCAGGATCAGGGAACGCCAGTCGCCTGCCTGAATCCATTGCTCCGCTGCCAGGCGTCGAGAGCCGGGCGCACTCGACGGCAGCACCGGACTATCCGCGTCCACCACGGCTAGTTCGCCGTAAACACTCGTCGCTGACACATAAACGATCCGCGCCGGCCGAATTGCCAGCAGGAAATGACGCAGGGCGTCTTCTTCGGCGTCAGCTAACGGGGGAATTGTGTGCGCAATGGCCGCCTCGCGAGGAAACGAATTCGGCGTAAACTCGGCGGTTTTCAAGCCCTCTGCGGTCAACGCCGAGAACCGTCCGGGATTTCGAGTGGCCGCATAAACCTCGCGGCCCTCTCGCAATAAACGCCGCGCCAGCCTGGACGCCGTCAAACCCAGGCCAACGAGCACGACGGGCCTCTCACGCACCGGCCACCACGATGCTGACATAACAGCTCCGTAACGCGATCAGGCGACTGAGCCGCGACGACAACGGAGCGGGACCAACAAGATGATCTTGAGCCGCGCAGGCCATCTTCAGCACGTCGCCAGAGCCCGCTCCATCAGGCGCACGATTCCCCCAGGCTCCGCAGTGCCCCGCTCCACGATAAAAGCCGCCCGCTCCGCTGTATCAGCCACGGCGTACATGCGAAATTCATCAGCATTTCCTGAAGGCCGAAAATGCGCAACATCGCCGTTGTCAAAAATAATCCGCACACCGTCCGTGTAATCCATGGCCCGGATTGCGCTAAACCCGTCGGCCGCCGTGAAAAACGCGGACAGCTGCTTCACCGCGGAGGGCTCGCTCAGGATCTCCACAATCCTGCGCCCTTTGTCACGCGCCAGGTTTCGAACCAGCCCAGCCCGGCTGAACCGGGGCGGCAACTCCGCAAACAGGTCAGGCAGCGAAAGGTCTCTCTCGTGCGCAGCGAACAAGACCGCCGCCAGTGGCAGGAACGCATCGCGCGTGGGCAAGGCACGCAACGTTGCAGCCCCGCGCACCACATCCGAACCCAACAGGAAGCCGCCGTTTGCCTCCCACCCGCAAACCACCTTCCGCCCCCTCGCCCGCGCCCTGGCCATCCCGGCCACCACATGCGGTGATCCGATTTTCGTCTTCGGCTCCAGAAAACCAGCCAGAGGTCCTCGATCGATCGAATCGTTGCAACTGATCGGCACCACCACCGAATCCGCCCCCAGGTAGCCCGCTACAACCATCCCAACCAGGTCGCCGCCGAAGAACTTCACAGCGGCACCATCCAAACCCAGAATAAGAGGCCGATCACTGTCACCATCCGTCGAAGCAACTGCCCACAAAGGCCCGTGCTCCCGAACCGCCGTATCCGCAAGCATCTGAATGGCTGCCAGTTGTGCCGCATCGATGGCCTCGGTGTCGATGGCGACGAAAGTGTCGCTGCGCCCCCCGGTCACCACATCAGCGCCCAGGCGGCGAAGAAGTTCCGCCAGCAGATCGCGTCCCACCGCCGAGTGCTGATAAACCAGGACCCGCCGGCCGCCCAAATCTCTACCGCCAAAAACATCCGTATACCGGGCCAGATACTCTTCCCGGGCTTCTTCAACCGCCCGGGCCATCGGTTGCGAGCCCGCCTTCAACATTCCGTACGCATCGAACAACGAACCTGCCGCATCCGACTGATAGAGTCGCGCTCGAACACGCGCCACCGCTTCGTTGATCGGCGCTTCGTACTCCTTGAGCAGCTCACCCACTGAAGTATTCAGCTTGTACCCATTCAAGTCGAACGGAATGTGGCTGCCGGTCACCATGATGCTTGCCCGGTGCCGAGGCCACGCGTACGCAGCGAGCGCAGGGGTTGGGAGCGGCCCCAGATTCACGGGCATCAGGCCGGCGTCCGCCACGGCGCGAACCACTGCCTGACAAAGCTCGCCGCGCCCCCCTGCCTCTTCAGAAAACCGGGTCGAGCTGGGCCGAAGATCGTGCGCGAAGAAAACCTGTTCCCCTGGCCGGATTCCGCCTTCGTCAACGGGCAAAGCGAGTAAGAACTCAAGCTCCGCCGTCACGTTGATATACATCTCCAGCTGCGTCAGGTCAACAACACGCCCGCGCCGTCCGCTGGTGCCAAAAAGCAGCGGTTCAGGGCGATAGAGAAGGGTTGAAAGCAGGTCCGCCAATACGACACGAGTATAGCGACCGTACCATGAAGTAGTGCGCATCGATTCCCACCAGCATTACTGGGACGTTACCCGCTTCAGCTACCCCTGGATGCCGCCCGGCGATTCAGTCCTGCGCCGCAACTTCCTCCCTGAAGACCTTGAACCTCGTCTCAAAGAGAGTAAGTTCGACGGCACCGTAGTCGTCCAGGCCAACACGATCCTGGATGAGACCTGGTGGCTCCTCGATCTGGCCGCCCAAACCGACTCCATCCTGGGCGTTGTCGCGTGGGTCGACCTCACTGACCCCAACGTCGGCCACACTCTCGACGCCTGCGCCCTCCACGATAAATTCGTCGGAGTCCGCCATATCGTCCACGATGAACCTGACCTCCGCTGGTTGCTCCGCGATGATGTGCTGAACGGTCTGCGCGAACTAGCCCGTCGCGACATCCCCTACGACCTGCTCCTGCGGCCGCCGCATCTGCCCCTCATTCCCGAACTGGCAGACAAAGTTCCCGGCCTCCGCATGGTCATTGACCACATAGCCAAGCCCCTCATTGCGGCCAGAGTCATGGACCCGTGGGCCCGCGACATGGAAGTGGTGGCTCAAATCCCCGGAATGCACTGCAAGATATCCGGCATGATCACCGAGGCCGACCACACCAACTGGACCGCGGACGATCTCCGCCCTTACGTCCAGCACGTTCTCGGTCTGTTCCCCGTCGACCGCCTTATGTTCGGCAGCGACTGGCCCGTCTGCCGCCTCGCCGGTAACTGGAAGCGAGTCCTCGCCGCATTCACCCAGGCCTGCGGCCCAATCCCGCAACCTCTCCGCAACAAGCTGGTCGGAGAAACGGCCGCCGCCTTCTACGGCCTCAAGGCACCGAAAGAGAGAAGCCATGATTGACAGCCGCTCTCACAATCTGAATCGCCTCGCGAATGAACTCTGGGACGTCCTCATAATCGGCGGGGGAGTCAATGGCGCGGGCGTCGCGCGCGACCTTGCCATGCGAGCCGCCCACATCCCCGGCGGCCTCCGCATCGCCCTTGTCGAGAAGAGCTACTTCTCATCCGGCACCAGCGGACGCAATTCGCAACTCATCCACGGGGGCCTCCGCTATCTCAAATACGGCGACTTCGGTCTTGTCCGCGAAGCCCTCCACGAACGCCGTACGCTCCTCGAAATCGCGCCATCGCTGGTGCACCCTCTCGAATTCCTGATCCCCTGCTACAAGCGCTTCGACCGGCTGTTTTACGGAACAGGATTGACGCTCTACGACGCCCTCGCCGGCTCGCACGGAATCCAGCACCACCGCTCCATTTATGCCGCGGCAGCCCTGCGTCTCGAACCTGCACTCAACGCGAAAGACTTCCGTGGCGCAGTGCTCTTCCACGATGCAGCCGTCCACTCAGCCCGCCTGGTTCTCGAAAACCTCCTCGACGCTGAAGCGCGCGGAGCCTGCATCGCCAATTACACCGAGCTACATCGAGTCCCCGGCGGCCTCGAATGCCGCGATCTGCTGACCGGCACCGCTTTCCATGTCCGGGCGCGACAGATCATCGACGCTACAGGTGCCTGGTCTGAAGCCGCTCCACTTCGGCTGGTCCGCGGCTCGCATCTCATCTTTCCGCGCATACAGGCCGGTCCCGAAGCCCTCGCCCACTTCGACGAAAAGGGCCGCATCGTCTTTCTCATTCCCTGGGGGGAGAACAACGACCTCACTCTTGTCGGCACCACCGACGCCGACCATCACAGCGGACCCGACAAAGTCGCCATCTCGGAGGAAGAGACGACCTACCTCCGTTCCATCGTGAAGCGCCTTTATCCCGACTTCCGGGAAGATCCCATCACCAGTTACGCTTCCCTGCGTCCGCTGGTGGTCCAAACCGGCCGCTCCGCCACTGCCACCAGCCGCGAACATCGCATCTGGAAGGCTGCCGACGGCGTCCTCCACATCGCCGGGGGTAAATACACGACCTATCGCTCCATGAGCGAAGAAGCGGTGGACATGCTGTTGCCCGATCTGGTCCCCGGCCGCGATATTCCCTGCGAGACCGCCACGACGCCACTCAACATCCCACCCATCCCCCCTGATGTCGAAGGCCGCGTGCAGATGGCGGTGGAACGCGAGCACGCCCGCCGCCTGCCCGATCTTCTCTACACCTCCACCTACTGGGGACACGAACGCAGGCTCTCCCCCGACTGGCTGCTCCCGCTCGCCCGCCAAATGGGAGAACTCCTCGGCTGGAGCGAACAGCGGATTCGCGAGGAAGCTGCGCTCTGATGCGCCGTCTCGTTCTGGCGCTGCTCCTTAGTCAGTCCGCCGCGGCGCACGTCATCAGCATGTCCACCGGCACAGCGGCGCTCGATGGTCGCGTCCTCGAATACCGCCTTCAAATGCCGGCCTACGAAACCGCCCGGATTAAAGACCCGGCGCGCGCTCTCTTCTCCCACGTTCGTTTCACCAGTGGACCGGAAACAGCCCGACGTACCGCCCAGGAGTGCCACAACGACGACGCGAACCTGATCTGTACCGCGCAATACGAATTCTCCGCCACACCCGACAACCTCGGCGTGACCTGCACTTTCCACGAGATCACAGTCTCGAACCACATCCACATGTTCCGAGCCACTCGCGCCGGCAAAACCGACCAGGCGATCCTCGACGCAAACTTCCCTGCCGCCACTCTCGCCTTCCGCCCTCCCACAGCCATCGAGATCGCACGGCGCGACACCACCGCCGGCCTCCTGCGAGTCTTCTCCAGCGCGGCCCAGATCCTCCTGCTGTTCGCGATAGTCATCGCCGCCCGCACCCGTACTGAACTCCTCATTTCCGGCGCTGCGTTTCTCGCCGGCGAAGTTTCCGGCACTCTTGCCATCCTGCGGTTGAACTGGCAGCCCAATCCCAGGTTCGCCGAAGCCGCTGCCGCGCTCGCACTCGCGTATCTGGCTCTCGAAATCCTTGTGTTCCCCAAATCGCAGGGTCGCTGGCTGCTCGCCCTGCTCTTCGGAGCCTTTCAGGGCATGTACTTCGCACTTTTCCTTGGTGAATCCGGCTACCGTCCCGTGTGGGTTTTGACGGGAGCCGCGGTCGCCAGCGTCGTGACACTCGCCGCAACGGCCCTCATCGGCGATGGCCTCGGTCGGCTCTCGCTCGTAAGCATCTATCGGCGACGCGTGACCCAGGCCGCCGCTTCCATCCTCATGATCACCGGAGCCGCGTGGTTCGCCGTCCGTCTCGCGGGCAGGTAAACGAGAATTCGCGGTATACTTGAGGTTTTCATTTCAACAAGTTTGGTTTGCACCAGGAGCGTTTCCTTAAATGTTTAATCTCTTCCGCAGTCGGGACAAGTCCGTTCGCATCCTTTTGGGCGTCCTTCTTGGTCTCGTCGCTTTGTCCATGGTCACGTATCTGATCCCCTCCGGCCCCTCTATGGGCGGCGCGGCTGGCGATCCGACCGTGGTCGCTTCCGTCGGTTCCGAATCCCTCACCGCCGCTGAAGTCAGTAAGGCCGTCCAGAGTATGACCCGCAACCGTCAGTTGCCGCCCGAACTGCTCTCCATATATGTGCCGCAGATCATCGAGCAGATGATCAACGAGCGCGCCATGGCCTACGAGGCCAACCGCCTCGGCCTCAAAGTTTCCGATGAGGAGACAAATACGGCAATCATCGACAGTCTCCCGCCCCAGGTGGTGAAGGACAACAAGGTGGACGGGGCCACGCTGAACGCCCTCCTCCAGCAGCAGGGCATCAGTATGGGGGACTTGAAGAACTCCACCGCCCGCCAGGTCCTGATCAACAAGCTCGAGCAGATTGTCTCGCAGGGCGTCGTCGTCTCTCCCAAAGATGTCGAGAACGAGTACAAGCATAAGAACGACAAGGTCAAGATCGAGTACGTCCTCCTGAACACCCAGAAGTTCCAGTCGCAGGGCGAACCGACAGACACTGAGTTGCAGACCTACTACAGCTCTCACAAATCGGAATTCAACGTTCCCGAAAAGAAGAGCTACGCGATCATCGTTCTCGATCCTCAGAAGCTCGGTGCCGGCAACATCCCCACCGAAGCGCAACTGCAGGCCGACTACACCGATCGCCGCAACGAATTCCAGACTCCCGAGCGCGTGAAGGCTCGCCACATCCTCATCAAATCCGATGCTGCCAACGACGCAGCGATGAAGGCCAAAGCGGAAGGCATTCTGAAGCAGCTCAAATCCGGCGGTGATTTCGCCGCCCTGGCCAAGGCCAACTCCGACGACCCAGGCAGCAAAGAGCAGGGCGGTGAGCTCGGCTTCATGGTCCGCGGCCAGACCGTGCCCGAGTTCGACCAGGCTCTCTTCACTCTGAAGCCCGGCGAGACCAGCGGCCTCATCAAGACGACCTACGGCTACCACATCATCCAGGTGGAAGCGCATGAAGCGGCTCGCCTGCAGCCCCTCGAAGAAGTCAAAGGCGCATTGATCGCTGACTATCAGAAGAAGATGGCCGGTCAGCAGATGCAGTCTTACTCCGACAAAGTGATCGCTCAGCTTCGCAAAGATCCCTTGCATCCTGAGAAGGCTGCCGAAGCCGTCGGCTCGCAGGTTCTTCGCGCCGACAACGTTCAGGCAGGCGATCCCCTCCCCGGCATCGGTACGTCGAAGGAATTCAGTGACGCGGTCGCACCCCTCCGTAAGGGCGACATTACGGCAGGTCCTGTTGTTCTTCCGGACGGCAAGGCAGTCATCGCCGTTGTCACTGACGTCCAGCCCACCCGCCCCGCCACTTTCGACGAAGCCAAAGCGGAAGTTCGCACGAAGGCAACGGACGAAAAAGTTCGACGGCTGATTGACCAGAAGGCGACCGAGCTGGCAGCCAAAGCGAAGTCGCTCAACGGCGATCTCGCAGCAGCCGCCAAATCGCTTGGCCTCGAAGTGAAGACCTCTAACGATGTCGACCGTCAGGGCGCCATAGAATCTGTTGGAACAGCGTCTTCCATTCCCGAAGCGTGGTCGAAACCCGAAGGAACCGTGATCGGACCGATGAACGTTAGCGGTGGTAAGGTCGTCGCCAAGGTGATCTCGAAGACCCCGGCCAACCTTGCCGACCTCGCCGCGCAGGCGGAGACGATCAAGGGTGAACTTCGTCAGGCTCGCGCTCGCGAACGCGCCCAGATGTTCCAGGATGGCCTGAAAGAGCGCCTCAAGACAGACGGCAAGCTCAAGGTCAATGAGGATGTCCGCAAGCGGATCGTCGCTCAGTATCAGCGCACATAAGGCCGCTGATGGACGCGATACTCGACTTCCTAAAGTCGCTCTACAACGCGGAGCGACTCCTGAACCTGGTGCGGACTCTGCTTTCGAGCCCCCTCGGCATCGCCGGTCTGTTCGCGATCGTCTTTGCGGAGACCGGCCTTCTCGTCGGCTTCTTCCTGCCCGGCGACTCCCTGCTGTTCAGCATCGGAGTCGCCTCCGGTGCCGCCGCGCTCAACGTCTATATGGTGGCCGGCCTCTTGATGGTCGCCGCCATCATCGGCGATAACGTCGGCTACTTCCTCGGCCGCAAGGCTGGCCCGCACATCTTCAACCGGCCCAAATCCAAATTCTTCCATCCGGACCACTTGAAGCGCACGGAAGAGTTTTACGAGAAGTACGGCCCCAGAGCCATCGTCTACGCCCGCTTCATGCCGATCATCCGGACCTGTACCCCGTTCATCGCCGGAGTCGCCAGGATGAGCTACCCCCGTTTCCTCGTCTACAGCCTCTTCGGCGGCATCTTCTGGATCGCCTTCATGACCACGCTCGGTTACCACCTCGGCCAGGTTGAGTTCATCCGCAAGCACTTTGAGAAGGTGGTTCTCGCCATCATCGGGCTCTCCGTGGTCCCGATCCTGCTTGAACTTCGCAAGACCAGAAAAGCCTGACTTCTGGTAAGCTCTTGGGTATTCGAATGGAAGACCAGCGCCCCGCCAACCCCGAATACTCTCCCGACGGCGTGGACGTCTCGCTCATCCGATGGATGCTATCTATGACCCCTGCGCAGCGCCTTGCCACGCTGCAAAAGCACGTCAACTCAGTCCTGAAACTGCGTGCTACCCTCAAACCCAGAGCCTGATTTCCTCGCCATCCTTCACGTTCTAAGCCGGCACGACGTCGATTTCGTTGTCGTTGGCGGTGTGGCTGCGACGATTCAGGGCGTCCCGGTGACAACTTTTGACATCGACATCGTGCATTCGCGCGAAAGCTCAAATGTCCAGCGCCTGCTCAGCGCACTTAAGGAACTCGACGCGGTTTACCGATTCCCCCGCGAGCGCCGACTCGCTCCCAACGAAAGCCATCTTTCGTCTGGCGGTCACAACCTCCTGGAAACGAAGTTCGGGCCGCTCGACGTCCTCGGCACGATTGGTAAAGATCATGACTGGGCCGAGCTTGCCGCCACCAGCGACAGCGTCCAGTTAGATTCAACTCTCCTCATTGCCGTACTGGATTTGCCGACACAGATAACGATCAAAGAAGAGGTAGGCGGGGAAAAGGACGCGCTCATGCTTCCCATCCTCCGGCGCACTCTCGCCGAACGCGGCGGATAGACTATTTGCCCGGCTGAACCGCCGTATAAGTCCCCGCGGCAGGCGCATTCCCAAACACCGTCAGCATCGCCGTAGCCCCGGCATCATAAGTGGTCAGAGGCTTCAATCCCAGCATCACCTCGATCGTCCGTAGCACCGAAACCTGGTTGTAAGCTGTCCCGTCAACCTGTCCCTTCTTCACCCAAGGCGAAATCACAAATGCCGGCGCGCGATGGGCATTCACATGGTCCTTCGCGCCCCGCGTGTCCGACTCCACCACGAATACTGCCGTCTCTCCCCAGAACGTGCTTTTCGAAAGCCCTTCCACGATCATTCCCAGCGCCACATCGTTATCGGACACCGCAGCCGCCGTCCCCCCTCGATCGTTCCCCAGCCGCATCATCAAGAGTTGCGGCATCGATTTCGCGGTCTCGAAGTCTTTCAACTCATCCAGGAACTCTTTGGCCCGCTCCACATCCGGGTAATTCCCGTCCGGTCCGCGAAAGTTCGGATCGGTGTTCGGCGCCAAAACCGGATCACGAACCGACGTGATCTGCGTCCCATCCGCGTCCGCCTTCTCACGGTTATCCACGAAGAACCCGTAGTTCCGCATGGTCAGCCCAGCCTGCGCGGCAGCCGTCCAGATGTACCCTGCCGGAGGCGCATTCGCCGGCTCCTGACCTTCAAAATCAAACACTC
>JAOAPO010000360.1 GCA_025462945.1 Bryobacterales bacterium
GGATCAGCTGGGTGCCGGCGATCGGCCGGTGCACCGGCTTCGCCTTCCGTTCGGCGGCGTTCTTGGTCTCGTACTGCTTGGCCATCGCGCGGAGCCGGTCGAGGGTCTCCCGGCTCAGCCCGCCATAGGCAAGTTCCTGGATCCGGTAGGCCAGCCGGCTTTCCAGAAAACGCCGATTATATTGGGGAGGCTCGCTCTCAAACAGCTCGCGCCACTTGGCTTTCAAAACCGGCGCGGACGCGCCCTTCAAGGCGGCCAGTTGGGATAAAACGGTATCGGTCATGGGGACGTCCTGGTGGAGAAGGAAGCCGCATCACCGCTCTGGTCGGGCGACAAGTGAAGCGAACTTTCTCCGAATTCAGCAGGTTTTCGACTGGACTTCCGGGCCTCCAGTCGCATCAGGCCAAGGCCCAGAATCTCGGCGATTTCGCGAAGGTGGTCCGGCGTGCTTGAGGCCGTCGGACTGGGAATTGTCATTGCAGCGCGGGAGCCGCTCATTTCCGGCAGTCCCTCTCCCACTGTTCGACCATTTCGACTGGGTAGACCACGCGGTGACCAAGCTTGAGATAGCTTGGTCCGACACCCTCCTGCCGCCAACGCTGCAGCGTCCGGTGTGATATCGACAGCCGCTTCGCTAAAAGTTTTTCGCTCAGGTGCTCGTTCATCGTCAGATCTCCGCGTCAGTGCTCGTGACTGCGACAGAGTTCGCGATTCCCGCACGCCCGTCGGCAGGCTTAGGACGGGCGTTTGGAGGGATTTGTCGCCGTTGAAAAGACGGAAGAATTCCGAAAGGCGTCTCGTCTAGTCCCCGCCGGAGGGTTGCGAGAGGGATATTGCGAGGCAATACCGGCCTTTTCCATCGGACTTGATGATCGCCTCGTGGTCCTCGCGGCTTTTCAGGACGTCGCTCATCTTTGATTGAGCAGAGCCAGCTTCCTCCAAGACCCGTTTGCCGGGGCGCCAGCCTATACCGTCCTTCAAATAGGCCGTGTGAAGTATCCTCACCATCTTGGACCACAGATCAGAGAGCAAAAACTCCATCCCATTTAGCCAGATGTTTCGGTAATCCTCGGTGTACCGAAACACGTTATAGCCCTTCAATCCGCGCAAATCGTCCAGCCATCCAGGTACATGCCGGATGTTTGTCGGCAGCACCGCCGGCTCGAAAAATTCCAAATTTGTAAAGAGATGATGTGGGCCGACGGCTTCGAAAAGCTCGTAATCAATTTCAAGAACGTCCCATAGACTGGGATCAATCGGCATGCGACCGGAGCCATCGGAGGGAATCCCGCTTCCGATTAGTTCAGCATCAATGAGCCTCCCGATAAAATCTCGATCGACCTGCATGCGGAGAGCTATGTAAGTTTTGAGCGCCGCCTTCTCTCGGACGTAGTTCGCCGCCTGTCCCTCCGACGGAGGCTCCGCTTCGCCAGACACCGCGACAAGCTTGGCGTATTGCTTAGGGTCGCTCCAATTTTCCATTGCACTCGGAAGATCAAGTCCGCGTTTCGGGCGATTCGGCATCTGCACCATTGGCGCTGCTCCAACGAGAAAATTCGAATCACCTTGTGATCGCGTGATTCGGGCTGCTCCACTCATCGTATCTCGGCAGATCGGGTCAGTAGGGTAGTTTTCCACAAGGCTGTAATTTCGATCGAGCGCGCTGCCGTACCTGCAACTACCTGATCACAACGTCGCATCTTGCGTATCGCTATTTTTTGACGCGTTTCTGGTGCCAAGCACGTAGCCAGGAGCAGACCGTGAACCGAAAAACGAACGCCGAAGCAATCCCGGTTTTGATTGCGTTCAAGGTAATTGCGCTGGCGGATGATCTGTCGGCTGTGGAACGCCAGGTTGGCGCGACGTTGCTCGACAGCTTCAACCGCCGGACGGGACAATGCGATCCGAGCCTCGATCGCGTCGCCGGCCTCTTGGGCGTTCATCGCCGCACGGTCATTCGCGCAACGGGCAAGCTTGAGACCAAAGGTTTGTTCCGCAAGATCCGGCACGGTGGCCACTCACACCGAAATCAGTACGAACCGTTGTGGTCCAAGTTCCTCGAACTCGAGGCACGGTGGCGTGGCCGCTTCGAGGCCGCTTCCCGCGTTCGAACGACGGAAATGTCACGTTCAGCGGGACAGGGCGGCCACGTTGCTGGTGGCCAGGATGCCACCCAAACCTATTCTACCAACCAGTCTACCCTAACCTTGCCCATACCTGAGCCGAGCAAATGGGACAGGCGAACGGTCACGCAGAGCAGCAAGGGCTCAGCAATGAAAGATCAACAGTTCGCGCCCGTCCTGCCAAGTCCAAGGCCCATGTCAACTCGATCTGCAGACGCCGCTCTTGCTGCAGCCGAACGACACTGGAGTGAGGATCTTTGGAAGAAATTTGCCAACCGTGTTGGCGTGTACGCAGCGCTTGTCGACTTCATCGATGAAGCGCTGCGCAGCGCGGCCACTGACGCTGAGCTCCGCAAGCGGGGTGCCGGTCTGGATCTCATCGTCGAGCGCTTTCGTTATTGCAGCGGCGACGCAGCCTGTATGACACAGGGGCAGCCATGATGAAGCACAGCTCAACGGGGGGGGCGGGTCAAAGTCTGGCATGCTCAACTGCACGGACCGGCGCCTCTCTCACTCAGGGATTTTTTTCGCGGACGCGGATTTTCGGAGACGCGGCTTTGTGCTGGGCCGTCGCTGGCTTCGATTGCGCTGTTCAGGTCCAGGCAACGGCTGCGCAACTCACTGCGCGCTCGGTGCCCCTCGGAACACGCGCGATGCGCATTCCATTGCACGTCGACCACCGGCTCCCGGGCCCTCGAAAATTTCGATTTATTTTACGGGCTCGGCTCGCCCCCCGGGGGGGCGTCTCAAACTTCGGAGCGATGCGACCCCGGACCGGTCGGCTAGCAATGCGCATCTTTTCGCGAAATTCGAGATTCTTTTTTTAAACGCGCCGCTTGTGCCCAGAGCCAAACGAATGAAGAGGCGAAAACGTGAGTCAATTCAAAGGTGTCGATCTTGAAAATATGTCGCGAAATTCGGGGAGGGGGGGTGGTCAGCCCCGGGCTTCGATGAAAGGGAAATGTCTATGACGATTCAGAGCACGTCCGCATCGATCGACCCTGACAGCAGGTTGAAGGTCGAATACTGGTCGCTCGATAGGCTAATCCCGTACGCTCGGAACGCTCGGACTCACAGCCCGGCTCAGGTCGCCGAGATCGCCGGCAGCATTCGGGCTTTCGGGTTCTCCAATCCGATTCTAGTCAGCGAGGGGGCCGACATCATTGCAGGCCATGGTCGATTGGCTGCTGCACGCCAACTGGCGCTAGAGGAGGCGCCGGTCATCGTGCTGCGAGGCCTTACTGACACCCAGCGCCGGCAGCTCGTACTAGCCGACAACAGGATCGCCGCGAACGCCGGATGGGACGTTGAGATGCTCGGCCTCGAGCTAACCGAGCTTTCGGCGTTAGGGGCCGACCTCTCTATGCTGGGCTTCAGCAAGAAAGAACTGACAGCGGCGCTCGCCTCGGGGGCAGGCGGACTGACTGACGAAAATGAGGTACCGCCCGTTTCGGACGTGGTTGTCTCGGCACCTGGCGAGATCTGGCAGCTGGGCCCCCATCGCATCGCTTGCGGCGACAGCACGGACGCAGGTCTAGTGAAGGCTTTGCTTGGCGGCGCAGTCCCTCAACTCATGGTCACTGACCCGCCCTACGGCGTGGAATATGATCCGGAATGGCGTCACCGGTTGGGCGTCAACAAATCTCAGAAGCGGGGTAAAATCCAGAATGATAGCCGGGCGGACTGGGCGGAGACCTGGGCTTTATTCCCGGGTGAGATCGCTTACGTTTGGCATGGCGCTTTGCACGCCGGCACCGTAGCCGAAAGTCTAGTCAGGACGGGTTTCACAATCCGATCCCAGATCGTC
>JAOAPO010000370.1 GCA_025462945.1 Bryobacterales bacterium
GAAGGTTTGTTTTGCTGGTTGACGAGCGTGTCGGCTGGTAAATGAACCACGGCCTCAATACTGAAACCCGCGCTTAGATCGCGGAGGTGATACTCAGCGTCCGACAGTGTTGTGGAATTCGTGGGGCTCAGCAATAAGCTGATCGCTTCCAGCACGGTTGTCTTACCGGAATCTCCCCCACCCAGAATGATATTCATGCCAGGCAGCGGATGCCATTCAAGGCTCTTGATACCTCGAAACCCGCTTATTGTAAGACGACAGATTGTGGGTGCGTTCATGGGGATTGATGACGAGGGAAGCAGTCAATCTCGTCGGCGGAAAGACCCCCCGTGGTGAGTGCGATCAGGTGGCGGAGACGCGGATGCACCCTCGCTCTTTTTGTGCCGGTTTGATGGCTTCACGTAAGTTCATTTTCTGCCATGAACGTGTCGCCACTTTGATTGTGGCTGCGATTGGAAGTATGCTCTAGGTCGGCCTTCAGTTCGCCAGATCCGCTGAGCTTATTGAGGACAGCGGCCTGCCGCCAACTCCTCTGCCGCAACATGATCGCGCTGGCTGCGGTGGCGTAAAAGACCGATTGCTGCCGGTAGTACGCGATGAACTTCTCTCGAATCGACTCCACTTCCCAGAGACAGATCAGCCAGCGCCGGGAGAAGATCGAACTCATACGAAGCGGCCAAAAGCACCCTCGTCCAAGAGCCGCTGGAGGTTCACGACGAATTGGTTCTGCTCTCTCGGCTGTTGGCTGCATCGGGTGGTCTCGCAAGTATATCCGCTAGGCGCTGTAACCGTGAGAGCGTTGGCTCGGAACCGATGACAGAAGTGACAAAAGGGTTGGTTTTCAGCGCGTGCAAAACAACTCCGAGCATGTCACCAACGATCGGACCCGCTGTCCGGCTTCTTCTCCCGCTGCTCTACGCCGGTTGCGCTCTTTCGGCGCAGATGTCAACGTTTCCCGCTCCTGTCATCGGAGTCTCAGACGATGACACGATCAGGGCTCTCAATGATGGACGTTCCGAAAGCCATGGTGCGGGCAACCCACGACATTCTCGAGGATGAGACTCCCGAAAACGTATCCCCCGGAACTCTACAACCAAAGGTGCGACGCCCCCCGCAACATTTCCACGATGCCTACACAGGGCGGGGCGTCGCGTGTAGGCGCGCAAATGATGCACGGCGGAGGCATTTGAGGCTCGTGTAATGCCGCACGAGGCTATTACCGCAAAACCATCAAAGGTGGTTTTGCTGGTTTTAAAGGTACCCATGCGGGGTAAGGCAATGATCCGGCCCGTCTGGCAGCCGTACACTTGTAGTGAATGTCAAACGCGATAGCCAGCATCATCGAACAGTTGGAAAACCAGAAGGCGTCAATCGAACGGGCGCTGGAAGCTCTCAGAGGGATCGAGGGCATCACGGGACCTGCGCCGACGCCCACAAAGCGCCGTGGCCGTCCGCCAGTGAAGAAGAACGCGCCACTAGCGGCGGCAAAGAAGAAGCCGGGACGACCAAAGAAAGCTCAGTAAGTGGCGGTCAAGGCGAGCTTCGTAGAGCCGATGCTGCTGGAGCCATCCACGTCGCTGCCTGAGGGCCCGGAGTGGCTGAAAGAGCTGAAGCTGGACGGATTCCGCGCCATAGCGTACAAGTCGGGCGGCAAGGTTCACGTTCGCTCGCGCAACGACAAGGACTTCAGCGTTCGGTATCCGGCCATCACGAAAGCGCTGGCTGCCCTGCCGGACCAAACGGTAGTAGACGGCGAGATCGTCGCCTTCGATGAAGCTGGCCGCCCGTCGTTCAGCGCGCTTCAGAACTCAAGCGGGCCGGTCGTGTTCTACGTCTTCGACCTGATGGTCCTGTCGGCAATGGACGTCATGGGCCAAACCCTCGATGCCCGACGAGCGCTGCTGGAAGCAGAGGTGTTGCCGACGTTGGGCGAGCCGATCAGGTGCTCGCCGGAATTGCCCGGCAGCATTGCGGACTTGGTGCAGGCCGTGAAGGCGCAGGGGCTGGAAGGGCTCATCGCCAAGCGACGCGACAGCCGCTACGAGCCGGGACTGCGGTCAGGTGCCTGGCGCAAGATGCGGGTAAACCAGCGGCAGGAGTTCGTCATCGGCGGCTACACGGTCGGGGCGAACGGCTTTGATGCGCTGGTGTTCGGGTACTACCAGGACGGCAAGCTTATGTACGCCGCGCGCACTCGCAGCGGGTTTACTCCGAAGATTCGGGATGAGCTGATGAAGAAGTTCGAAGGCTTGCAGGTGAACGATTGCCCATTCGCCAACCTGCCGGAACCGAAGGGCGGGCGCTGGGGTGCGGGGTTGACGGCGGCGAAGATGGTGGATTGCCGGTGGGTCGAGCCCGTGCTGGTCGGCGAGTTCGAGTTCGTGGAATGGACTCCCGAGAACCACCTACGCCACTCGCGGTTTATGGGGCTGCGCGCGGACAAGAAGGCGGTCGCCATAGTCCGGCGCTAACTGCAGGGGACGAGGGGTTCTTCGATCAGCGTCGCTTTCATCGCCTGACTGAACTCCAAGAGCTTGTCCGCCTGATCGATGCAGCGATGGCATACCAGCAGATGCTCTTCCACTTTGACCACTGCCGGTGATTCCGGGGGGCCGAGTCGCCCCAGGACATAGAGTTCGAGTTTCCAGCCGACCGGGTGACGATTCATACGTTAGACCCACGGTATCGGGACCTGCATCGGGCGTATACCGCAGTAGTTCCAGGACTGCTGTTACTTCCGTCAGCGGCCCAGTGCCTCGCGGGGCAGTCCGCCCGGCGGGAGACTTCCAACTGAAGAGAGCCTGCTGAATCAGACGAGGTGAGCGTCTTCTCTCAGCCGCCCCCTCTGTTGTTAAACTCGTTCTCAACCGTACAAATCACAAATGCGCAGCTCCTTTCCGGCATTCTATTACCCCACGCCCAAGCAGTTCGAAGAATTGTGGGCCAACGCGCTTTTCTCGGTAGACGCTAACGTGCTCCTCAACCTCTATCGTTATCCGAAGGGCGCGTCTGCCGATTTACTGGACGCCCTCGGGAAAGTGAACTCTCGGTTATGGCTTCCCCATCAGGCCGCACTCGAATATCAGATCAATCGTCTGAACGTCATTGCTGAGCAGATCGGCAAGTATGATGAAGTCCGAAAGATACTGCGCGCCGTCCCAAATGAGTTAAAGATCAAATTGGACAAGCTCCAGCTACGAAGGCGGCATTCGACGATTGACCCGGATTCCCTAGTCGAAACGATCTCCGCTACCATCGCGAAGTTCAATGACCAACTGGACGAGCTAGAGAAGAGCCAAATAAGGATAACCGGCGGGGACTATTTGCGAGACGCTATCGAGGAACTGTTTGCGCAAAGAATCGGTACTGGGCCAAGCGATCAGAAGGAGCTTGATGCCATCTACAAATCCGGCGCCGACCGATACAAACGCCGGTTTCCACCAGGCTACGAGGATGACGTCAAGGAGAAGGAGGGCTTCCATTTCGTTGCGGGCTTGGCGTTCGAGCGTAGATTTGGCGATCTGATCCTTTGGGAAGAATTAATGAAGGAGGCGCAATCCAGAAACGCAAAGTACTTAATCTTCATCACTGATGATAATAAGGAAGACTGGTGGACGACGGACGAATCCAAAGGGACTCGAATAATCAGCCCGCGACGCGAACTAGTTGAAGAAATGCGAGCGCGCGCTGGCGTTGACTACTACTTTCAATATTCATCGGGCGATTTCCTCAAATATGCGCCTGAGTACTTGGGCACCGCAGTCAATCCTGATTCAGTCGAGCAAGTGCGCGAAGTTACGAAGCGAAGTGAAGCGGTGCGTCTCCGACAGCGAGGTTCGCATGCCGTGGACACTGTTTTCGATTGGATCAGCCAGCTACGCCCCAAGGATGTCGTCGAGATGTCTGCCGGGTATCCAGACATCCTTGTGATGGACCAGCACGGACGTCCCTCGGGTTTCGAGGTGCAGTACATATGGGACGTCGCGGAAGCGCGCCGCCGGACTGCACCTGACTTTTACGGTCTCTTGGCGAGCCGACCCCAGACACACGCGATGTCGATAACGGTCGTCTTCGTCGCATCGGACCTCAGCCTTGCTGCCTATCTGACCGATTTGCTCAGGACAGGCTCGCCGATGAATTACATCGTCGGGCTTTTGCTGGACACGGCTGAAGGTCCGAAATTGTCAGCGTTTTCGGATGGACCGAAAGCGACATTCCGCTGATTAAGGTGATACACTACCGCGCGGGACGTACCACCTCGCCGCGCCGTAGCGCGCTTCGCAAACACTTTGGACATACGGGAAGTCTCATATCGCGTGCCTCACAGCAAGGCTCAAGACGCTGACGTGCTGCCATCCCACTCGCCTGAAATAGGACCATCACAGGCGTCCACGACTAACAACGCACTTGTCCGCGGCCTCATGCGATCATCCGCTCTGCCCGAAGCCGACGGACAGCAGATACTCTGTGTTCGCGAATGCCACCGGGCCACAGCGGCTTAGCGGAATCACTGACGATCGTAAATGGTTATGACCTTCTCGCCGTTGGCCGAAACCCCAGTTTCGGTCAGCGTCTTTCGGTCAGTTGATACGGCGTACGAACTCTTGGAGACCATCTTGCCACTGATGTTGAATGTTGCTGCGATGGTTCTGCGATCCCCTTCCACGACCGCCAAGCTGTAGGGATGCGCCGCACCGGCACGCGTGCATGTCACATCCTTGCCGTCAAACTTTGCATCGCAGGTGATATCGATGTCGGGTAAACGGAAGGAGATACCGTCCTTGCCGGACAACACGAGTTCCATGATTGCTGGCGAGGCGGATTTGACGTTCTTCGTTTTCCACTTGCCCACAAGCCCCGACGTGCCCGCGACCCGTTGGTACACAGTGGTATCGTCGACGGTTCCTCCCGTCGCTTTGATGCCTTGGGTGTGGATGGTGAGCGTCTTGCCATCGGGCGAGAGCGTTATCGCATCGGTCGATACTTGCATGCCGGTATTCAGCTTCCATACCGTCTGCCATTCGTTCGCGCTCAGCGACTTCCATGCTGCGGTGAGGCCAAAAGGAGTTGGAGAGTCTTTGCCGTCAAGTCGGAACGTATAGGGGTAGTCGGCGCTGCTCGCCTGCCACTCGCCAGATGGTGTTTGAGAAAAGCTAATCGTACTTTCACCGAAGTCACTTTTCGTGGGATTCACTTTCCATCTCCCCGTGAACGACGGATCAGCGGCTGAGAGCGCCGCAGCGGCGATTACGACCAGAACCGAACACCTGACCAATGGACGCCTCATATTCACCACCTCCCGGCAGAGAGTATGCCAGATCCGCACGGGCGAGGCAATGGCAACAACAGCACCAGAAAGTGGAAGCCGGTCGTTTTGCCTCAAATGCCGCAACTTCGCTGGTTAGATGCGCTCCTATTAA
>JAOAPO010000388.1 GCA_025462945.1 Bryobacterales bacterium
TCGAATACACGCTGTTGATGGCCTTCGTGGCTCTCGCGGCCGCCGCACTCTTCATCGGCGCGGGCGGAAGCATCAAAGGCATCTGGGCAGCAAGCAACACACAACTCGCAGCGGCCAACACCGCAGCAAGTTAGAATATCCACGGCGTTCTCCACCAAGGCGAATGTCCCGCCGATTTTTCACACCAAGCACAAAGAGCCAAAACATCGCGCCACGAGGCGCCGTTGTCTTGGCTCTTTGTGCTTTCAGCTGTCTCTGCTCCCTCCATCCTTCCTTCGTCCTTCGCCTCCAACCCGCTCTTGTCCCCTGATCCGCCACCCCAGTCCCATTGAATGGGCAGCGTCTCCAGGACTGTATGAGTCTGCGACAGCTCTCTCATATCTGTTCGCCGCGCTTCGAGGCCTCGGCTGGGAAACTGCATTAAGTTCCTTATCCACATAGACATGGCCCGAGTTGCGCTACGGGTAACAACCTGCACAAGACAAAGCATGACAGCCGCAATCAAAGTGCACCATAAGCCGTCGATACGAATTCGGGCCAGCCATTTACAGGTTTCGGATCAGGCTTTGGCCGTGATTCTTTTAGTCGGTGTTCTCATGACTGCCGTGGCTCTGTGGGCTGTAGTGCGCGCTCCGGGGGCCCGACAGTTCAACGGCGATTTGCCAGCCATGGCACGGGAATGGTCAGCGTCGCAAGGGCAGATGCTTTGAATCGAAGAATCCTCTCTGTTCTCCTCTTCGGCTTCGTTTTTGCGGGCGGCGCAACCACCCTCCTCTACCGCATGATGATCAAGCAGACTGGGGCATCAGCCCCGGTGGTCACTCACCCCGTTCTTATAGCTGCCCGAAAGCTCGAAGCGGGACAAACCATTCAGGAGAAAGATCTCCTGCCGGCTGCCTGGCAGGGCTGGGTTCCCCCCGGTGTCATCGTCCAAAAGGCAGACGCTGTGGGCCGTAGCATTAGCGCCGCAATTTACGAGGGCGAGCCCGTCGTTGAGTATCGCCTTGCCCCGGCTGGTTCCGGCGGGGGACTCGCAGCCTTCATTCCCGTGGGGATGCGGGCCAGCGCAGTAAGGGTCAACGAGGTCGTCGGGGTCGCGGGCTTTGTCCTGCCGGGAAGTCACGTAGACGTACTCGCATCCGGTCAGCAGATATCTGCAGACAGCGCAGCGGCGGGGCCAGTCACCAGAACAGTGCTGCAAAACATCACTGTCCTTTCGGTCGGCCAGGACTTTAAGAAGGACGGGGATGGCAAGCCAGTGGCGGCGCAAGTAGTGAATCTGTTGGTGTCTCCGCAGCAGGCTGAAGTGCTTAGCCTCGCCGGGAACCAGACGACGATCCAGCTGATCCTGCGAAACGCGCTGGATACCGCTCTGGTGGACACACCCGGCGCCGCTATGAACGGACTCTTTGGAGGGATGAACGCGACTGCCGCGCCGAGAAAAGTTCAGACGCGCGTAGCTCAGGAACCGGCGCGCCCACCCGCGGTGCTCTCCATTCTTCCGGCGCATATACCGGACATGGTTGAAGTTATTCAGGGAACAAAGCGCATGGAAGTCGGGCTAATGCAGCCCGGAGTTACACAAGGAGCGTCGAAGTGATGTTTATGAGCAGTCAGTTGGCGAGAGCCGCGGTGATTGGGATGGTCCTTTCGTGCGGCATCTTCGCGCAGGAGATCACGCTCGGGAACTCGCTGTCGCTGAAGCCGGGCCGGTCTATGGTCGTGGAAACATCGCAGGAGATTCGACGGGTCGCAATTACCAACCCAGCCGTAGCCGAAGTCGTGCCGGTGACATCGAAAGAGTTACTGGTGAATGCGACCGGCCCTGGGGATACCAGTCTTATCATTTGGCCCCGGGACGGCGCGCGCCTCGTCTACCAGATCCACGTGGAAGCGCCTGCTTCCCCCGTGGAGTCGATTCGTGAACAACTTTCTCGTGAGCTGGCCGGGCAGAACGTTTCTCTGGACTACGAAAACGGCACGGTGTTTCTTCGTGGCACAGTAAGGGATCAGACGAGCGCCGAGAGAGCAGCGTTGATCGCTGGCTCGCTGGGGAAAGTGGTGAACCTGCTTTATGTCGACGTTCCTCCGGCGGCGGCTCAGGTCTTGCTCAAGGTTCGGTTCGCCAACGTCGATCGAGCGGCTTCATCGCAGCTTGGGCTGAACCTTGTCAGCACAGGAGCCGGGAACACAGTCGGCCTTGCCTCTACCGGACAGTTCGCCACCCCAACGGTCACAACGGGTGCCAGCAATCCGACATTCACTCTAAGTGATGCGTTGAACCTTTTCCTGTTTCGCCCGGACCTCAATCTGGGGGCGACGATCCGAGCGCTGCAGAATCGTAATCTGCTCGAGATCCTCGCCGAACCGAACCTTCTGGCCATGGATGACAAGCCAGCCAGCTTTGTGGCAGGTGGCCAGTTCCCGTTTCCAACCGTGCAAGGGGGCGCTAATGCCGGTGCCGTAACCATCTCGTTTCGTGAGTTCGGAATCCGCATCAACTTCCTGCCGCACGTGACGCCGCGGGGGACAATCCGACTGCAGGTCACTCCGGAAGTTAGTTCGCTGGATTTTGCTAACGGCCTGGTCTTTCAGGGATTCACTATTCCTGCTATCTCGACGCGGCGTGTGGAGACCGAAGTTGAACTGGCAAGCGGCGAAAGTTTTGCAATAGCCGGTCTGCTCGATAACCGCACAACCCAAAGCCTGAGCAAGATCCCCGGCATCGGCAGTATTCCGATTCTTGG